>JANMJQ010000220.1:0-36029 GCA_031371445.1 Akkermansiaceae bacterium
GAGTTATCTCATGTCCATTCTCGAACCCTTTGGACCTTCGGCCACCCGTGCGTGTTGCAGCACTCACGGGGTCCGCAGGGACGATGAACCATACCTTGCGGTCTGCCCAGCGCCGGTTGCTGAATGACTTCATGCCATCACGAATGGACGCGAATGGGGATGAGAGACCAGACTCCAGAAGCCAGATTCCAGAAACCAGATTCAGATTGGCGCAGCGGTGTTCCATCCCCGATCCACGATCTACTATCCACGATCTCCAATCCACGTCCATTCGCGGTTGAAAATCCGAAATGAGGGAACCTGACTTCGCGAATTTGCAGACTTTACAAACCCGCCCGCCCCGGCCAATTTTCGCCCCGTTTCCAAGGAGAGGTGGTCGAGTGGTCTATGGCACCTGATTCGAAATCAGACGTAGTGTAACAGCTACCGTGGGTTCAAATCCCACCCTCTCCGCCATATTCTATAAGGGTTTCATCGCCTTCCGATCTAACGGAAAATCTAACAGAAATCTGAGGCACTCACGCTTCTCTCACTTTAAAAAATGAGCCATACCGATGCGACCGCGTGGAAGGAGAATGTGGAAGAAAAGATCGATGAAGTTGTCAAAGCATGCCACCGGGTGATCGTGGCAGAATGTAACGATCCTTCACAACGCCAAGAATATCACAAGGGCCTGGGCGCGGAAGCACAGGCCGTTTTAAATGGTCTAGCGGCAATGTTCTCTGCCGCCAAGTTGCCGGCCGAAATTGAGGATCTGCGAACGCGCATCGATCGATTTGTTGCGAACAGAAATCCCGGAAGTTTCCCCGCCCTAAATGCCTCCATCGAGCGCCTCAAAACCATCAGTGAAAATTCCGAAAAGCTACTTTCGTTCCATGATATTTTTGAATCCTACAAATCCGACGAAGAGCTTGGAGAGTTAGCGGCCCATCTCATAGCAACACTGGAAAAGGTGATCGATGAGGGAGAGGTTAGCATCAAGGCGAGGCTCGACCACGATTTGCGGAAGTTGCTGGATCATCTCAAGGGGAAAAAGAACCATTCCCTTCTAGAGCTCGGCGCACTGGCGGAAATCGTTGGGCGCGTAGCCCTAGAAGCTGCCGCGCAGTATTTTGACGTTCCTGGCGGAGCCTTGCTCATGGACGTCTCCAAGGCTGCTTGGGCGGTCCAGAAGCGGGTCGGAGAAAAGTATCGCGAAGGGCAAAATGAATTCGTCCGACTCCTTGAAGTGAAGAGCGCCGGCATCAGCCTCCATGACTTGCCGGAACTAAACGACACCAACGTCCTGCTCATTGGAGGCGAAGGCAGCGAGATTCCATTGAAGAAAGCCCCATCTCCGGACGCCTCCGAAGAACCTCAAAACAGCTCTCCTTGAGCGTCCGCTGGCGGCTCGTCCCGCGGTTTTCGGGTGAGGAAATTCGCGGCTTCGGTATAAATCAGCGGCACGCTCGACGGCCCGAATTCGCTCAACTCCCCGTCGAGATACGGCCTGAGTTGGTCGTCAGCCAGGACGGCCGGCATTCGATCATGAACGGGCAGCATTACGTCGTTCGGATCGGTGGTGATCATGGAATGCACGCGCCCTCGGTCGGCTTCCTCGCGCCATATTCCGGCGATCCATAGCCATTCATCCCCGGGCCGCTCGAAGCGTAGCGGCACTTTTCCGCGCGGGGTGTCCACCCACTCGTAGAATGCGGCGGCGGGAATCAGGCAGCGCCTTTCCGCGAAAGCTTTCTTCCACGTCCCGCCTTGCAGCTTGTCCTCGCGTGAATTCACAACCGTTCTGAATTTCCCTCCAGGTATCGGCAACCGGAATCCCCAGGTCATCATCGCGAGCGTGCCGTCGGGCATAATCACCGGCGCGGGCTTGGTCGGGCGGACAATCGCCTTGCCAGACAGTCCCAGCAGCTCGGCGGTGGCCTTGGCGTTAACCCATTCCGGATGCGATCCGCCGCGCTTTCCAAGTTCGTAGGCGGTGCACATGGGGCCCAGATAGATGAAACTAGGGAAATCTGGCAAGCGGACCCCGCCCCGGGTAGTGTCCTAATTTGGATCCGAATCGGTTTTGCAAGTTCTTGCAAAAGCTGAGCCCGGAGCAGCGATTTGCACGCGTGTTCAAATCTGCCGAAAAGCGCTAGCGTCCGCGAAGATCCCAACAAGTAGCGGCCATTTTTTTGTAGCCGGAATTCAAATAGTTTTCGACGACCTTTTGAGGCACTCGATAGGCTATCGCGATTTCGAGCGCCGAACTTCCAGCCGCCGCCATTTTTTCAACGTCTTCTCGACAAGTATGAGGCAGGATAAGTTCAATCGCCATAAGAACCGCCTGTTGCTCCGAGGTAACAGCCGCTATTGCTCCTTCGGACAAGGGAATCCCTGCCAAAAGGCTGGTAACTAGCTCGATCGGATCAGAAGTAAAGTTGTCGTCTTTGTCGAAAATCAGGTGGGCAAGCTCTTTGGCGATTATAAAGCGACGCCAACAAGTGGTTAGGTTGGTGCTGTAAAGTATCTCACAGTACGCCGGGTAGCGCACTAATCCGCCGAAAACAAGGTCATCGCCCTCAAAACTCCGGGGATGAAGCTGGATCTGGAAGCCTGGATTAAAAACTTGCTGCTCCTTTTCGGCAAGGCGCACCAATCCGCAAACTAAGTCTACCGGCTTACAAACGCCTCCCGCATTGCGATAGCGTTCGACCATATCGAAGGCGCAGAGAAAAGCCTCATGGCACGGATATTTTTCCGCGCTCACTCAAAAAATCTCAGGATCTTCAACCGTCTTAGCGGTCAACATCGAGTTGATCGCCGCAAAAACATTCTCACTGGAAGCTTTAGCGGAATTTCCCAAGCAGAATTTAATATCGAGCAGGCCATTTTCCGCCTTCTCTTTTTCATACCACCGATAGAACTCGGTAGCGTGTGGTTGAGTAGTTGGGTCGGGAGCGTTCATGGAAGTTGTTAGTGCGCCGGACAGCTACACCCAGCCGACCCCTAGATCAAGAAATTTTAGGGCCATGGCTTGTGTGTGAATATTTTGTGGACACTGCATATGGTAGTTTTTCGCGAAAAAAGGCAATTATTACCTACTTAAAGTGTTCTTAGCGCAAATTCGTGTCAAAATTTGGTTGTTATTAATTTTAATTTTCGGGTTTCAGACGCAATCCAAGCCATCACTGCGTTGGACGGATCGTCTGATTGGTGGGATTTTCAGGCCGCCACGTATTGAGGCTCTACCGGTGCCGTCAACCACCTTCTGGCCCTCCCAGACACCATTCGGTCACGAACCCTTGACGTAGCCTTATGGGAAATGTTCAGTTGAACATGTTCGCGCCGAGCCCTCCTCCTTGGATCGTCAACGATGGCCTGATCATCGTGGAAACCAATTACGCCGAGGTTTGGGAAAAGGCCGAACTGCCCTACCTCTCGAACCACCGAGGCATTCTGCGCCTGTTGCTGCCTAGCCTTTGGCGCGGCGTGGTTCAGAACAATTTCCATCACCCGTTGATTCTCACGCGGGGAATGCTCCCGTGCGGTTGTGATGCCGTGGAGCTGTTTTTCCCGGTGCCAAACGGATTCCATCTCTACATCCCGGCCTTTCAATCCAACAGGCTCCCCGGCGACCCCTGCGGCAAGCGCCATTGGGAATTGGAGGTCTGGTTTCCGCTACTGCCTCCCATCATGCAAAAATGCTACGACGTTGCCTGGCGGACTGGTCCTCTGCCATGCCTGTTGCCCTGGGAGGGCGAATATCCCAAATTCCACGCTGCTCAGTCGCGGAAAGAGAAGCGGGCGTCTCGTTCCGATTGGCTGAGGGAGAACAAGGTTCCAAAACCGGGGTCGCGAGCGCGGCGATTCGAGTCATAACCACGTCAACCGCATCCCGCTGCTTGGCGGTGGGCACCGAAGCCCGGTGTCGAGAATAGCTGACGTGCTCAACAAGTAATTCTGCTCGGTGAGTCCTGACGTAATCTAGCTTTACCCATGTAGGCATTTTGTTAGACACAATGACATGGATGATACGGCTTTCACGGCCTTTGGCTCGTCGGCGGCGGGAGCCCTCGTTGGGTCCCTGTCGGCATTTGCACTGGCCGTCATTCACCAAAGGCGGGAAGAGAAGAACAAAAGGCACGCATCGTTGCTAAAAGCATTCTACGCTTTGCTGTCCCAATGGACGATGGCGAAGGGGATAGAAAATGACCTGCTGGCTGACCTACGGAACCAGCCTAACGCCTATTTACAAATGAAGGAGTTTCGGATTTATGGGCGGCCATCACTAGTCTCATTCGAGGAGATTGCATTCATAGCGGCATCAGACGAGCCAGACCTACTTCAACAAATCCATATCGCCGAACAGCGGTTTGACACCCTCATCAGCACGTTGGAGGCTTGGACCGAACTCGCGCACAAGATCAAACACGACTATCCCCCGAATGCGGAAGGCTACGTGCAGATTCCACAACACATGCTGCTCACTGCGGATTCCTATTGGCGAAATCTGCTCCAGTCGGCAAACGATGCGATCCCAAAGCTGAAGACCGAATTCCAGGCGGTCACCAGCCACATCGCCCGCGTCTACAACGGCAAGAAGGTTCCAAAAATCCGTGAGAATCCTCCAAGGGAGTAGGACCTCTCTCGACCACTTGCCGGCCTGTTCCAGGACTTCTGACGAAAACAACCATGCCCCACGCTCTTTCAAAAGGTGACCCTGCACAGATGCTGTCTCATATCCGATATGAGATCGGGCAATGCTTCATCGTCCCACGGCAAGAGCAGGACGCTTGGCATCTGAAAGAGTCCGTTTTTTTGGCAATTCTCATTCACGCTCGTATTCTCCTGACATTTTTTGAATCGAGCGACAGGCGGCAGGATGACGTGCTCTGCTCAGATTTCGGTTTCTCACCCAGCACAGTTCCCATGTCTGCTGACGCCCGTCTGCGTTTCAATAAGGACATGGTTCATCTTACATACTCGCGACTTCGACACACGCCCGAGACCAAGCCTTGGCCGGTCTTGGAGATTCTCGGGCCTCTACTTGAGCGGGCGATTGGGTTCATGTCACATGTTGTGTCTTGCCCACCCGCTGATGCAGACCCAAATGAGCTTGCGGAGTGGGACGCGCTTTTGAAGATACTCAATGGAGATGTCTCCTAACGCCAAGCACTGTCACCGGCTGGCTGACAAAGCACGGAGAAGAACCAAGTCATCAAATATAACCAGCATCACGTCGCTAATGAACGAAACGGGGTGATTATGGATGCTCATGGGTCTAACGAAATGGTCAAGGGGTTCCATGGTTTAGGGCCAAGAGTCTTTCGAGGATTACTTCCTCTGTTAGGTCTGCGGGCCAGCCATAGGCGGCGGCAACAGCGGCGTCTAGTTTCGCATGGCAGGCGGCGAGCCATGCGGGGCGCACGTTGTAGAGTTTGGTAAGGGTGCGTTCTTTGAGGCGGCCGGCGCTTGTGGCGTCACGGGGCACAAGGTGCGGATAGCGAACGGTTCCGACTTTGAATGCGCCTCGGTCCGATGCCGTCGCAGTGTCAATGAAGCGGTCCCACGGGCCGCCGACGGTGCCGGGAAATTCAATCACTTCTTCGCGCGTCCATTCGGGTGGATTCAACCAGTTTTCGCGGAGTTCGTTCAATTCCTTTGCCGCGGCGGCAATGGCGGCGTGAGTGGCTGGCAATGGGTCCGTGGATTCGATCACTCCCGCAGGGAATGGGAAAGTCTCAAAGCAGGTGGATGGGGTATAGCGGAATCCGCTTTCTTTCTCCCTAACTTGCGTGCCCTGGGCCAACGACCAAACTTCATGTATGTGAGAATGAAGAACTCCAAAGAACAGATCGTCCGCGCGTGCGAAGATGAAAATGCCATCGTCAGGCAACACAACCGGGTCATTCCAAGTAAAGATGCGGTGCTTTGAAACTCGGGGTGTTGCGATGAATCGATCCAGTGCGGAAAGGGCTGTTCTCATGGCCGGAGCAAGTTCGGCATGGAGCCACCATTTGACGCGGCGCACCTCGCGCTTGTTTTTGTCGCGAGCCGGTTTCACCTGGGCTAGCGCGTGGTGGTGCGGACCTTCGTAAAGCAAGAAATCTTCCAGCATCATGTTGACCCCGCAATCAATGATCCATTGGCGGTCAGGCCGTTGAACAATCGCAGTTCCATTGAGCCAAGGTTTCAGAACGTCAGAATTCGGTTTTCCATGCGGATTCGGCATACCGAGAAGTTCGCGGGCTGCGGTTTCAGTGATATTGAAGTCTCCCGCCTTCTTGGTACCGCTGAATGAGAGGTTTGCCGTGTCAGCAAGGGATACAGCAGCGGTTGTGTCGGCGGCTGCGGTCAAGTTGGAGTTGATGGAGGAAACAGTTTTCCCATCAAGTGTGTGGGTTGCCTGCGTCCCGTCGTCAAAGGCAACCATACTAACGTGTACATTCGCGCCGTCGAGAATCCAAGGCCGATCACTTTCGGCCCAGAAAATGTCTCCATCCTCCTTGATGCGTTTGAGAACTTCGCGGTTTGCTCCACCACGTATTCCTTGGGTAGCAAGCAGCCCCGCACGTTTACACTTGCCTGCGGCGATGGTCGCGGATTTCTTCCGGGGTGTCGGGCTTCATTCCGTCTATTCCGTCGAAGTCTAGAACGGTGAAAGGTGAGGATTCCACCATGTCACCGGAACGGGAAACGGTGCCCGCTTTCCATGTCGCGGGACAGACCATGGGGCCAAGTGTGCTTGCGGGTTCCAGTTGCCAATCGGCGACAGATTTCCAGCGGGCGACATGCAATCCCTCCTGCCCGCTCTCATACACCCTACCGGTCCACACAAGAGCATCATGTGGAAAGAGTGCTGCTAGGAATCCCCGTGGATCTTGGAGCCAAGTTGACCGTTGTTCGGGCGACTCTGCGCGGGCCTGCGCGTCGGTCCACGGATACTCTGAAATGATAGAGGAGCGTTTGCTGCGCAGAGCACTGGATACCCTGCGGTGTCTCAGTTCCTGGGCAGTCTGAATTAGCCGCCCACGTCTCCATTCCCGTTCCGTAAACCGATCCCGTTCGACTCGAATTCCCACAAGGTGGAAGATCTGCCGACGGTGTTCGCTGTCTCCTGGGTGTTTCGCGCATCCGAATTGCCCGGTTTCGGTGTTTTGAAAGAAGTGGGTTCCCTTACTGTCGCCACCTTCGGCCGCGCAGGCAGGACAACGGGCCGTGATCTTGGAGCCGCGTCGGCGAACCTTTTCCAATCGAGATGTGTCAATTGATGAGTTCATGGAGGGTATGGAGGGCGTTTTGGTTTAGTATCTATGTATATATGTGTTATTCTCTTCTCGCCTAAATGATTAGTTTTCACCCTCCACACCCTCCATAGGGGAGATTTTTGGGTGGATGTTCCAACCATTTGCGAAACCTGTTCGTCCCTTGGTCACTCTTTCGGGGCGCTTTTGTGAGAGACGGTGGAGATATTTCGCACACGCCTGTCTGTAGGTGAATATTGTGTCCGCCCGGCGATGGTGATTCTCACGAATCCGACGCTCCAAATCCTGAGCTGTGATCCAGCAGGTGCCGACGGTCAGATCGTTGACGAGTGTAAGGTCGATGAGATCCAGCAACTCCGCTTCAGGGGAAAGGCTTTCTAGATTCTGCTTTAGCTCTGGATGATGAAAAGTGGCGACGTTATATCGCCGCGGGTCCGAGTGCTCTTCGGGAATTTGATACACGTTCAGCATCCACCAAAGAAAAGCAGGGATTTCCGCTCTGACTTTTGCTTCGAACATTTCCTTTTCGGCCGTAGATGTGACGGGCTCTCCGCGCATGTAGGCCAACGTCCACTCATCACCCGGAAGAAGATCGTGTACCGAAGGCGGAGATAGGTTGGCATATCCCCGTTCTTTTTTCTCAAAACGTCTGCGAGCGCTACGAAAAAGCGAGCGCCCGATTCCTTGGCGTCAGACTCCAGCAGCCGGTTGAAAGAATCAAAGTCTTCGAGATGTGTTCGACCTAGCCTAAGTTTCGCAGCAAAAGTTGCAGCGAGGTAGAGTGGGTCTAGCATGCTGCTGAACCCCCGGCATTCCCTGACTGCCCCAGTCAAATGAAGAATGACAAACATGCGTATTGGTTCCACGAAACGATCTATTATTTTCTCTGCGTGGGGATCTCTTGCTTTGAGCGCAACGAAACTAAGCTCGCAGCCCTCCAGCACATAATGGTAATACTCCCGTATGGCTGTCTCAATCTCTGTCAATTCCCCCGCGCTTGTGCCTGCTTCAGTGTCAGACTTGAGAAAATAAGAGAGCAATAGAGCCCCTAACAATTCGCCGTTTACCAGTTTCTCGGGATAGCTCTCATCTATCATTTTTGCAGTTCCCTCCGACTTCATGCGACCGCCTCTATGTTGGTGATTTCAACCCCCTCGGGGGCGATGGTGAAGAATTCAAGCGCCTGTTTCTTGCTCGCCCTGCCGACGTAGTGCTGGCGCAAGAGCGTCGGGTTGCCAGCGTGCCCGAATTCGAAGAGCAGCGCTTCCAGCGGCACGCCTGACGCGATGGCATAGGACGCGTGAGAGTGCCGCAGCGCATTCTGAGGCCAGCGGCCGCGCTTCGGCTTCGGCATTTCCTTCATGGTGCCGGCCTCGATCCGGGCGTTGAGAATCACCGAAACGACATCCCATCCCGCAAGTCGCCGACATGCCGCGGAAGTCTCGCGCCAGTTCGAGCAAGGCTCGAACGGATAGGCCTCCAGCCATGCGGCCAAGGTCGCGCTCGGGGTGATATGCCTACGCCTCCCCTTCTTCGTCACGCTCGCCGGAAGGTCGATCCCGTTCGCGGTAACATGCGCGCCCTCCATGCGGGTGATTTCCTCGACGCGGATCCCGGCGAACAGCTGAAGAGCAAAGGACGCGACAGCCTGCGGGAAATGCTTCTCCGTGGTGACCATCAGTGCCCGGGCCTCGTCTGGCGAAAGAATGGCAATTTCGTCTGCGTCCCGCTTCGATTTCGGCATCTCTACCCCGCCGAACGTTTCGGCCTGGCACCAACCCTTCTTGGCAGACCATCGCCAGAACGCCTTTGCATTCCGAATCTCGGCAACCGCGGACGCGTGAGCGCTTCCCGGTGGCGATACGATCGCCTGAATCTCTTCCGCCGTGATCGTGGCCAGGAAGCGGTCTGAAAGCGTTTTCCTAAGCCTGTCCGCCGTGATCTTGTAATTCCTCACGGTGCGCGGCCTCAGCCCCTCGCACGCAGCAAGCCAATCGGTGGCGGCATCGTTCAACGACTTCGAGGCGCTTTCCCGTTTCCGGATATCGGCGACCATCTGAGCGGCCTCCAGAATCGAAATGCCATAGGGCTGCAGCAATGCCGCCGCGGCCGTTGCCGCTTCCGCCACCGACGGAGCGATGGCGCGGGATTGAACCCCAAACGTCTCGACCTTGGATTTCAAATCGGCGGCAGCGGCCAGGGCTAGCGCTTGGGTTCGATAGAAGAGCTGCTGGCGCTTCCCGGTTTCCGAGATTTTCGGCGGGATATTGAGCCGCCATCCATGCGCGGTTTTCTTCGGGGTGAATCTGATAGGTTTGGCCATGATCGTATCAATGGGTTGGAGGAAAAAATCAGACGCTGTTGCAAGCTTCGGCGGCCTGCCGGAAGGCGGGAGAATCTTGCCTTATTCACCTCTCCCGTCAATCAAATGCGTATTCTGTGGCGTATGTTGAAAATGTAATGCCTAACCCTCAAGCTGTTATGACTTCCGCGTCAGTTTCGAAATCAGACGTGGGGTAATACTCACCGTGGGTTCAAATCCCACCCTCTCCGCATTCTTTTTCAGGGACTTGCAACAATCGCAAGATACCCGAAAAGCCTAACAGAAATTCAGAGCGCTGCCGCTTCTCTGCCCTTAACCGAGAAAAGTCATGTTCCCGCCCACTGGCAATCCAGCCCATGAATCGGTGATCCACTTCACCCTGCCGGTCGGTCCCGTCCCCGCCGGCAATTCCGCCAGCTACGGATGAATCCCCGCAGCATTTCGCAAAAAGGGTCGTTCGCCGCGAATTTGGATGATCTAACAAAATAATGATTTCCAAAGCGGATGGAAAAACCATACTCGCAAAGAACCGATAGACGTCGCGGACGCGGCCCCTCGCCAATTTAGCACGTGAACTTAGCCTGACAAATCCGCACTTCTTTTTCCCTGATCACCGTCCACTCGACACTTTCCACCTCTCCTCCCCATTTCCCTGCCCTTTCGCGACCCTCACGGTTATACGCCAAGCTCATGTAAATCGGCAAGCCCCCCGTTCATTGATCACCGAAGCTATAAAATCCCCCCCGGGATCGGGACTCTCACTCGACATGTCCGCCGCCAGCGAGTGGGAAGGTTCCGTGCCTGGCCTCATGTATCAGACTGGCAGCTTGTTGTGCGTGGCCGGAGTGGACGGTCAGCCGCTGGTTCAGGCGATCGCACGCGACGTCACCGAGCAACGGCGCCTAGAAAAAGAAATCGTCGAGATCAGCGATCAGGAAAAGGACCGCCTGGGCCGGGACCTGCACGATGGCCTGTGCCAAAACCTCGCCTGCATCGCCGCGCTGAGCACTACCCTCAGCCGGCAACTGGCGACGCTCAACCCAGCACATTCTGCGGCTTCTGCTGAAATCACCCGTTTGCTCAACCAGACGATCATCCAAGCTCGCGACCTCGCCCGTGGGCTCAATCCGGTGGAGTTGGACGGGAGCGGATTAATCGGAGCCCTCACGATGATTGCGAAGAATTTCGAGGATCTATTCCACGTCTCCTGCACTTTCCGCTGCAATCGTGTTTCGGTCCGGCTGCCGACCGAAGTCGAGACGCATCTCTATCGGATCGTCCAGGAAGTTTTGCGGAATGCTGTTAGCCACGGCCAAGCTGGCAAGATCGCGGTGACGCTGCGTATTGGAAAAAATCAATGCACGCTGGACATTCGGGACAACGGTACTGGGATCAGCGCGAACGCCGGCCACGGAAATGGAATGCGGACGATGCAATATCGGGCGCGCCTCATCGGCGCGTCGCTGTGGGTGCGGCCTAATCTCCCGCACGGCACTCGGGTGAACTGCATTTTCGGACCACCCTTACCGGAAACTGTCAGCCATGATTGAATCCACCCAACCCGCCGCCCGCATGCTCCGTCATCGGCTCATCGTCATCGACGATCATCCGCTAATGCGGCGCGGCTTGGCCTCCATGATCAACAACGAACCGGATCTGGAGGTGTGTGCCGAAGCCGCCACTCATCACGCCGGGATGGCGGCAATCACATCCCACCGCCCGGATCTGGCAACCGTCGATATCACGCTCGGCAGCGATGACGGACTGGAACTGATCAAGGATATCCGCGGGCACTTTCCCGCACTGCCAGTGCTGGTGATTTCCATGCATGACGAGAGCTTGTATGCCGAGCGGGCCTTTCGCGCCGGCGCCCTCGGTTACGTTACCAAACAGCAGATGGACGAGACCGTGCTCATCGCCATCCGCTGCGTGCTCCAGGGTGGCCAATACATGAGCCCCGCTCTGGGGCGGCGATTTGCCAAACAATACTTCGGAGGACCGCGGCAGAAGAAGGAATCACCGCTGGCAGGCCTGAGTGACTGCGAGCTAACCGTGTTTCGCCTGATCGGCGAGGGCAAGGGCACCCGCCAGATCGCGGAGCAACTGAAGCGGAGCATCAAGACCATCGAATCCCACCGCGAGAATCTCAAGGCCAAGCTGACGCTGCACTCCGGCGCCGAGTTGACGCGAGCCGCCGTCCACTGGGCAGCCACCGGCATGACCCTCTAACAGCACCGGTGCGGGAGGTTCATTGCTTGGTTTTTCGTGATTATTAATAGGGGTAATCCCCCATGAAAAATTCAGGTGCCTCCCCGATGCGCGAACATTTCGTTTCGTGCAACGTTCAACAGTTATGAATCCCCCAAAGAACAAAAATTTTCTAACAGATCTGTCGCGCGCGATCGATCAGACGGATCCCGGGCGGTATGCTGAAGGCAAGCGGCGGGAAAAAATCACAGCGCATCAAACGCGTCCCCGCCATGGCATCCGTTCGTTATTTGGAATGCTGGCGCTTTGCCTTGCCTTGAGCGGGTCGCTGACACCGGGCTGGTGCCAAGCTCACGAAGAAGGCCAGGAAGAAAGCAATCCGCCTGAAGGCATCGATGTCCCTGGCTGCGAACCTGGTCCCACCTTGGCCTCCGACCATTCGGATTATGCACCCGGAACCGAAGCCGGGATTTCAGGCGCCGGTTTCAAAGCGGGTGAAATTGTCACCGTCCAAGTACTTCACGCCGATGGCAAACCCGCGACCGGAGAAGATCACGAGCCTTGGACCACGACTGCCGATGCAAGCGGTGCCATCGCAACTTCGTGGCACGTTTGTGAAGATGACTGTCTGGGCTCTTTGCTGGAACTGACCGCAACAGGAAATAGTTCCGGTTTGGTTGGCAGGGTGCGATTTACGGATAGCAGTCCTCCGGCAACGGCGTTGATCAACTCAGCCACGGTTACCGGCGGGGCTTCCAGCCAAGAGGCGTTGGCTGCTACGGCGGCGGGCTACGTGGTGACGCTTGTCACCCAAGCGACATGGGCTTCGATGACACAAGCGCAGTTTGGGGCTTATGACCTGTTGATTATCGGCGATCCACAATGCGGCTCTACACCCGCCACGGCTGCAGCCAACTCCGCCACCTGGGCACCGGTGGTGATGGGTACGGCAGGTGGCCGGACCTTGGCTGGAAACCGGATCGTGATCGGAACCGACCCGGTGTTCCACGACGGCGGCTCCTACACGAGTTCCAGAGCAACCATCATCCGCGACGGGATCAAATTTGCCGGCAAACAGCCCGGCAGAACAGGTCTCTACTTCTGCGCCTCCTGTGCCGGTGGCACCGGGAATATCTTGACTGCCCTTACCCGGCTGAGCAGCGGTTCGGGAACGTGGACGGCGACCAGCCCCCCGTGCGGTGGGGCCGCCTCGTTGATCGCTTCGGAGCCCGCGTTCGGAGCTCCCGACATCTTGACTTCGGCGTCCCTGCAGGGCTGGGGCTGTTCGGTGCATGAGGCGTGGTCGACTTTCCCGACCGACTGGAACGCGTTGGCGGTGGCGACTGACACGGCGACCAAACCCACCTGCGGCGTCGATCCCAACAGCGGCTTGAGCGCATGTGGCCAAGCCTATATCCTGATCGCCGGCTCATCGATTGTTGTCACCTCCGGGAGCATTTCAGTTGCGCCTGCTACGAGCACCAAGCCTGCGGGTAGTTCCCACACGGTCACTGCCCACGTCACGACGTCACTTGGAGCGCCCATTGTCGGACAAGCCGTCACGTTCACCATCACTGGAGTGAATGTGGGCGTGGCCGGCACTTGCTCAGCCGGCGGATGCCTGACCAACTCCAGCGGCGATATCTCGTTCACTTACCCCGATACGAACGGTATCGGCAGTGACACCATCAAGGCCAGCTTTATTGATGCCACGAGCGCGCTCCAAGCGGCAACGGCGCAGGTCACCTGGGTGAACACCAATCGCCCACCGGTGGCGATTACCAAGGACGTGACGGTATCGGCTGGGCCGACCTGCTCCGCCATTGTCCCGGCTGTTTCCTTTAACAACGGATCCTCCGATCCTGACGGCGACACGATTTCCTTCTCGGTAAGCCCAGTGGGTCCTTATCCGATTGGCACCACTTCTGTGATCGTAACCGTTACCGACAGCCACGGCGCTTTCAGCACCAGTCCAGCTACGGTCACGGTGAAGGATGTCGATGCACCCGTGATCACTGGATGCCCGGCAGATATCACGGTTTACACCGGCCCCGGCCACAGCACCTGCGACCAGGTTGCCACTTGGACAGCCCCATCAGCCACCGATTGCACAACAGTCACCTGGCACTCGACGGCCGTGTCCGGCGATTCTTTTCCCGGGGGCACCACCATCGTAACTTACACGGCTACCGACTCTGCGACGCCGACACCTAACACGGCCACATGCAGTTTCACAGTGACTGTCTTGGATAACAGCCCGCCAGTACCCACTCTTGCCAACCTCGCGGCGGTGAACGGTCAATGCTCCGCAACGGTGACCGCACCAACTGCGACCGACAATTGTGCGGGCTTGGTGACCGCAACCACGACTGATCCACTCGTCTACAACGCCCAGGGAACTTACACGGTTCACTGGATTTACAGCGACGCGAAAGGTAACATCACTCCTCAGGACCAGACCGTGATTGTGAAGGACACGGTCGCGCCAACGCCAGATCTGGCCAGCCTACCGACCGTAAACGGCCAATGCTCAGCAACCGTGACCGCACCAACCGCGACCGACGATTGTTCAGGCGTGCTGACCGCAACCACGACTGATCCACTCGCCTACAACGCCCAGGGAACTTATACGGTTCATTGGATTTACAACGACGGGAATGGCAACACCACTCCTCAGGACCAGACCGTGATTGTGAAGGACACGGTCGCGCCAACGCCAGTTCTGGCCAGCCTCCCGACCGTAAACGGCCAATGCTCTGCAAGCGTAACAGCACCCACCGCGACCGACGATTGTTCAGGCCTGCTGACTGCAACCACGACTGATCCCATCGCCTACAACGCCCAGGGAACTTATACGGTTCATTGGATTTACAACGACGGGAATGGCAATACCACTTCCCAGAACCAAACCGTGATCGTGAGGGACACGATTGCTCCGACTCCAGTTCTAGCGAGCCTCGCTGCTGTGAACGGCCAATGCTCTGCAAGCGTAACAGCACCGCAGGCTAACGACGATTGTGCCGGCTTGGTGACAGGGACGACGGTTGATCCCCTCGTTTATAACAACCAGGGTACTTACACGGTGCACTGGATCTACAACGATGGAAACGGAAACACCACCCCTCAGAATCAAACGGTGACCGTGAAGGACGTCGTATCACCGGTCATTTCCAATTGCCCGGCTAACCTCACCGTGAAAACCGGACCGGGCCGCAGCACCTGCGATCAGGTGGCATCGTGGATCGCACCTACTGCTTCGGATAACTGCACATTGGTCAGCTTCACCTCGAACTATAATCCGGGTGCTGTCTTCCCTGTGGGCACCACCACCGTGACCTACAAGGCAGTTGACGGGGCGATCCCGGCACATACGACCACCTGTAGTTTCACCGTGACCGTGAAGGACAATACCCCGCCGGTCATCATCTGCCCGCCCGATGTCACTGTCCCTTGGAGCACCAGCTATGAACCAGGAAAGACGATCGGCACAAAGACGATTGGTAACGCCACCGCAATCGATAATTGCGATCCAAATCCCATCGTGAATTACACCGATGTCATCACCAATGCGATTTGCCCGCTGATCATTCAGCGCACGTTTACCGCAAGTGACCACGTGGTGCCGGCAAATACCTCTACCTGCGTTCAGATCATCACAGTAAATAATCTGTTCGCGGCAGGTGGAGTCATCTGGCATCAACCTCTGGCCCGCAATGGTGCGAGTGAAGACACCGACCCCGGCGCTGGCGGCACACTCAAGTATCGCTTCAAGCAAGACAGCACCATTCCTATCCAGGTTCACGCGCAAGGCTGCAGCGCAGACGTCACAGTCAACAGCAATGTAAGCGGCAAGGTCGTTGTCTTCGGCGATACCGACATGGACGGCGTGCTTGATGCAGGGGAAGTGGCAATCAATATCGGTCTCAATGGCGTGGGCAGTTCCGGCGGGGTCATGGACAAGATCGGCCCCCACTTGAAATACAACCTCAACACCAAGACTCTGCCGCTAACCTTCAAGTGCTACCTGCTTCAGATTACAATCAAGGACAACAGCACGGGTGAAACGGGCGTGGAGATTCTCCCGCTGCAAATCAAGTAAGCGCAGTTCACCCCCACAGGGGAGGATATGGTCTCAAAGCCTATCCTCCCCCTTTTCGGGAATAAACAATCAAACGCAGCATGATGAAAAAACGACGCATACCCGTTTATGCGGTTTCCGTTGCCGCCCTTGGTGTGGCAACTTTTGCCGGCGTATATCTGACCAGGCATTCAAGAGAAGCGGCCCGCCTGCCGTTGGCGACATCGACGCCGGTGAACCAGCGCTCAGTTTCACCATCGGCAAAAGGTCCCGGGCCACAATTGCCAGATCAGACCCTTCGCGATTTTCCCGCAAGCAGTTCTGATGAAACAGAACATGCACCGTCTATCCACTTGGATTCGAACCAAATTTTAGCGACTGTCAACGAGGTGCCAATCCGGCTCCAGCACTTGCTGCCGCTAGATCCGGAAACGAAAGAAACCTGGCTCACCAGCGAGGAATTGGATTCCCGGTTAAAACGAGCCGTTGACGTGGAAATGATATTCCAAGCCGCCCGCTCGGAGGGAGTGGTGCTTACCGAACCACAGCAAATGCGCGTGAATGGCATTGGCGACGATTCCAAGGCCGAGTTGGAGCATTACCAAAAATTTGGCATGGCGTGGAGTTCCGCCTTCCCGGAACAGGATGAGTTTGAGAAACGTCTGCTGACCGCTCAGCTTCTGGAACAGAACTTGGTTTCCAAGAAGTCAACCGTAGGCCCGAGCGCGGATCCGGATACTCAATCCCGCTACGAAAAGGCGCGCCTCGAGTTGCTCACGCAACTGCAGGCGACAGCCACAATTACCGGGTTGACCGCAAGTCGCTAGTGCGCCGGAATTTGCCGTGGACACCGATCTGAACAGGTTGAAATCGAAGCGAAGCGCAATGACTCCCTCACGTGCATTTGGGCTCGTCGTGCTTAGCTTGTCAGGAATTTTTCCCCCGTTGGTTTCTCGGACCGCTGCCGCGCCGGTCGCATTGGAAACCACGGAAGCCGTCGTGCGATACGACGCCTCACCACCTCCTCAAGCGAGCCCACAGCTTGCGCCGGGTATTTTGAAATGGGACCGGGAGTTATATGAAACGACGGTTAGGCTGGGAGCCGCACAAGCTGCATTTGCAATCGTCGCCACCAATATTTCAAACGCACCCATCGTCATCTCGAACGTTCAAGTCCCCAGTGGCTGCACCGTCACGAAAGCGGTTGAAATGCCGGGGACACTCGCTTCCGGGGCGAAAGGAACGTTTGAAGTAACGATGGATCTAACTGGAATGCGTGGATCCGTAGGCAAGATCCTAACCGTGACCACCGATCGGGGAGACTGCGCCCTGGAAATTCGCGCGCATATTGATGAGCAGCCGGCAGTTCAGGTGATTCCGCCTTACTCACCTGATCGGGTTAAGGCACCGAATGCGATGGCCAGTGCCCCCGCCGTAATTCCTTCAGCGGCGCCATCCCTCGCAGACGGCATCCTCACATGGAATTCGGAAACGCAGGAAGCAACGGTCCCGCTTGGAACTTCCCAAGCTGACTTCCAATTCCGCGTGGACAATGTTTCTAAGGAAACACTTTCAATCAGCAGCGTCCACACGTCCTGTGGTTGTACCGTTGCAAAACTGCCCGCGACACCGTGGGCACTGGCGCCCGGCACCAACGGCTCAATCGACGTGACGATGAATCTGGCCGGGAAACGGGGTACCATCGCCAAGACCCTGACTGTAATCACGGATCACGGATCCAAAATCCTCACTGTGCGGACAGTTATCCAAGACCCGCCTGCTGGAACGATGAGCCAAAGCGACCGGGTAGCCAATCTCCAGATCGCGAGCGCAAATCGCCAAGTCGTACTCCAAGGCGAGTGCGCCTCCTGTCACGCAAAACCCGCCATCGGCAAAATGGGGGCCGAACTTTTCTCGGCGGCATGTATGATCTGTCACGAAACAGAGCATCGAGCCGATAGCGTGCCGGACCTGAAGCATCTGCAAAAGCCAACCGATGCCGACTACTGGCGCACTTGGATCACGTCGAGCAAAGAGGGCAAGCTCATGCCCGCCTTCGCCATCGAACACGGCGGGATCCTTAGCCCCGCGCAAATTGATTCACTGGTCAAATATCTGGTGGAGGCCGTGCCTTCGACAAAATCTTCCGAACCTTCGGTTGCCCCAACTCTCCCGGCCCCCTGATTCGGGTTTTCACCCGCTGCCGCACGCCAAATTCGAACCGAGTCCGTTTGAGGCAGCGAAATCACAGGCGCATCGCTTCAGGGTTGGAGGGAGCTTGCCTTTGTGGGCAGAGAAAAACGGAATGTTGTGCCGACGCCCTCCTTGCTTTCAACCTTGATTGTTCCGCCGTGCGCCTCGGCGACTGTTTTTACAATGGCAAGGCCCAAGCCCAGTCCCTCGTTCCCATCGGGGTCGGTTTCTCCCTTCTCAAAGATTTGATCGATAAACTCCGCCGGGATACCCGCGCCATTGTCCTTCACCCAAAACTCGATGACGTTTCCGCCGGGAGTTTCACTCGCTCCAATGACAACCTCGCCCTTCGGTGTATATCGGATGGCGTTTGCAATGAGATTTTGGAAGAGGCGCTTCAAAAAGCCGGCATCGGCATACGCGAACAAGCCGTCCGGAACATCGTTGATAAGTCGTGTGCCGGCGGTCTCAGCCACCGGATGGAGATCGTGGACAAGGGCCTCAATCAGGGCCCACAGGTCAAACTCACGGCACACCAATTTCATCCCTGTCTCAGTCTGGAGATTGGCGTTCTCCTCAAGAATTGAGCAGACGAGTTGCTCCAGGTGCTGAACGTTCCGACGCAAAGCGCCTAGGATTTTGGAGGTTTCCGAACTACTGGTTTTCCCCTGAAGCGTCATGTTCAAGATGCTTTCCGCCAGGGAAATGGCACTCAACGGCGTCCGGAGGTCGTGGGCGACGAACGCGAGGTATTCATCGCGACGACGTTGCACTTCGAGCGCGCGCTCTGTGGCATAAGTTTGCAAGGCAAGGCCGATCGCATGGTCGAAGACCCGGTTGATAATGTGAAGAGGCCGCCCTTGAAGATTTAGCGCGTGGTCGTCCGCAAGACTGTGGATACAGCCCCGCAGCAAATTATATTCTGCAACCACCTCCTCGATATCGAATGCGTCCTTGAGACGCTGACGCCCATGGATGGGGGGACTGCTCTCGGCGAGGGCCTCGGGAATTGTCTGATCAGACTTTTCGCGGAGGGCTTCGGCCAGTTCGTCGAGTAAAACCGGTATGTGGTCATCGAGGGTGGCTTTATCAAGGTCCTTGGCGGAAGGAAGATTACGCACCTGTAGACGCCACCGGTCTAAAATTGACTCCCTTTCCCTCTGGATGAGGTCCGCAAGCTTGTTCAGTTCACTCATAGAGTCCGGGCAGTCTTCCTAAGGCCGCTGAAGTTGGAGGCCGACAACCCTGTCGGCGCTACGTCGCATATGGGGAATCCGGATTATGGCCTCGGTGCGCTGGGAAAGCGAATCAAAACGGTTTAATTGTGGAGTCGAAATGGGCTCGTAAACGCGTTCAGCCTTTTTTAACCGATGTAAGAAGCGTCACAAGGAGCGGGCGGTTTTTGACTGAGCCGTCGCCTTCGCCGTGGGCACAGATGAGGAAGACCTTGCCGTCGACGGTGAAGATATAGACGTCGGCATTGGAGGGATCGCCGTCATCCGCTTCCTCGCCGGTGCCAGTGACCTGTTTGCCGACGGCACCGGCCACGGTGATGGGCTTGCTTTCGGTGACAGTGAACTTGGTCACTTCGTCCTTGATCCGATCCGCGACCAGCTTGACGGCTTCATCAACGGAGGCATCGGTGAGTGCCCGGACGTGGATGTGGACGCCGGACCTGGGCACATCGATTTCGACCGAGCCGTCCTTGGAGGCAAAGGTCTTCCATCCTTCGGAAAGTTGCAGCGTGATGGAGGTCTTCTTGTCCGCGGAAGGCAGGGTCAGGGGAGCGACCTCAGCGGCGTGGGCAGAGCAGCAAATGGCGGCAAGCACGGTGGCAAATAAAGAATGACGCATGGTTTTCAGGAATTGAGGGGTTATCTAACAGAGCTTTCGTCTAACAGAGAATTCAGCCCGCCTTCAAAGTGCCAACGCCACCCAACTGCGCAAGGCCTTTCGCAACTAGCGCACGATCCGCCACTGGGCCCAAACCACTTCGATCATCCATATTATCAATATTTCCTGATTATATGGCAACTCTGCTGCCATTTTTATTTGCAAATTGCCATTATATCGCCATTATCACCGAATGAAAGGGCTGTGGCTTGAACCGTTCCGGCAGCAAGGGGAAATGGAAGCCCCCGAATATGAGACCTGGTTCGAACCTAACCTGCCACGGCGGACTGCTTTGAATCGGCTGAACCAGATGCGCGAAGCCGATCTGGTGGAGCGCCTGGGAAAAGGCCGATCAACCCTCTATCGCCTGACGAATGCCGGCAAAGCGCGTCTGGAGGCAGGGCCAGTGAGACAAGCACCGGCAAAGCCTAAGCCGCGGGGTGTCGATTTTTCCGCATCGGCAAAATCCATGCGGACTAGAATCCATCGGCCCTTTTCGGAGCGGGTGCCGGTTGAATATCATCGCGGTTTTTTTGGCACCTACCTGCCGAACCAGAGCTCCTACCTGCCGGAATACACTCGCCGGAAACTCTTTGTGGCCGGCAGCCAGACGGGGATGACCAGCCAACGATTGCTCATCGACCTGGCGTGGAATTCCAGTCGTCTGGATGGCCTCGCCTGCCCGCTTTCGGAAACGGAACAACTGTTTCAAACAGGCAATGGAAACACTCCACTTAGCAACGAGGCAGTGATGATTCTCAACCACAAGGCCGCCATTGAGTTCCTCATGGAGCCCTCGTCCGAAGCCGCTTTCAACCGCCGGACCGTCCTCAATCTCCACGCCTTGCTGACCGCCGACCAGCTCCGCGATCCGGCGGCCGAAGGAACTTTGCGCCAAGTTCCTCTGGGGATTGCCAAGTCGACCTACCTGCCTCCCGCGGTTCCGGAACTGATCGAGATGTACTTCGACCAGATTCTCGCCACGGCGGCGGAGATCCAGGATCCCTTCGAGCAGGCTTTCTTCGTGATGGTGCAGTTGCCTTATCTCCAGCCCTTTTTGGATGGAAACATGCGGGTGTCGCGGTTGGCCGCCAACATTCCCCTCTTCCAACGCAATCTCGTCCCGCTCTCGTTCGTGGATGTCTCGGAGGCCGATTACCTCGATGGCATGCTCGCGATTTACGAACACAACGACCTGAATATCCTGCGCGAAGTTTTCGTGCACGCCTATGAACGTTCCGCCCACCGCTACAACGCCATCCGCGGGGCTGGCGATCCGGATCCCTTCCGCGTGAAATACCGCGAGGCCATCACGGACCAAGTGGCTGAGCTGATCCGTGCCCGCAGTGTCCGCTCCGAGGCACTCGTGCGTTTGCGCCGATGGGCCGATGCATCCGTGATCGAAAACGACCGCAAGCACTTCGTTGCCGCCGCCGAGGAAACGCTCGCTGGCATTCATGAAGGCAACTTCGCCCGATATCGGGTCCGGCCCTCCGAATTCGAAGCGTGGCAGGCGGTTTGGAAGGAGGTTATTCGTTAATGGTTATCAGTTAATAGGTGAGAAATCTTTCCTGATAAAAGACGCCGTTGACTGCCGTTCCAAATGATACCAACGATGCCCTCATCATCCCCAATCCCCTTCGACCAGTTCATGGCCCGGGCGTTGTACGATCCGGAGACGGGCTACTATGCATGTCGTATTTCCGGCGTTGGCCGTCGCGGGGATTTCACGACCGCGCCAATGTTGTCGGAGGCACCGGCCCGCGCGATCGCCGCATGGGTCAGTCGGGCGCTGCGTGAAACCGGCACCAGGGATTTGATCGAGATCGGCCCGGGTGAAGCGACATTGGCGGCGGCTGTGCTCAAATTCCTACCCTGGGCTGTCCGGCTGCGCTTGCGGCTGCACCTGGTGGAGACGTCGCAACCCCTGGCGGAGCGCCAGCAAAAGCTATTGGGAAAGCGGGCCCGCTGGCATCGCGGCATGACGGAGGCCCTCGCCGTCTGCAAGGGCCGGGCCGTGATTTTTTCCAACGAGTTGGTCGATGCCTTTCCCGTGAAGCGATTCGAGAAAACCGAAACCGGCTGGCAGGAGATCGCCGTATGTCGCGACGCGGATGGCTTTGCAGTTGAGTCGCTGCTGCCCGTTGCGGATTTGCCACCGTCATCCGGATTTTGCGAAGCGCATGCCATCGGCCAGCGGATCGAAGTGCATGATTCGTATAGACAATATCTAACAGAATGGCTGCCGCATTGGAAAGCGGGGCGGATGCTGACCATCGATTATGGAGCAACCTCCGATAAGTTGTATCGGCGCCAACGGAACGGCAGCATCCGCGGCTACCTTATGCAGCAGGTGCTAAGCGGCCTTGAAATCTATCAGAACGCCGGCCGCCAGGATTTGACGGCTGATGTGAATTTCACCGACTTGCAAGTATGGAGCGAACCGTGGGTCACAACGCAGCGGTTGACGTCCTTGAAAGAGTTTCTAACAGACAGGTTGCCGAACGAAATCCCCGGCGTTCGCGCTCTTTTGGAGGAGCACGGCGCCGGGGATGCGTTTCAAGTTCTTGAGCAGTCGCGCTAGGACTTAGTTGCCACCACCACCGCCGCCACCACGGTTACGTCCGCCGCCGCCGCCGCCACCCCACATGCCGCGGCCTTCGGTGATGCGTTGCTTGGCTTCGTCGGAAAGGACGGTGGACGATTGGACATATTCCTTCGCCGCGGTTTCATCCTCGCGCATCCAGCGCATGGCAGCCACGCCAATGGCGCGGTTGCGGTCGCCTTCGTCGGTGATGGTTTCAGCGGTTTTCACGAGGTCGGCGGGAGCACTGGTATTGTTGCTCCACACGTAGGCCCCGATCGCGCTGTCACGGACATCGCCTTGTGGAAGATTGTTGGCGAAAGCGAGAGCCGCGACGGGATTCTGATTGGTCCAGGTCGGCATGAATTCACGCATCGAGTCCTGCTGGGCACGCTGGCTGGTTTGGGCTGTCACGAAATCAGCAGCTGCCTGGGGATCCTTGCGGGCCAAATCGCGGGCAATATTGCCAACCAAGCGGTCCTTGGCATCGCCATCCGCCATCGCGGATACTTGCTGGGCGGCTTTTTCGGGATCGGAATTGGAAAGTCCACCGATCGCTGCGGCGAGGGCCGCCGCCTGGTCATCGGCCGGAAGGGTGCGGATCCATGCCTGGGCTTCGTTGAAATCCTTGGCACCGTATTGAGAGGCGACCGCGCGGTAGGCATCCGCCTTGGAAGCTTCGTCAAACTGGCTGATCATTTCCGCGGCCTTGCGGGGATCGGTCTTGGCGAGTTCGCTCACAACCGCGTTCATGGCCTGGCCCTTGCCGGTGGTAAGCGAGGCCGCCCATGCCATGGCCGCCGCTGGGTCCTGACGGGCCCATTCGGTGGCGATGATCGAGGAAGCGCCTTGGCCGCCCATCGGGCCGCCGCGACCGCCGCCCATCATGTCCATCATCGCGAACTCGCGGGTATGTTCGGCATAATATTTGGCGGCGTTGGCTGGGTCCACGCTGGCCCAGCTTTGAAGAATGGTCGGACGGACGAAACCACCGGCCATGCCCATGGTGTTCGAAAACGCCATGGCCGCGGTAGGATCGGTTTCAGCCCAGCGGCCGAAGAGAAGGAAGGAAGCGACGAGGCGCTCGTTCATCGGAAGCGCTTCCAATTTGGCGGCTTCGTCAGCGAATTGTTGCGGCGAAAGACCGCCGTAAAATTCCATCATCGCTTGAAGGCGCGAAGAATTTCCAGGCATCCGCGAAATATCGGCGGTGCTGGTCGGACGGGTTCCCTTTTTGGTAGCATCGCCACCGGAGGATTCCATGCGACCGGAGGAGCGGGTGCGGACTTCGTTTTCGGCGGCGGTTGTGCCGGAGGTGGCGGAGCTGCCTTTACCGGAGAGATAACCACCGGCGGCGCCAAGGGCCAGGGTGGCAACGGGAATAATCCAAGAATTTTTCATGATATGATGGTGGTGCAAGCTGAACCCTCCATAAGAAGTTTGGTTGCGGGAATTTTTTCTAAATTATCGACGCCTCCCGCCGCAGCGGATTTCATCCCCCGCGCCGATGCCCCCCGCTCGCCCCACCACCCGGATCCTGTTCGTCTGCCTTGGAAACATCTGCCGGTCGCCTGCCGCAGAGGCGATCCTGCGCAAACTGGTAGCCGATGCGGGGCGTGAGGGGGAATTTGAAATCGATTCCGCAGGCACCAGCGGTCACAATGCCGGTTTGCCCCCAGACCCGCGGATGGCGGCAAGTCTGGCCAAGCGCGGCGTGACGATGAGCGGCACGGCCCGCCAACTGCGGCTGGCGGATCTGGAAAAATTCGACCTGATCGTGGCCATGGACGAAAGCAACGACGCGGAAGTCCGGCGGCTCGATGCGGGCGCGGCGGCCCAATCCAAGATCCGGCCCTTCATGTCATTTTGCCGGCACCACGACGACCCGCGCGTCCCCGACCCGTATTATGGCGGGCAGAGCGGCTTCGACCACGTCATCCGCTTGCTTGATGACGGATGCCAGGGCTTGCTGGAAAGCTGTTAGAGCTACCAGTTGATCACATCGTCCGAGCCGGTGTAGGCGGTGGAGGTCGGCGTGCCTTTCACCTTGTCCTTTCCAAAAGTCCAGAACACGAAGTCCTGGTCACGGGGCATCGTTTCCACGACGCCTTTCTTGTCCTTATATTCACCCAAGCCATAGGTGTAGAGCCGGCGGTCATTGTTGCCGTTGTTGAAATCGGTATAGGCATCCGGGTTTTTCGGATCTCTGCCCCCGTTGATCGCGGCAATGATTTCGCTGCCCCATGGGTCGTAAAGATTTCCATCCTTGCCCACCCCACCCCTGCCGTCGGGTTTGGAAGGAAAGATGACATATTGCTGATGCCGCGGATTGACGTCATCCACTTTGAAGCTCTGGCCATCGTAGGTGAAATCCTTGGAATCACCCAGCAGCACTGCCACCAGATAGCCGTTGTGGTGGAGGGGGCTGGGTGGATCGCCGTAGATGGTATCGATCCCGATCTTGGTTGGAGGCAGCGGGGGCTTTTGGTAATCCGTCACGAACATGCTGAAGCCGGCATTCAGATCCCGGAGTTGCGCGAGGGCCTGAACCTTCTTTCCGCGATCGAGCATTTTCGTCGCGGTCAGGAAACCAAGCACCGCCAGGACAGCGATGATGGCAATCACTACCAGCAGTTCAATGAGGGTAAATCCGGCGGACCTGAGTTTTTGACGCGGTTTCATGGTTCAGTCGGGATGATGGTAACGGGGCAATGTCGAAAGGCCAACACGGGTTTGGAAAATTCAGCGGATGAGGAAAACGAAGTCATCCAAGAAATCCTGTCAACGGGCTGGTCGCGCTGGCGTGGTCCAGGGGTTCGGGCAGTCCCAGTTCAAAGGCTTCACGTCCGGCCTGCACGGCCAGTTTGAAGGCGGCTGCCATGCGAACCGGATCCGCCGCGATCGCGATGGCGGTGTTGACCAGCACCGCATCCGCTCCGAGTTCCATGGCTTCAGCGGCATGGCTGGGAGCGCCGAGACCGGCATCGACCACAACCGGCACGGTCGCCTGGGCGATGATGATGCGGATTTGATCACGGGTGACGACGCCGCGATTTGAGCCGATGGGCGCACCGAGCGGCATGACGGTGGCGACGCCGACATCCTGAAGACGTTTTGCGAGGACCGGGTCGGCATTGATATAAGGCAAGACGGTGAAGCCTTCCTTCACCAGAATCTCCGCGGCTTTCAGCGTTTCGATGGGATCGGGCAGCAGATAGGTCGGATCGGGATGGATTTCCAATTTCACCCATTTCGGCAGGCCAGCCGCTTCGGCCAGGCGAGCCAGGCGGACCGCTTCCTCGGCGTTCATCGCTCCGCTGGTGTTGGGAAGCAGCAGGTATTTTTCCGAATCGATGAACTCCAGGATGTTCGCATAGGGGTCCTTTTTCCCGGACAAGTCGGCACGGCGCAACGCCACAGTGACAATTTGCGTGCCACTGGCCGCAAGCGCGTCGCGCATCGTTTCGTTCGAGGAAAATTTTCCGGTGCCAAGCAACAACCGCGAATCGAAGCGGCGGCCGGCGATGGTGAGATAGGACATTGGGAAAAAGCTGAAAAACAGAAAAGCTGAAAACTGAAAGCTAAGAGGTAAAGATCGAGAATCCCGAGTTTGGAATTTAATGCTTAGGATTTAGGGCTTCAATCTCGCTCGCCAGCCATTTTTCGAACGCATCATGACCGTCGAGGCGGTATTGCCAACAACGGAAGCCTAACTCGCGGCCGGTGGCAATGTTTGCTTCGAGATCGTCGATGTAGAGGGTTTCCGCGGGGACCAAGCGATGGCTGTCAATCGCGTGCTGATAGATTTCCCGCATGGGTTTGATGGAGCCCGCTTCATGCGAAAGGACGGCATCATGGAACAGGGCGAAGTCCGGATAAGTTTGGAAAATCCACGGACAATGAATGGGGTTCGTGTTGGAAAACAGGATCAGGCGGTGACCGTCGCCAGCGAGTTGGCGAACACTTTGCCACATCGGTTCGTTCGGTGTAAAGATCCGCTGCCAGGCGTGGCGGAACTGGTCGCTGCTTGCCGGGCTGCCGAGTGTTTCCAAAGCCCATTCGATATAGGTATCCACCGGCACCAGGCCGGCTTCGAACTCGTCTTTTCGATCGATCAACCTTGCGAGCCGCTCATCGCCATCCGCAACACCTTCCGGAAGCAATCGACGCAGCGAGGCCTCGAAATCGAAGTCGAGAAGGACGCGGCCGATGTCGAAGAGAAGGGTCATGGGGTAGTCATTGGTCACGAGTCATGGGTCATGGGTGGAATGCAGAAATCTTATACTCATGACTCGTGCCCCATGACTCATGCCTCTTCCAACCTCTTCAAAACCACCTTCGCGGCGGCGATGGCGCCGTCGTTGCGGTTGTGGGCGGCGAGTGCGGCTTTCATGGCACGCCAGCCGGCGGCGTGATCGGCCAGCAGGTTGTTCACACTGCGTTCCAACGTGGCGGGCTCGTCGGCAAGTCCCCCGCCGTTGATCATTTCAAGCAGTTTGAGATTGCCCTCCTCCTGGCCTGGCACGAGGTGATGGATCAACATCGGGCAGCAAGCGGCGATCGATTCATGGACCGTGGCGCCACCGGCTTTGCCGACCACGAGATGATGGTTGCTCAAAAGCTGCGGGACGCGGCGAGTCCAGCCACGGATCCGGACCCTGCCCGGGAAGGCGGCTTTGATTTCCCGCGCCTTCTTATAAAGCAGGCGCAGGTTCCTGCCGAGAACCATCGTGAGAACTACGTCGGGCGATGCGCTGAGGATGGCCGTCGCGTGGTCGCCGAGAAGAGCGGCATTCGCCATGGGAAAATAAAGGACGCGGAACGGCTTGCACGAATCCGTCAGGGGAAGCGGAACCAATTTCGACAAATCGGGATGCACCGGAAAACCCGTCGCGATCAATTGCCCGGCGGACACTCCATCCTTAATCATCCGTTCGCGGGTGAATTCGTCGGTGACCAGCCAGGCATCGCATTTCAAGCGAATCCATGCCGCGTTGATCTCGATGGAATCGGTGACCACGGTGAAGGCAGGCACCTTTTTCGGCAAGGCCTCCAGAATATGCGGCAGGAAATACGGATACAGCGGATAGGTGCTGATGACGGCATCGGGCTTGAACTCGGCAACCAACGACACCAGCACCGCATCGACCTTGCGCATGACCGGCGACCCGCGGCGGTTGAAATCGTGGCGGGCTGTCGATTCATAGACGATTTTCCAAAAGCGTGGGAAGCGGGTGGTGACGAGACGGTAAGCGCTGTTGACGAGCGACATCAGACGGGGCGCCGCCAACATGCATGGGTCCTTGACGGAAGTGACGGCACCCTGGGCGTTGAGGGCATGGGCGAGATTCCGCGCCGCGCTGTTGTGGCCCTCGCCGAAAGCGGCGGTGAGAATGAGGATGCGCGGGGCTGCGGTCACGGTTACGCGCGAGATTTAGAATGAGAGTAGCGTTGCGTCGATGGAGTTTTACGGCTTTCTTGGGCGAGGATGGCGCGTGGGGACAAACGAGTGGAACTCAAGACGGTTGACGAAACCGAGCATGAGCGGGAGGAAGTCGTGCGCCTTGACACTGAGGATGGCCGTGAGGCGCCTGTGCGGCTTAAAGTTCGTCCCGAGCCCGTGGAGCCGGAAAAGCAGCGGCTGGACGTTGTTGCCCGCGAAAATTACGATGCCCGGTCATACCAGCCCGGGATCGAGGCACTGATCGAAAACCCCGAGGCAGAGCCGGCGGCGCTGGAGCAGAATTGGGGGCGCGACACGGCGTTGCGCGAAGCAACTCCGTGGGGGTGGTTTGTGTTGATCGCCCTGGTTCTCGCTGGAGCTGTGATCTGGTCGATGACCCGGGTGAACAAAGCCGAAGACCAAGCTCGGCAGATCCGCGTGGAAACAAAATCCGTGCTGGGCCAGGACGCGCTGGAAGAAAAGGAAGCCGGTCGCCTCATCGAATTGATCCAGAACACCACGCGCCGGTTTTTCCAAGCGGGCAGCGTCGAAACAATGATCCCCATGGTGCGCCAGCAAGCACGTGTCCGGCCGCTGATGGAACGCTATTATAACAACAACGAGCATCGGATTTCACCGACCCGGATCCTTCGCACCACTCTGCTGCAACCGCTGACCCTCGACAACCGAGCCAACTTTTGGATGGAGTCGGTCGAACTCGAAAACCAAGGGAAGAAGAACCTGGTTGTGGAAATCGTTGCTTCGGGCGAGGTTAAAATCGACTGGGAAACTTTGGTTTGTTATCAGCCCATGCCATGGGACAGCTTCGCCACCCAGCGACCGGAAGGAAGTTCGATGGATTTCCGGGTGTATGCCCAGCACGATAATTTTTTCAGCCACGAATTTGCGGACCCCCTCCAATGGGATTGCTATCGCATCACCGCGCTCGACAGTGATGAGACCTTGTTCGGTTATTGCCGCAAGACCGATGAAGCAGCGCCGGTGATCCAGGCGGTGATCGATTCCAATCCGACCCACAAGGCATCGGTGATTCTGCGTCTTGGAATACCAACGGGCTTGCAATCGCGCCGCGGGGTTGTCATCGAAAAGATCCTGAGCTCGCGCTGGCTTTACCTCGAACCGCCGGGTGATGGATCCTGATACTTGTGGCTCCCATGGCAAAATTCCGGCATTGAACATCGCGCGCACCAACCCACGCAAAGCTCCCGCCGCCCACTTCCGGACGGTTCTAACAGGCGTATCGTTGTTCCTCGCGTATCAGTTCGCGCTCGCGCTGTGGAATCTCTCACACAGCTCCGGGGAAATGGAAAACAAGTTCAGCGCGCTCGCCCGCGACAAATACCTTGGCTTCCTCGTCCTGCAAAACCTGCGGATGCTCGTGGCTTACGTCGCTCTGGCAATCGCCGCGGCCTTCATCGTCCAGCCCATCGTCTCAGTGTGGACGGCGCGATCGAAATGGACCTCACGGCGTTGGGTGATCCTGCGGAGTTTCGTCATGACCGCGCTGGTCCATGGCTATTTCACACTGCGCCTCGTCGAAACGCGGCCCTATTTCCTGAACCCCGACAATTTCGGCAGTTGGTATTACCGGACGCTCGAAATCATCCCCGCATCCATCAAGCCACAGGCATTGTTCGTGTTGTTCACCGTCCTGCCCCTGCTCCTGTTCGCGATGATCCTTTGCTGGCATCTCCGTCGATGGGGACGCCCCGCATGGATCGCCACTGCGGCCGCGGTTTTCATCGGGGCATCGGTTGTTGCATTTTCAAAACACGATCACCTGCCAGCGGGGCGGACAAGCACGGCTGGCAAACCGATGAACGTCATCATCATCGGCTCCGACTCACTGCGCGGCGACCACCTTGGCTGTGCCGGATACAAGCCCGCCCGGCAGGACGGCATGGCAGCGGCGGGTGTGTCACCAGCCATCGATGCTTTGGCCAAGCGCTCGGTCCAATTTGAAAATTGCTATACCTCCATCGCCTCGACCATGGAGTCCGGCGTCCAGTTGATGTCGTCCCGTTATCCGCAAAGCCACGGCATCCGGCAGATGTACCCGGACCGGCAAACGGTGGCGGCCACCAATGCGCGCATCGTCACGCTGCCCGCCCTGTTGAATGCGAAAGGTTATGACACCACCGCACTGGGTGACTGGTGCGCGGGCTATTACGAAGTGCTGCCAATGGGCTTCAAGCATCTGTCGGTCTCGAGCTTCGACAACTTCAAGATCTACATGAGCCAGGCGGTGGTGATGGCGCACTTCGTCATTCCGCTCTACTTCGATAATTCTTTGGGGCATCAGGTTTTTCCGCAGTTGGAAGCCTTCGCGGAATTCGTCACGCCGGATGTCGTGACCCAGCGCGTGCAATCCCGACTCGCGGATGTTGCCAAAACCCGCCAACCATTTTTCTGGCATGTCTTCTACTCGTGCAACCACCTCCCTTATCGTTGCCGCGAGCCATACCGGAGTTTGTTCACCGATCCCGCATATGAAGGCCCAAATCGCAATGGAGTCGCCTTCGACATCGACAAGTTCATCGGCGGAACCGGCTTGGATGAAAAATGGAAAGCGCTGTCACCCAAGGAAATCGCCCAGATCCGCGCGCTCTATGATGGTTGCACGCGGCAGTTCGACGATTGCGTTGCGAACATCCTTTCGTCCATCCGTGAAAATGGCTTGGAGGATAACACCATCGTCATCATTACCGCCGATCATGGCGATGACCATTACGAGCCGGGCGTGACGCTCGGTCATGGACTCACCTTCAACGGCGGCCTGCAGGCGAACCATGTGCCGATGATCGTGCATGTTCCGGGCCAGCCAGCGGCGGTCATTCCGGAAACTGTGAGGCTCATCGATGTGATTCCAACGCTCGCGGAGTTGGTGGGAGAACCAGCGTCGACGACCTGGGAGGGGAAAAGTTTCGCCAAATGGATCGATCGCAGCGATGCACCCGTTTGGCGGCCGTTTTATGGCGAGACCGGCTTTCCTTTCGTCCAGTTCCCCGTGCCGGGTGTCGAGCGTCCGAAGCTGCCGCCGATGGATCACCAGACGATTGTCGATCCATCGTTCAACTTCCAGTTTGTGTTGAAGCCGGAGTTTTTGGATCGCCTGATCGCGGCCAAGCAACGCTGCTTGCGGACCCGTCATTGGAAACTCGTATGCACTCCGACCGTGCAGGGAACCCGCCATTTCTCGTTGTTCCAACTTTCCAAAGACCGCTACGGCGAAACCGATCTGGCAGCGTCGCGACCGAAAGTGCTCGCCGCGATGCGCCCGGCCCTGGAGCATTGGATGGATGAAAACAAGGAGAGCTCCATCGCCGAAATTTTCCCCGCCGGCGAGCCGGAGTGAGGGTTGCGCGGCTATTGTCGCTTGAGTTTTCGCGGGGTGGCGCACAGCTTTCCCCCTCGCCATGAAATTTGCCATTCCGTTTGTCGCCCTGAGCCTCGTTGCCAACTGGTCCGTTGCCGAGACCCCCAAGATTTTCGCAGGTCTGTTGGAGGAAAACACACCGGTGAAGGGCAACATCGGGGTCGTGGTGCCGCCATCGGAAATCGACAAATACGTGGCCAAGGTCGAGACGGCCGCCCGCAAGGATCCGAAGTGGTTCCGCGAATTCACCTCCACCGCAAAGCAGGCTGGGACACCGCTTCCCTATGACGAGAAGCTGGGCCTGACCAAACAGGAGTATGAAGAATACCTCGCCCTGTGGGCCAAGCGCGACTTCAAGCCACTCGAGGAAGTGGTGCTGATGCTCCGCCAAAGCGCTGGCAACACCTGGACGATCAGCGCAACCGGACCCGCGGCGTCGTTCACAACCCTGCGCTATTCGCCGAAGGATGATGTGTTCCGCTCGCCGAATGGTGACCTGAAACGCATGGATGACATCAAGGCCGACAAGGACAGCATCCTGGGCGAATGGTCCGGCATGGAATGGCGCTTCGAAGAGGAAACCGTGTTGGGTAAAACCCGCGAAAACATCGCGTTGGGAAAATTCGCCGAGAAGAAATTCGGACTCATTGTTTATCGCGCGCAGGAACTTTCGTCGGAAGGCACCAAGCTGTTAGATAAGAGCATTGTGGTCCGCTTCCCCATCGCCGGTGGCGCCGCTGTCAAAGAAGTGAAACCGGCGCCCGCACCCGTCAAGCCCGCGCCTGCGCCAGTGAAACCCGCTCCCAAGCCGGTCAAACCCACCCCGAAAGCGCCGGCAAAACGCTAGGCCGCAAAGCTTCGCCACTCAGCGGGTCGCATGAGAATCATCGCCGGCAAGGCAGGCCGCATCGCCATCAAGGTGCCCGCCGCCGTCACCCGACCCACCAGCGACTTCGTGCGGCAGGCGGTGTTTTCGATACTCGCCGATAAGGTGGAGAACGCGCGTGTGCTCGATCTCTTTGCCGGCTCCGGCGCGCTGGGCCTCGAAGCCCTCAGCCGAGGCGCGAGCTCATGCGTCTTTGTCGATGACCACCGCGCGGCGGTCAATGTCATCGGCGAGAATCTGAAGAAAGCGGGATTGGAAGGCCGGCCTGTTAGATCCGAGTCCGTTGCCTTTCTCAAACGAGATGCTGCAACCTACGATTTGATTTTCGCCGATCCACCGTATTGGAAATTTCATGGCGACAAGGATCATGTTACAGCTCTTCTAACAGGAGGCTTGCTTGTCCCGCGGCTTGCCCCGGACGGCTGGTTGATTGCGGAAATTTCTTCGGCGCAGGCAACACCGGAGGCCGATGATTTCTCGCTCGTCACGCGCCGCGATTATGGGGGCAGCGCCATCCTGCTTTACGCCCGCAAGACCGAACCCCAAGCTGCTTGAAGATGCATCGGTCCGTTGGGCTCCTGATTTACCGCTTGCTGCTTCCGCTGCTGTTCCTCGCGGCGTTTCCGGGATGGCTGGTGAAAATGCTGAAGCGCGGCGGCCTCAAAACACGCCTCGGCGAACGCGCGGGCTTTTATACGTCGCCGCTCGAATGGGAACCCTGCGGCGCGGTCCATGTGCATGCGGTGAGTGTCGGTGAAACATTGCTCGCGCTGAAACTCATCCGCGAATGGCGGCTGACGGAACCGGATCGCCCCTTCGTGCTCGCAACCGGAACCGCCACCGGCCATGCGGTCGCGACGGAAGCGAATGTCAGCGGACTGCGCGTCACCTATGCGCCCCTCGATTTCCAATGCATGGTCCGCCGGTATCTGGATCGTTTCGAGCCAAAGCAAATCGTGTTGATCGAAGGCGAAGTGTGGCCGCACCTTCTGTTAGAATGCGGGCGTCGGAAGATCCCTGTTCGCCTCGTGAACGCGCGCATGTCGCCACGCTCGGCCCGGCGCTTCCAAAAATTCGCGGTTTGGTTGAAGCCCGTTTTCAGTTTGCTCGATGCCGTCGCCATCCAACATCCGGGCGACGCTGAAACCTGGAAAATGCTCGGCATCCCCGCCGAACGCATCCACGACATCGGCAGTTTGAAATTCGATTCAGGTGGCGGAGCCGTTCCAACATCGCGCGAAGAATTTCGCCACATGCTTGATGGCTTCGGGCCAAAGCGCCCGGTGGTGCTAGCCGCAAGCACCCATCCCGGCGAGGAAGTCCCGATTGCTCTCGCGATTACCACGGCACTCACCGATGCGCTTCCGGTCATCGTGCCACGTCATGCCGAGCGGCGCGAATCTGTTCGATATGACCTGGAACGTGCGGGTTTTAACGTGGTGTTGAGATCGGAATTTAGGGGAACACATGAATTCGGGGGAATGAATGAATTCGGGGCGACCGGTGATCGCCCCCACGTTTTCGTCATCGACAGCACGGGCGAACTCAAGGATTGGACGGCGCTCGCAAATGCGGTGATCATCGGCAAAAGCTTTCTAACAAAAGGCGGCCAGAATCCCTGCGAAGCGATCCTCGCGGGCAGACCGGTCATTTTTGGTCCGCACATGGAAAACTTCGAACCTCTCTCAACCGATCTCGTGAGGGGCGCCGGCTGCATCGTCGCGGCGGATTTCGCGGCCTTGCCGGCGGCGATTCTAACAGCTCTCGATCCGCGTGTAGCCGCCGAAATGACCGCCGCGGCATCGTCAATGATTGCGCGCCACGCCGGTGCGACGGGCCGGATTGTGGCACTCTTGACGTAACCGGAGCCCTGTGATTTTCGTGCAAAGCGGAGTTTGTCATTTCCAAAAACACTCCATAGAATGGCCGTCGTGAGCGATTCCGAGAAAGACCCATTGAGCAGTTTGTTGTCGAGCTTTGCGCTCGGCCCCTCATGGGCGCGCGCCACCGGCGACAAGCCCGCGCGCAAACAGGACGCTCCTTCCGAAGGCGGCGAACGCCCGCCCCGCCGCGATGACCGCGGCCCACAACGGGGTGCCGGACCTCCCCGCGACCGGGATCGCGACGGCGGCCAGCGCCGGCCCTTCCAAGGCCGCGATAACCGGCGTGACGAGCGCGGCGACGGACCACCAAGGCAGGAAGAACCGCAGCCGGAAGCAGGCGTCCGCGCCACCATCGTGCCGGATGCAAAGGCCGTGCATTTGATCGGCAAGGAAATCCACCAGGTCGCCCGCGTCTATCCCTTGTTCGATGTCGCACGCATCCTGCTCGCGGAAAAAAGCCGCTGCCGTGCGATTTTCGAAACGCTCGAGTCTCATACTCCTTTGATCCGCGGCAAGCTCGGCGAATCGGTTTTTCTAACAAAAGCCGAAGCCGTCCGGCATTTGTGGAGCCCCACTTTGCGGGAACAATTCATCGAGGAGGAAACCATCGAGGTCGATCCCCCCTCCGGAAATTTTCAGGCCATCGCACGCTGCGGAATTTCCGGCCAGTGGCTCGGCCCGGTGAATTTTCATTCGTATCAAACCAACCTGCGGCGCATGCATCGCGAGCGTTTCGCAAACATGCCTTTCGAAGTTTACGCGTCAAAGGTCCGCACCGAACGCGGCGAGGAAGCCGTCAACGCGTGGCTGGAAACGATGAAGAAAAAAACGCGCTGGCGCATCAAGGGCGATGGCGACGATGCATGGATCGATGATCGCCAGGAAATGGAGCGCGCTTTGGGAACGCGTTGCTTTGACCAAGCCTTTGAAGAAGTGCGCACGGTCGATGTTTCGGGTGCTATCACGCCGGAACAGATTTCACCTTCACTACTTGCATCCCTCAGACTCGCCGGCGGTCATGCCCGCAACCATCCCGCCATTTTGATTCCCGCGGTGTGCCGTGCCGTAGAGGCCGAGCATCTGCCGGTTTTCAAACGCAACGGCAAACTCCACACCGGACCTGCCCGGCCACATCCCCTGCCCCCCGGCGCGGTGCTCGCTACGCGGCCCGACCAAATGGTCTCATGGATCCGAGCAAACAAGCCCGCGAAATTGGAAGGCTTGTGGAAATCCGTCTTACCCGAAGGCAGCACCGCACCATCCGGTGAATACGCCGCCGACTTGTTCTGGCTCCTCCAGCAAGGTCATATCCTCCTCTTCACCGACGACACGCTCGTCGTCCAGGAAGTCCGCGACACGATCGCAGCGGCCACCGATGAAAATGCGCCGGTGAAGAAGAAAAAGAAGAAGAAAAAGAAACGTCCGGCGAGCGGCGAGCCAGGAGCCCCAAGCGTAACCAGCGACGAAAGCGAAACGAGCGATCAAAGCGAAACGAGCGACGAAGGCGAAACGAGCGACGAAGGCGAAATGAGCGATCAAGGCGAAATGAGCGATCAAGGCGACGCGGCCGCCGATTCCGATGACGCCGCAGCGGAAAATGAAGCGGAGTCCGAAATTTCAGAAACAGCACCCGAATCTGAGGCCGAAATCGAAGCAACTCCGGAAACCCGCGTCGTTGAAGAGCCCCAGGCAACAGTTTCCGAAGAGCCGCATACCGAACCCGAAGCCTGAGCAGGCATTTTTAACGGGACCAGAGGTTGACGACCTCCCCCGCCTATGGTTCAAAGGCCGCGACCCGCTTCCAGGAACAGTGGCTGAGTGGTCGAAAGCACTCCCTTGCTAAGGGAACGTAGTGGTAACACTACCGAGGGTTCGAATCCCTCCTGTTCCGCCA
>JANMJQ010000184.1:0-18755 GCA_031371445.1 Akkermansiaceae bacterium
CGAGACGGCGACAGGTAGCAACACCGCAGGTATCACAGGGCTCAGATGACGACCGAGGACCCTGAAGTCCATTGCCAGCCCCACTCCTGCAAGGATCACAATCGGAATGATCACTGCGCACGCAACGCCCAACACACACCGCAGGGGAGTGGTCTTGATCCAAGCCGCGACTCCGCACCACCAGGCACCAAAAATGCAAATCAGCGCGGGAAGGAGAAGAGGGAGTGATGGGAAGAGAGCTGTGAGTGAAGCTCTCAATTCGTTTCGCCCTGGTCCCAAACCCAGCAATCCAATCAATTCGTAGAACCCGAAAAACAAACTCATCAATCCGCCGCCTTCTATCCCGGTTGCGCGATATCCTTTCAGCAGTGTGAATACGTAGTAGCCGCCAAGGGTGGCCGCTCCGAAAAACCATGGCGCAAGCTTGATCCAGAACTGTCCGCGCCGGAGCCAATCCGTCCGCATGACCAGAACGCCGATCCAAAGGCCGACCGACCAGACCGCCGCGGTAAGGCTGCTGCTTGCAAGAAGGAGGCTGGCGCCCGCGGTTGCGTGCAGCCCTTCGAAGGTCCCTTTGTCGCGGCCGCCAGCCACTTTGAACATCGCGGCTGCGGCGAGCGCGCCTCCTGCGATCTGCATGGCATAGGGACGCAATTCGCCGGTGTAATAGAGCACGAACGGGGAGGTCATGCAGACCAACGGCCAGAACCGGACACGCCGGAGAGCCAGCACGGCGATCACCAGCCACGGCAAATTGATCAAACGCAGACCATATTCACTGGCGCCTCCAACCTTCTGCCATCCCCAGAGCAGGAACATGTAAACCGGCATTTGGGTGTCCGAACCCCCAAGTTGCATGGTCATGGCCCACCACATTTTGATTGTGGGCATCAGGGACTTGAAGGCGGAACTCCCTTCATCCATCCAGAGGCTTTGATGGGTGATTGCCGCCAAGCCAACCGCCACACTGATAACAATCAGTAGCAAGACCCGCAGCGTGGGATGTGTCCGAATGTTAGAAAAATTCATTTTGAAAGGGAATCTGGACCATGCGGGATTTCTGTTACTTGGCAACCGATTTGAAAGCACCCCGATCAACGAGAGCTTTCAATTGCCGGTAAAGTTGAAGTGCTTTCTCCGCGAATTTGGATAAGGGAACGGATGGTTCTCCGCCGCTTCGCTCCCGGAATCGAATGGGCAATTCCCCATGGCGAATCCCCGGCGATTTCCGCAGCAGGAGCGCAAGGGCCACATTCGCCAAAAAGAAGTCGCTGGGAATGGCATTGAGCGCATGGCTGCACGCTTGCGTCCGCATGAGCCGGTAAGGGACATTGGGATCGATACAGTTCGCGTTGAAACGTAGCAGCAGCAGCGAGCGGAGCACCAGGCTCGCCAATATCCGACGCGTGCCATCCTCACGCGTTCGTTTGCCATAGATCACGTCGAATCGGTCGCGAAGATCCCAGAACCGTTTGAAATATTGCGGATCACACTGACCGTCTGAATCAATCTGGAAAACGAATGGAATGTTGCGCCCAGCGGCGACCTGGTAGCCTTGCAAGCAGCTCTGTCCATGGCCCCTGTTCTCACGGCTGATGACTTCGAGCTTCGATTCGAATTCCGATTCCAACTCCCGAAGGATGGCGAGGGTTCCATCATGTGAGCCGTCGTCGATTGCGACCATCACGAAATTATCCACCACGCGAAGTAATTCGCTGAACCAATCACGGATCACGGTCCGGATCGAATCCTGCTCGTTGTAAACCGGCATCACGATCATCAGCTCGGGCGGGCGGGAGGTCATTGAAAATTGTTAGAGCCAGATGTTGTCCCGGTTCCTTCCAATGGGATTGGGACAATCGGGGTGCGTTTGCGCGCTACCACGGCTTTCGGTGAATGGCCATCCGCTTGGCGATCCTGCGGATTTGGAAAACCTTTCTCAGAAGCTTCAGGATCGCGCCGTTCTTCAGGATCGCCGGGAGTTTCCTGTCATCGATGTGCGCGCGTTGGGCACGGAGGCCCTCATCGATCATCCGCTGCCAGTTTTTCTGGGTGGTGCTGTCTTCATACCACCGGAAGCATGCAAGCGGCGCGGAAATATATCCAAAGCGATAGCCCGCCCCGGTCAGACGCAGGTAGTATTCCCAATCCATGCAGTTTTTGTAACCGACATCCAGCAGATAACCGGCATCGATGATCCCGCGCTTGTACCAGGTTGCGGTAGAGGGGATGCAGCAACCCACAAACAGGAAGTCCCATTCGTCAACGGGGGTGTCGTATTTCCGACGTATCGGGGTTTTGTCCTCATTGATGAACACGCAATCCCCATGAACCACGTCCGCTTCCGGATGCGAACCGACATAAGCAGCTACTTTGGCAAGCGCACCGGGCAGGAGATAATCGTCGCAGTTCAACCACATCACCCAGTCGCCGGTGGCTTGGCGGAACCCCTTGTTGATTCCATCGCTCATCCCACCGTCCGGCTCACTGGTCCACCGGACCTGCGGGTATTGCTTCAGGACTTCAAGCGTTTGGTCGGTCGAACCAGCGTCAGTGACGATATGCTCGACCTCGACGCCTTCCTGCGAGAGCACGCTATCGATGCAGTCCGGCAGGAAGCGGCCCTGATTGTAGCTGGGAGTAATGATCGAGAATTTCAACTTCGTTGGGTCACGAAACACCGAGTCTATCCAAGCACGCGGCCAATTCGTTGATGTCGATCCGGATGTCCTTTTCCACGCCAGTCCAATGCGAGTGTGGAGATTTGCCGATGCAGGCGTAGGTCATGTCCCTGAATCCGGCGAGGTTCTCATAGTAGGGCGGGGAATAGCCTTCGGCGAAGCACTCGACGACTTGGCTGTCCTCCGGACACCATAAAAGATTGGAAAGTGCCGCGCCGTGTGGGGCGACGATCACCGTGGCGTTCTTGAAAATTCCGATTTGAGCTGCGACGCTTCTCGGCTCGTCCTCCACCATCACGAAGCCTTTTGGAGTGAGGAAGCGGACCACCTCATCCTCGTTGACGCAGGTTCTGCGGCCTCGTCGTTTGAGGAAGATTCGCTCACCCACGGCAGGTCCTGCATAGGGAAGCAAGCGCCCGCGAAGAATGGCACATGCTTCCTGGATCTCGAACCAGCCAGGCAGTGCCATCATCGACACTGTGTCCACCTGGATCGAGCGATATTGCAGGGAATCGATCACGTCCGATTCCGATATGCCGAGCATCTCGAGCGTTTCCGATTCGTAGGGTTGGCCTGAACGTGGAAAAATCCACTGACGGTCGTTGTCGCAGGCGGCTGCCTGGACCGCGGCGATCTTCGGCGCGATGTCGATGATCCAGTGATAGTAACCCATCCAGCGGTGCGACCATAATGCCACCGCGTGTTCCGCTTTTTTTGTTTCGCCCTTCCAACCGCGAAGCACCCCACGCGAACCGTAATCCAGATCGAGGCAATCTCTTTTTCCCAAACGCACCACTCCGCAGTTCAGGATTTCAATGGCGACCTTGTTGCGTGCGGAGTCGAGATGGAAGACGCCATGTCCATCAGGCTCGCAGCCGAGTTGCTTCAACTTCTCAAAAGTGGCCGGGCGGTCGAGGCATCGTCTGCCAACAATTCCACCCAGCGAGGCGGCGCAACGGAACGCCATGTTCCTTGCGTCGCCGAGCGACGCTTTGGCGGTGATGGGATGGTCGCTCATTTGCTGCTCCAAAGCCGGAGCCCTTATTTGCCCGCGGCGAGGCGCTCCATGGCGCGCTCGCGGATCATCTTGAGCGACTCGCTGTCGAAATGATCCCGGAGCGGGCCGAGGAAGGGTCGCAGCGGCCTGGTGAGTTTCATCGAGCATTCGAGGATGCCCACCTGCAGCTTGTTCAGTCTTGCCCTCTTTTCAGCGTCCCGGTTGACGAACTCACTGGTGACCTCGGACATATAGCCAAGTGTATCCGAGGCAAGTTGAAGACTGGATTGGTGGTTCTCCCATTTTCCTTGGTCCGGCGCGCCGATGAATTCAAGGATGCTGGGCAGCACTTGCGGAAGGTCGTCGTAATGAACTTCCATGTACCGGTCCTTGGGTAGTCTCGAAAACGCCTGTTCATAGCTCTCGCGGAGAAGCGCAAAGCGGAGTGGGTTGCGGTTTTTTTTCCCGAACGTGATCCGGAATTGCGATTCATAGACGTTGTGCGGATTTCTTCGCAGCATGATGAAGCGGCCGGACGTCGCCAACGGTGCCTCCTGCATGGCGATGGTTTTGGGCGATTTCCAAACCACGGCTTTTAACTCCGCCGGATCGCGGCCGAGCTTTACGGCCACGGCCTTTCCCAAGGCCACAAGGATTTCTTCGTCGCTTCCCTTCATGCATTCCTCGGCCTCCGACAGGTTCAACTGCGTGGGTGGAAATGTGGCGCCGTGATAGAGTGCGGCAAGCATACGCGGGTCCGAACGTTCCTCTTTCGTGATCGCTCCGAGAATCTGCGGAAATGAGGACTCCGGCGGTGAGACCACTCCCTTGTATTGGTCCAACATCGCGCTCAGCACGGTGCTTCCGCTGCGCGTCATGGAGATGATGTAGGCGAGTTTCATGATGATACTTTCTGATAGGTTGGCTCAGCGGTCTTTTATTCAACTCGCGTCCTCCGCAGGAGTGATGCGTTCATTCCGGAGGTACAGGCCGTGGTTTCTGAGTACAAGCGAAGTTTTTGAAAGAACCGCTTCATCGGAAACTGCCCACGCCGCCTGTGTTCTCAAGCCTCGCCGTCCGGCTTTTTGAAGAACGAATAGGTGTGCCGGTTTACAGTGGTGGTGAGAAGGAGGCAGTCCGTCTGGAGCGGTGGGAAATTAAATTTGTCGAACATCCGCAGGTTCTTGATCTGATCTAGTTCCACCGGTTTGCATCTCGGGATGTCGTTCCATCCGAGAACCAGAAGTCCGGACGGTTCGAGGATACGGTGCATCGCTTCGAACGCGGTCTCGATGTCTCCAATCTGATTCAATCCCCAGCCCAGCACACCGTTGCAGATAACCACGTCGAAGTTCCCGGCAGGAAACAGCTCTGCAACGTCCTGGACGGCTCCGACCTTGTGTAGCTTTGATCCATAACGGGCCTTGGCGGGATCGTAATCCATCGTCCAAAACTCACCCTTGGGGAAAAGGCGGGGGTAATAAGCCGTATACCAGTCGCAGCCCACGAAGAGCATCTTCCGGCACTTCGCCTCTTCTGTGATCCACGGGAAGATGATTTCCTCGAGGACCCTCCTGTCGTCCGTCTTCATGGGAAGGCGGACGCCCAGTGAGATCAGGATGTCCTTGATAATGCGCTTGGCGGTCTTGAGCATGGGGTTTCTCATCAGTGATGGATTCTTCGTCACAGGAGAATCAGGCGGTTGACGGGTTTCGGGCCGAGGGTCCGAACCATCAGTCCCGGCACGATGCCTTTATCCCGCTTGATTCAGGCAGGCCCTTCAACAGCGACCCGTTGTCGCGTGTAATGAAGTTGGTTGCATCGACGCTGACCCGGCATGGGGTGCCTGACTTGATGTATAGAACCTCAGGTTCATCGATCGAGGTTTTGGGACAATGCAGGCAGCATCAGCACAAGCGTGTAAGTGGTGCTCCTTTTGCGGATGCATCAATTCAGGTCAGATCCTTTGCCAGGAAAAGGCCCCACCTATTTTCCACCCCGCGGTTGCAAAAAAGCAGAGCACCAATTTCAACACTTGAAAATACGGATAAGTCTGGAATTGGAACGCTCAAATTTGAAAAATTCGCCAATCCGAGGATTTGGATTTCGTGTGTTTCCTGGAACGCCTCCCGCAATGCCGCATGGATTCCCGGCTTGAAGCCTTCATGAATTTCAACAATCAGATCAGATCTCGAAAATGCCGACGGATTTTTAAGGAGTTCGGACTCGCTGCCTTCGATATCGATAATCAACAGCGAGTTTTCAACCTTTGCGATCGAAACGTCATCGAAATCGAATCTGCCTCCCGTGGAGATTTTAGAGTCCACCCCATTCATTTTTGCGAGGGTCATGGTGGCTTCTTGCAAGTGTAACATATAGTCAAGTGCCTGAACTCGTGCTGTTGGGAAAATTATCGCGCAACCCACCGCGTAATAACCTTCAGCGCAGCCGACATTGATTATATGATCATACGGTTTGTTTTTCACCTGTTGCAAGAGGTGTTGCACCTGAAGCTCAAAAGTGCCAAGGCGCATTGATGAAAGAAATGCTTTTTCGTCAGGCTCAAAGCGCATGCCACGAAATATTCCGTGGGGAACCACGTTGCCGTGGATGGCATTGAGATACTTGCAAAGCCTTTGCTCGATGCGGTAGGCGCTTCCATTATCAAGCCAGCGGTTCTCAAACCTTTCACGAATCAAGGTATCCAGGTCCCGCAAGCCCGTTGCGGCGAAACTCCTGGGGAATCGGAGGTATCCGCTGAGAAGGCGGAAAAAAATGGATTCTTCCTTAAGCCGGCTGATCTGTTTTTCTAGCATGTAATTGGCTCGTATTTGCTGGTGATCAAGAAAACGATGTTAGCCCGAATAAGAAATTTGACGGTATTCCTATACGTGGATGCAGGCAGACGGTTAAGTAGAATGGCGGGGGAAGATTTGTAAACCTCAAATCTTCCGCAGACGGGCCCAGTGGCGCATCCCCGATCCCATTGGGAACAGGCTGGCTTTCGAGAGTTTGGCCCAGCGGTCCTATGTGCAACACGAGTCCTGCGAGGAAACGATCCGTTCATATTGCAGGTAGCTGCCGTGGTTTTTCAGCACCAGCGGAGTCTGGGAAGGATAACACTTTTCTAACAGCTCCAATTTCCGGGCGCGAAGTTCCGGGGGCAGTTCGTTATCAGGAGCACACAGAATGGATGCGCGTTCGGGGACATGCAGGGGCAGGCCGCCCCATGCCTCGGACACGATGGTGTGAAGCTGCTTGTGCTGCGGGTGGCCGTATTCGCCCTCGGCATTGTGGGTTGCCACCATCGACCAGTCCTTCCGCAACGCCAGCACCCGGCGAATCCGGGCCCCAAGCCTGCGGTGATTCCATAGGGTGTCGGTGCCGTCCCTGAAGTTCCAAATATGATTCCTGTGCTTGAGTTCCGTCATGGTCGAGTGGAATTCGGCACTTCTGACCTTGCTGCCTCCATTGGTGACGCACACCACGAGCCAGCCGGACTCGTGCAGAAGTGGCCGCAAAAAGAATAGGATTTCGTCGTCAGGATGGGCAACGAAAAGAACCTTGTCGAAGTCGCGCGGATTCAATTCTGGCTCGTTAGCGGCACGTCTGAGAAAGTGCCTGGCAGCCCTCGCAAAATGGCGGATCGCACCGACTGGGAGGAATCGCTTCATTGGATCCAGCGAAGGTTGGCTGCTTTCTCAAACTTTGATCCATAGCGGGCCTTGGCAGGGCCGCAATTCGGCAACGAAAACTCATTGATGGGGAAACGACCCGGTGAGATCACCGGATGTCCGCGATAGTGCATTTGGGTCTTCGGCATGGTTTTCTCAGCGGTGGAGGATCCTTCTTCTCAGGAGAATGAGACGGTTGACGAATTTCGGGCCGAGGATCCGCACCATCAGTCCCGGCACGATGCCTTTGTCCCGCTTGATCCAGACAGGCTGGTCCTTCAGCATTGACCAATCGTCGCGCGTGATGAAGTTGCTTACATCCACGCTATCCGCTCCTGCAAGCTTCGCGAGGACCGAAAGCACGCTCTGGTCATGCCGATTCATTCTGAAGCCTGGAAAATCCGGGCTGGCGGATGCGGAGTCGTCCACCAGCCTGGTGATCAGGCAAGCATCCGCCCAGTTACGTAGAAACTTCATCGTTGCGGGTCTTTTCTCAAAGAAGAGGATGCCAGACTGTAGTTGAGGGGTGTCTGTGATCATGTTGTTGTGCCTGCATTCGAAATAGTCAAAGACATCGCCCTTGGTCCAGTACTTCTCGATTAACTCTGCTTGCAGTCGTGTGAACAGCATCCCGCTGGAAGACCCTGCCGCACGGTCGAAATAGCCTCTCAGGTTGTAGACACCGCCTGGATTCAAATGGCAGCCAGCATCCGTGAATAGCAGCCGGTCGCCCTCGTTCATTTCCTCCATGGTCTGAAGGATGATCTGGGGTTTCCAGATCCAATAGCCGAAGCCGCGTGATCCGGGGACGAGCCGTTTGCCATACGCCTTGAGGAACGAAGGAGCCAAGCCGGATTCATCATGAATGCGGATATCATCAAAAATCCCCATCTCCACCGCTTGATTGCGTATACGCTGGAGGGCGCCGTGCATCCGGCTGTCGCCGAAACTACAGAAAAAATGGCGCGGATGATTCTGTTGTTCGATAGTCATGCGGAATCGTGGTGGCCATCGTTGAAAGCTGCGGGTTCATTAAACCCGGTGTTTCCGCAAACTCTATTCCCAGTCTTCAAAGCGGTGCTATATGCTTCGGCCACGGTGTTGTCGTATCGGGTGGATGAGAAATGATCCGCAATCTTAGAGACCGCTGCTTCAGTGAGTCCGGGGAGCGCGTGACGATTGTTCGCGCACCAGACGACAGCTTCCGCCAAGCCTTTTATGAGGCTGTCCAGCGTTGTCACGGCCACCGCCTTTCCTCCGGCGAGCCTCACAATCTCGCCCTGCGCGCTGGTGTCGGCAACGACCGGATAGCAACCGGCCAGATAAGCTTCCAACAGAGTGACCGGTGTGCTTTCTCGGAAGCTAGGAAGGAAATAGACTTCGGTTTCCTGCAACGCATTCACGTAGTCGGCGCCTTGGTAACCCGGATGAAAGGTCACCCTGTCGGAAAGTTTCAGCGACTTCGTCAGCTTCTGCAGAGCGGGAAGCTCGGGTCCTCCGCCGGCAACGGTATAGTGGAAATCAACGCCTTCATTTATAACAAGAGCTAGGGCCCTGAGCGCCAGGCTGACGCCCTTGCGTCCCTCCATGTTTCCACCGGCGAAAAGCCGAAGTGGTCCGCTTGCGGGCTTCTGGTCTGCGGTGGATTTGAAGCGTTCGATCTTTTCGTCCGACAGGGAGACGATGGGCAGCCTGACAAGCGGCTTGTCGCCCCTGAACGGACGCAGGAATGCCTCAGTCTCTTCGTTGGCCGCGAAAATCACCGCCGCTTTTTGGACGCATTCGAGAAACGACCGTGAACGGGAGGCAAACGCAGTCTGCACGTCGCGCATGTGCTCAAAGAGGCGGGCGGGCGGGCTCAGCATGCCGCGGAAGACGGGCGGAATGTAACCGGCTCCTCCCACCGGTCCCCACACGAATGGGACCGGCAGGCGCCACAACGGTGAGGGCATGCGCCACGCGGCGATGGTAACCTGATGACATAGATCGAATTTTTCCTCCTCATGCCATTGCAGGGCCGCGGCAAGCACCTGACGGTTGAACGATGAGTAGTTCAACCAGCTTTGGAGATGGGCGATGAACCGGTTGCTGCTGCAGGCGCTGCGGTCACGCAGGAAGCGGACTTGAATATTGGGTGGAATGACGCCCTCGGCAGCACCTTTCTCCCATCCAGCTTTGTTGTGAATGTCCGTTAGCACACAGACATCATGACGCATCGCAATCCGGCAGACCGCAGTCCACCCGACCCCCGGTTCGGAACCACCGTAAGGATTGCAGGCATAAGCCGAGATTAGAATTTTCATTGGATGGCTTTTGCGATGGCTCTGTCCTGATTATTCGAGGATGTGCCGCAGGCTTTCCATGGTTTTGACCGCGCTTGGGGCTGCCATATGGACCCCGTCTGTTAGAATAATATCGTCGGGATTTGCTTGTTGCCCCAAATCCCAATAGCGTGCGCCGCTGCGTCTCGCCAACTCCAGGATCCAATCCGGCGGTTCCGAACCGTCCCTGCGGGCGGGAGGCAACCACACGATTGTTGCCACTGTTCCTTTCCGTTGCAGGCGCTGCAGGATGGCGGTGATTTCATTTATCAGAGATTCCTGGGCGCTTGTGAATTGGTAACTGGGTGGCTTTGTTACCAGTTCAGGTTTGGAGGAAACCTTCAAATCCTCATGCAAGCCATGGGAATCGAAATCACCGATGCGCTTCGTCAATAGCTTGCTGTAGAAAAACGCCGCCGGTCTGGCGTAAGCAGCCAGGCAAGGAACATGAAGTCCGACGCGAAACCACGGCTGGCCCATGGATGCTCCAATTTCGGTGGTCTTGGCATTGAGTGCCATATGAAGGGTGTTCGCTTCAATGACCAATTGCGGGGCCGTAGGCAGGGAACCTTCATCCATGGCACGCAGGACATCCACCGCGCTGCCGCCATCACAGCCCATGTTTGCCCAGCCGGCGTACCCGCGCGAGCGGTCCGGCAGGCGTCCGGTGATGGACGATCCCAGCACCATGACCTGGGGAGTGCCACGGGCACCCGCTTGAATACGGCCCAATGATGAGAAGAAGTTCGATTCGCTTTTTGCAGTACGGCCTCCCACCGCGCGCAACGCGAAGCTCTGGAGAGAAAACAGAGCTGCCAGAGTTAGGGCAAATGGAACGATGTAGCGCATGAGGGGGAAGAGTTGAAGGCTGGTTGTTGCAAGTTGCGGATGAGATCCTCGAAGGTGTCGATGTTACTCATGATGGTTTCCGCTTCGCGGCAGGCTAATTTGTTGAAAGTTGCATGTTGCCAGTTGTGCCGCCGCGGGCATCTTGGATGTTCCGCGTTGCGAGTTGCGAGCTGAAGAGGTGTGCTGCGCTCGATTCTTAATCAACAGGCAACCTGCAACAAACAACCTTCAATTCTTCCTTTCAAAACTGGAAATAAATGAATCCACGCGGGGCGCCGGGGTTGACCAGAATGAGGAAAATCATCAGCGCGTGGAGTGCTGGTTCCAATGGCGAGCGGAGCAAATGATTGGCGAAATGTTCGCGATGCTCCTTCAGCCAACCCCACGCATGATACAGAACAACGGCGGTTCCATAGAACAGCAACGAAAAAACCGGAGGGCCGGAGAAGCCGGGTTTGCCACTGAAAATGCCGCGGAAAAACGCGACTATGTGATGCGTGTCCGGCATTAGGAAAGTGAGCCACAAAAGCGTTACCACATGGAAGGTCAGGAACCAGCGCAGGAATGAGAGACCAGAGACCAGAGACCAGAGTCCAGAGGAAGAGGGGGATAGAGAAGCAGCGCGATTCTGGATTCTGGATTCTGGTTTCTGGTGTCTTGAGGCGAGCCTTTCGAGCGCGAGAAACAGCCCATGTAGGGAACCCCAGATCGCGAATTTCCATTCAGCCCCGTGCCAGAGTCCGCCAAGAAACATGACGAGAAACAAGTTCACGTAGGTTCGCCCCGGTCCCTTCCGATTGCCACCAAGCGGGATATAAAGATAGTCGCGCAGCCACGCGGACAGCGACATGTGCCAGCGCCGCCAAAACTCGGTGATGCTGGTCGACAGATAAGGGAAGTTGAAATTGATGGGAAACCGATATCCGAACATTGCCGCGAGGCCGATCGCGATCAACGAGTAGCCGGCGAAGTCGGCGAAGATCTGCAGGCTATATCCGTAAAGAAGCGGGATGAGGTTGAGCGGACTCGAATTGATCAGGTTGTTCGCATTGAGAGTCAGGCCGCTGGTTTGCTCCGAAAGATTGTCCGCAACAAAAATCTTCAGGAAATAGCCGGTGATCAACGCGCGGATGACTTGCCGCCAGGGGATGTCATCGATCCGTTTTGCTGCGATCTGTGGCCAGAATTGCTTGGCCTTGACGATGGGACCCGCCACCAGTTGGGGGAAGAACAACAGATAGAATCCAATGTCCCGCACGCCCTTGGCAAAGCGCCCACCGCGCCCACCGCCGGAGACCAACGCGTCACCTTCGCGTGTCACTTCGCCGCGGGACACGTCAACGATCATGCTGATACCATGAAAGGTGTAGAATGAAATCCCAATGGGCAGGGGAATTTGTTTCAGCGTTTTGATCCAGTCAGCGGGGAGGAAGGGAAGCATGCCTGCGAGAAAGGGCAGGTACTTGAACACGCCTAGCAGGCTCAGGTTCATAATGACCGCGATACGTGTCCAATGCCGGACCATGGCTTCATCGCCCGACACCTTGTGCATGATGATGCGGCCGGTCGCGATGCTGTTGCCCACGCATGAGATCGCCAGCAGTGGAATGAGTCGGTAATTCTCCCAACCATAAAATACGACACTCGCCGCGAGTGCGGTACTAACCTGCCATGCCTTGCCATGCCTGCCGCGCGACCAGGGCGCGTAATAGAGCGCGAAGGTCGCGGCAAGAAGGATCAGAAACTGCCAGGAGTTGAAAAGCATTGCGTCGCAGGAGGCTGGAAAGGCCTCAAGGAATCATCGCGGAGTTGTGGCCAAGTCCTTCCGATGTGCCCTCGGAAAGCTCTCCGGTGGCGTCGCTCACCGTGTAGAGGCGGTAGCCGGAGGGCAGCATCGAAAGCACCTCGTTGACATCGAGGCTGATGTGTTCGCAGAAGATGACAGGGCGGTGCGTGGCGATGGTTTTTTCAAGCCCGGCGATCACCGCGGGTTCGTGTCCTTCGGTGTCGATCTTGATGACTGTCGGGGGCTTGAAGCCTGACTGCCACACAAGATCATCTCCCGTGTGACAGGTGATCTTGCAAGGGCTGCCGGACCTTTGGGTGGCGTCGGGCTCCAGCGTGGCCATGGTGGTGTGGCCGTCGGGAATTGTAAGAGTGAATTCACCGTCGCGGTTGCTAAGTCCGAATGGATGGACACTGGCTTTCGGGTAGGCGGACAGTGCCTGCGACGCGAGTTTGGTCATGCGGGGATTGGGCTCAAACAAGTGCAGTTCAGAAAACGGCTGTTCCTTTGCGAGGAGATAGGACAGCAAGCCGGAGTTGGCGCCGATGTCCCAGATCACACTCTCCGGTTTCAGGAAGCGTTGCATCGCCGTGATTAGTCCGCGTTCCTCGAAGCGGTCTCCCAGTGTGTGGTTGAGCCAATACATGGCGGACACATCGCGGAAATCCAGATTGATGAAATGACCTTCGGGGAGCCTCATGCGGTATGATTGCAGGCCTTTGGTAGTCGGAGCGGCTTTGCTGAGCAGCCGGCCGGCACCCCTCCTTTTCAGGATTCCGTGCCACAGCCTGTAAAAGCTGATTATCAGATGGTCGGTCATGTTTGGCAGACTGTTGGGGGGCTGGTCCCTTCGGTTTTATCGTTTGTTTTCCGCGTCGTTCATAAGCCGCCTCAGCTCGTCCGCCAGATATGAGGCCACAGCCTCGTCCGAGCAGATCTTGTCCCACCATTCCAAAGTTTTGCGGTGAAGGTCCTCCAAAGCGGCGGGATCAGCCAAGAGGCGTCTAACAGTTTTCCTGATGTGAAGCCAATCGCGCTCAACGATGATCGGGCTATCCTTATACCATCGGCTGGGAGGGAGTTTGTCTGACACGATTGCGCATCCGAGCCGCATGGTCTCCATCAGCCGGAAGCATTCGGTGCTGCGGAAGCCCATCGGGCAGAGGGCGATGCGCGTATTACTGATAACCTCGGCATATTCGTCCCGAGAGAGTCCTTTCGCGAAGCCGCCCGACCAGAAGCACAGGCTCTTTCCAAAGGTATCCCTGTACATCTGGGGTCGGTACAGCTTCAACCTGGTGAGCAATTTGAAGAAGCTTGTTCTGATCCGGTGGCTCCGGATTTGGAACGGGGGCAGGAATCTCCATAGGTTAAACTGTCTGTAAAAGTCGAGTCGGTTGCTGAGGAAGTTGCCGGCGTAGGACGCGTCGTAATTTCTGTCCGCGAACGGAATGAAGCGTGTCAGCGACGCGGAGTTGGAGTAACCGATCGGGAAGGCAAGAATATTGCGGACGTTTTCCTCGAGAGGATAGTAGGCCTTGATGATCGCAAAGAAACGGTCGCAAAGCTCCAGGGGAACCTTGCTGTCCTCATCCGAAAGCATGATCAGGATCACATCGTCACCGGACATTTTAAATTCCGGGAATGGCAGATGCATCTTGTGCTCATAGACGACAAAACGGAAACGGTAGTAGTCGTCGCCGAGAAGAGCCGCGAGTTCTGAAAGAACGTTGGACAAGTGAAATCCGTAGATCGCGCTGGGATCCGGCTTCCACTTCCCCAAGTGGGCATAGAAGTACAGGTTGTCCAGATGTTTGCTTTCGCTCATTGCATCGGTCGGTCGTGTGGATTCAGACGGAGGACGGATGAAGCTTGTCCATCTCGGCGAGCGCCATTCCAACCACCTGGTCCATATTGTAGTAGCGGTAGGTGGCGAGGCGTCCGATGAATGATACGCCTGCCTCGGCGTCCGCGAGTTCTTTATACTGGCGGTATAAGGCGGTGGCATCCGGCGCGGGGATGGGATAATAGGGTTCTTTTCCGGGACCATAGTCTTCAGGAAACTCCCGTACGATCGTGCTGTTGGAGCAGAGTTGTCCGGTCGCATGCTTGACTTCGACAATGCGGGTGTATTCCTGGTCGTTGGGGTAGTTCACCTGCAACGCGGGCTGCCAGAAGCCGGGTTTGCCGGCAATGGACTCCCGTTCCTTGAGTTGCTCCGGCGAGAATGACTCGTTTTCAAAACGAAGCGATCGGTAAGGCAGGCTTCCGTAGCGGCAGTCAAAGAACTCATCGACGGGCCCTGTGTAGATCATGTGGCCGTATTCCACATCGGGAAGCACGCTCCGGTAGTCGGTGTTGAGGAGGATGCTGACGCGATCACCGCAGGCCGCGACCATGCGTTCGAACATCGCGGTGTAGCCGGCCTTTGGGAGCGCCTGGAATTCTTCCTGGAGATATCGGTCATCGCGGTTCGTGCGAATGGGGATTCTGCCGCAGACGCTGGCGTCGAGATCCTTCGGATGCCGTTTCCACTGTTTCAGCGTGTAGCCCTTGAAAAACTTTTCATATAGCTCCCATCCGACTTGCGAAACAATGACCTCTTCGGAGTTGGCGGGTTTTACGATCGGAACGCGGTGGGCGGCCAGCCATTCCTCCATCTCGGTGCTGGTGGAAGGACGGCCGAGGAACTGTTCGAAAGTGTTGAGATTGATGGGGAAATTCCAATAGCGCCCATCGGTGTAAGAAAAGATCTGGTAATTGACTGGGTGCCACTCGGTGAAGCGCGATAGGTATTCCCTGATCCTGGGGGAGTTGGTCCTGAAGTAGTGAGGGCCGTATTGATGAATCAAAACGCCATTGTCGTCATAACGATCATAGGCATTGCCGCCGAGATGTCTGCGCTTTTCAACCACCAGGCAACGCTTGCCAAGGGCGCAGAGACGTTCCGCGGAAGTCAGGCCGGCGAAGCCCGCCCCGACGATCAGATAATCAAAGGTCAATGGCATGGGAGGTAATGGAGAAGTGTTGAAATGCCGGGAGGGCGGTTACTTGTTGGATCCAATTGGCAACCAAGAGCGCAGCAGCCATCGGCCGCGGCGCATGGCCCACGCGAAGTTGTTCACCCCGTGCCGTTGCCACGCGTTTCTCTGATGAAGCCGGCACGCATCGAATTCAGCGTGGTTGAACATCCAGATTTCGTTGCCGATATGATTCTTCCATGGCGAGTTGTCTTTGCCATCGATGCCCACGTGGCAGGTTTGGACGACGTCCTGGAACCATGCGAAGCGGGTGGCACGCGATTCCGCGTTCTCCAGAAGATACTGGCCGATGGGAGGATAGCCGATGCAGATGCGGGTCCGTGGCCATTGGGGAAAATGTTCTCTCCGGAACATGACGCAATCGATTCCGTGGTGAGGGCGGCGTTGCGGGATGCGAAGGATGTCATCGAACGTTGCGTCTGTTAGAAGGTCGCGTCCTTTGTAGATGCGTGGAATCTGGGCGCGATTGATGGCAAGTGCGTCAATGCCGCTGCGGATTTCGTTTGCGATGAAGCGGTAGAAGCCTGGGTAGAGGGCGATGTCCATGTTCGTGTACACCAGGAAATCCGCATCGGTGGCGTCATACGCGCGCGACAGGATATCGTGAATGTAAGGCAACTTTCTTTTGTCAGAGCATTCAACGTCGTCCTGGACGGAACGTTCGAGATCGGGAGTGCACCGGACGAAATCAGGCACGGCGTCGCGGTCCGACGGGAAGTGTGCAGAGAGCAACTGGACCTCCACGCCCGGGCCGGCTTCATTCTTGGCCCGCTGCATCGATTCCAGCGTGATTGCCTGGATGCGGTGGGCTTCAGAACCCTCGGGGCAATTGAAGATGTTCACCACGTGCGCGATGCGGACGGGAGCGTTCTGAAGGGACTGACTGTGGGATGACACGGAAGGCTGGCGAGGGGACCTTCTCAGGAACCGGAAGGTCCGCGTGGATCATGGATCCACTGGCTGACGACCTCGGCCGACGAATCGCTGTCGAGCAATTCGTAGGAGTAGTGGAGGTTGCAGTGGAAAGCGATCTGTTCGTAACAGGCGTTTAGGTAAGTCGATTGAAAAAGCTCTAGAACGGGTGTATCCGGATGGGCCCAGAGGATGTTGGTCATTGCGGCCCCGTGAATCCCGGCGATTGCCGGAGCAGAGCTGGTGGCATCCATCTGTTCCTTGACCGAAAGCTTTCCGCAATCGATCACACGGAATCCATTCGAGGCGAAGAGGTTCTCCAAGTCGTTCAGATTCTCAGGAGTTCGGGTGCTGCCCCGGCGGGTGATGAAGACGGGTGCTCCATCGGCTAACGGACGCCTGAACGCGGAGAATTTTGCCCGCAGCCAATCGAATCCTGCCGCGTTGTTCGTGCCGGTCATCGCGGTAGGGGAACAGAAGTAAAATCGTTCCGGTTGGATGCAGGCGTGCTTCGTGGTTTCGACAACGTCACTAAGACCGAGCATCTCAAGGGTTTGGGATACGAAACTGTAACCCTTGTCGGGGACCAGGATGCGAGTGGCCTCCGGTAGATGTTCCCGCACCATCAGTCGCGTAAGGTTGTCGGTGATCCAATGGTAATAGTTCCTTCCATCGCCCCAGTTGGATGCAATCGATGTCCACGCGCCGGGAAGAATTGCCGGCTTGGGTATCAGAATTTGAGCGAAAGCTTTGTCCTCACGTAAACGCCGCCGCTCATGCGAACGGTATAAGCCTTCGGAGCACATCAGATCGCGCTGGTCGCGCCATTGGAGCATCGAGCCCACCAGTCTGGCATCGTCGGCTCGTGTCCAGAAGGCGGGCCACGGTTGGTGGTCGTGCTGCCGCATACCAGCCTGTTCCGTCACTGAATCCGCGGGACATGGGCCGGGCGTTTGGGAACCGTACAAGACAAATCCTTCCAATTCGCCACGCTTGAGAAGTTCGTAGGCCGAAAAGAATCCCTTCTCTGGCCGGAAGATACCAACCGAAGGAAGATGCCGACAGGCACGCTCGAACCAACGGAGTCCGTGAAGCAGGGCAAGCTTGATCATCTGGCTTCAACGGGCCGCGCCAATTCCCGGTAAATGTTAGAAAATGCGGATGCTGTCCGCTCGGGGGAGAAAAACGCGCGGTCCTCCGCATGATGTGACTTTCCCATGGCGACAGCGCATTCATACGAGGACATCACATGCTCAAGCCCTTCAAGCAGGTGCGGAGCGTCAAGCGGTTCGGCGATCCAGCCATTTTCGCCGTGACGGATGTAATCGCGCAGTCCGCCATGAACGGTTCCGATGACTGGCAGGCCGACCACGCGCGCTTCCTTAACCACCGTGGGACCGGTGTCAGATCGGGTAGGCATGACCAGGCACCATGCCTTTGTCATTTCATGCAACATGTCGACCCACTTGAGCATGCCGAGGAACTCCGTGCCCGGTAGTCCGGCGGCGGCCACTTCCCTGCCGAGTTCCGCATCGCCGGCGAAGCGCATCGTCCATTTCCTGTTAGGGATACGCCGGAGACTTTCGAGTAGAACGTCGATGCCTTTGCGATAGCCCCCACCGCCGATATAAATAGCAGTCGGAGTGGTCGGATCGGGAGACCAATTGGCCTCGAAGAAACTCGGATGCACTCCATAGTCCACGATCCTGCAATCTACATCCGGTTTAAGTTCGCGGACACGTTCCGAGGCCCATTTTGATTCCGCGGTGACTACAGTGGCCGTTTTCACGTAGCTCGGTTCGGAAGCCACCATCTTCTTCCATCGCCAATCGTCCGGCAATCCGCCGATGCGCTGGTATTCGGTGAGGGAACCTTGCATTGAAAAAATAGTCGGTCCCTTGAAATCACGCAGAGCCGCCGGGTAGATCAACTCGGCGCCCCAGGCGTGGACCACGTCCGGGCAAATACGGCGGACCTCGCGGCCCAACACAAAACGTGCGGGCAAATAGTTCAGCGCGAGATCGACGGAAAATTTAACAGACGGCACCCGATGGAACCATTGGCCCAAGGCCTCGAATACCACCGTGCGGCGGATGGTCCGGTCCAGCACCACCCAGTGGATCTCCAAGTCGTGATGTTCCTGAAACGCCAGCGCCAGTTGCGGCAACCACGTGCAACCCTGGCCGCCACCACGTCCCATCGCTCCGCCGCTGAGGGCGGTCAGCGGGAACTCGGCGAGGATGGCGATGCGGAGCATGGGAGAAGACGGAAGACGGAGGACGGAGGACGGAAGACGGGGGACGGGGGACGGGGGACGGGGGACGGGGGACGGGGGACGGTGGACGGGGGACGGAAGACGGAAGACGGAAGACGGAAGACGGGACTAACCGAGGAGAAACGGTTTGGGATTTTTTAACATCGCTCCCAGCATTCGCCGGATTGAGTCACATGCTCCGACCAAGTCGGCATGTTGAGATGCGGTGATGTACCCGCA
>JANMJQ010000186.1:0-11610 GCA_031371445.1 Akkermansiaceae bacterium
GCCCGGACCTTGCGCGATTTCGGCGTGCCTTGGGAATCGGAGGTCGTGAGCGCGCACCGGACGCCGGACAAACTCGTTTCCTACGCCAGCGAAGCGCGGGGCCGCGGATTGAAATGCATCATCGCCGGAGCGGGTGGCGCCGCCCATTTGCCGGGCATGACGGCGGCGCTCACGGAGCTGCCAGTGTTGGGCGTGCCGGTCGAATCCGCGGCATTGAAGGGAATGGATTCGCTGCTCTCGATCGTGCAAATGCCCGGCGGTATTCCGACGGCGACCTTCGCGATCGGCAAGGCGGGAGCCATCAACGCGGCCCTGTTCGCCATCGCCATGCTTGCCAATCACGATGACAAGCTCGCCGCGAAGCTCGTCGATTTCCGCAAGAACCAATCCGATGCAGTGAAGTCGGCCAAGTTGCCGTCGCTGGATCCGGTGGATTGAAATTGCCCCGCGACCATGTTCATCCACGCCCCGCATTGTATCATTGGCGTCATTGGTGGCGGCCAGCTTGGCCGCATGCTCGCCCTCGCCGCGCGGCGGATGGGTGTGCGCACGGTGATCTGGACCGGTGGCCTCGAAGCGCCCGCGGTCGAAGTGGCCGACGAAGTGATCGACCTGCCGTTCACCAGTCCGGACGCTCGCATCGACTTCTGCAAGCGGGTGACGGTCGCGACGGTGGAGTTTGAAAACATTCCCCGTGAAACGCTTGAAGCGGTGGCCCAATGCACCGGCCTTCATCCGTCTCCCAGGGCGATATCGATCTGCCAGAACCGCGAGCGTGAGAAAAATTTCCTGCGCGAAAACAATATACCGCACACATGGTATGCGGTCGTTTCAAACGCATACGAACTGGCTGCCGCGATGGACGAGCTGGGTGGTGAAGGTGTTTTAAAAACCGCTGACTTCGGCTATGACGGCAAGGGCCAGGTGAAGATCGATGGCGGTGAAGATGCCGGCCAGCTTTGGAAAAATTTTGCTGCGCCGCGAGCGGTGTTGGAAGCATGGGTGCCCTTTGAAAAGGAACTATCGGTGATGGCGGCGCGCGGTGCGGATGGATCGATCGTGACCTATGACCCCGCGGAGAACCGGCATCGTCATCGCATTCTCGACGTGTCGATCGTTCCCGCGCGGATCTCTCCAGCCGTTGCCTTGGAAGCGGCGGCCATCGCAAGACGCGTGCTGGATGCACTCGACTACCGCGGGATTCTCGGCGTTGAATTTTTCCTGAAATCCGACGGTTCGCTGCTGGTGAATGAAATCGCGCCGCGGCCGCATAACTCGGGGCATCACACGCTGGACGCCTGCGCGACCTCGCAATTCGAACAACAACTCCGCGCGGTGATCGGCCTTCCGCTTGGCTCGCCGCGGCTGCTCAGTCCGGTGACGATGCTGAATCTGTTAGGCGATTTCTGGGTGGACGAAAACACGCCACCGGATTGGCTGCCGCTGTTCGAAGATGGAGAGGCAAGCCTCCATCTCTACGGCAAACGCCGCGCCCTCGAACGCCGGAAGATGGGCCATGCGAATTTCCTGGGTAAGACTGTTGAAGAAGCGCTGGCAAGGGCTGAAGCGATGAAGGCGCATTGGCTCAAACACTGATCTAACAGAAGAACGTTTTAGCCGCAAAAAGGCGCAAAGGTTCGCAAAAAGAAGAGATTTTTCGGTTCATCTTCTTTTGGAATCCAGGGCGGCCATTCATCAATGGCGTAGCCGCTTTCCATGTCCCAGCGGGACAATTGATCATAGCCCGGGGTAAGTGAGGAATGAACGCCACCCCGGGTTAAAATCGCGAAGCGGAATCGCGCGAACTTGCGGCGTGGCCGAAGCCCCGATCGATACAGAAGCGCGGTCCTGGGGTGACTTGGCTACTCGCGGCGAATTCCGAACCTGGGGCTTCGATTGTTATGCCTTACAGCAGCAATCCTGATTGAGGTTTTAGAAACCCGAAAAAGGAAGTGATAGGGGAAAATACTCAGATTGCTTCTTCTTCTGCCGCTCAGATCAAAATGGTGCCTCTTCGGAAATTCTTGGGCGTATCGCAACGCTTCACCGAGTTCCGCAAAGAATTCATCGGCAAGTGCTATCGAGATGCCCTCATAGTAGGCCAGTATTTCCCTGACTTCGGAGGGAACACTTGGATGGTAAGAAATGGCTCTCATCCTCGGCCAACTGCCGATAGAAATTCCTTATGACTCAGAGGCTTCACTGAACCGGAGTCCATTTCCACATCGCGGCGGTCAATCTCGTCGTTATCAGGGCCAAGCGGGGCCCTTGAAAACGAGGCCAAAAGGTGCGCAACCAGCCCGGCCTGTTCTTCGTCGGACAGCCCTTCGGCGGCTTTCTGAACTTCCAAAAGCGTTGCCATGGAGCGATCCTACACGATCGGAGGCGCATTTCAATCTTCTAGGGAAGTTTTAAATAGACACGCGGACTGAAGATCCGCGCTCCAGTTAGGAAAAATTCAGCGCATCCATGTCGAAGACGACGGTGGTGTCTTCGGGCAATGGGGTCTTCGCAAGCACGGCCTGCACATGATTGGTGAGCGGGCGGGCGCGTTCGCCGCGGAGGACGATTTGGAAACGGAACATGCCGTGCGCGCGCACGAGTGGGGATGGCACGACCTCGCCCAAAGAAGTCCCAGGCGGCAGGTTCTCGACCAGGCGTGCGCGCAGTGCCTGCAGTGTGAACTCGGCTTTTCGCTCGTGCGTGGATCGAGCTGTTAGAACGGCGCAATGCGCGAAGGGTGGGAATGAATACTCGTGCCGGAACTCCATTTCCTGGGACGAATAGCCATCGAAATCATGGCGCCTCGCGAACTGGATCGATGGGGAATGCGGAGTGAAGGTTTGCACGATGACTTCGCCCTCCAACTCGCCTCTGCCCGCGCGTCCCGCGACTTGGGTGATCAATTGGAAAGTCCGTTCGCCCGAGCGGAAATCGGGAACATGCAGGCTCAGGTCGGCATTCAAAATACCAACCAACGTGACGTTCGGAAAATGCAGGCCCTTCGCGATCATCTGCGTGCCGATGAGGATATCGATCTTATGCGCCTTGAACGCGGCCAGCGTGTCGCGCAACGCGTTCTTGCGGCGCATGGCATCCGCATCGATGCGCGCGAACTTCGCCTGTGGGAAAACTTTTGCGAGCACCTCCTCCACCTTCTGCGTGCCATAGCCTTGAAACAAGATCCCGGGATCACGGCACTCCGGACACTTGCGCGGGACGATCGATTGATAGCCGCAAACATGGCAGACCAGACGTTCGTCGGTGCGGTGATACGTCAATGCCACCGCGCAATGCGGGCATTGGCAGACATGACCGCAGGCATGGCATTGCAGGGAGCGCGCGAAGCCGCGGCGGTTGAGGAAGAGGATCGACTGCTCGCCTTTTTCCAAACGTTGTTCGAGCGCGGTGCGCAGCGGTCCGGATAAAATCGCCGGCCCGCCTTTGTTCTTGGTCGCCTCGATGCGCATGTCCACGACGCGGACCAATGGCAGCGACTGGCCGTCCGCGCGCTGGTCGAGTCGCAGCAGCTCGTATTTTTCTGTTAGAGTGTTCTGCCAGGATTCCAGCGATGGTGTCGCCGAACCAAGCACGATCGCGCATGGCTCGAAGGCCGCCCGCAGCACCGCCATGTCGCGGCCATGATAACGCGGCACGCTTTCCTGCTTGTAGGTGTTCTCGTGTTCTTCATCGACGAGGATCAAGCCGAGGTCCGGCAGCGGCGCGAACACCGCCGATCGCGCGCCGATGACGATGCGGGCCTTGCCCTTGCGGATGCGATGCCATTCGTCGAAACGCTCACCCTGCGACAAGTTCGAATGCAACACTGCGACCTCGTTCTGGCTCGCGGCGAAGCGTGCTTTGAATCGGCGCACGGTTTGTGGCGTCAGCGAAATTTCAGGAACCAGCACGAGCACCGTCTTCCCAAGATCCAACGCGCGGCGGGCGGCTTGCAGATAGACTTCGGTTTTGCCGGATCCGGTCACACCCAACAGCAGCATCGGCTTCGCGGCCTGAGGATTGGCAACGGCGGCAAGCACCGACTCGAGCGCTAGCGCCTGTCCCGGGTTGAGCAGCAGCGGAGTGGATTCCAAGATCTCCTCCGGGTTGTCAGCATCCGGATCGCGCCGCACATCTTCCGCCTCCAAAGAGATGATCCCGGCCTTCTCCAAAGCCTTCAACGCCGCTGCAGAACCATCGCCGATTTCCGCGACGGGCATCCGCTGTTCGGGCCATTGTTCCAACAGCGTGAGAATCGCTGATTGCCGCGGTGCGCGTTTGTCTAGCTTTGCGCGGGCCTCCGCATCGGGCATCGCCGCCAGCACCGCGACCCGGCGGGTTTTTGCGGAGTGTTCTTCGGATCGCACGCCTTCGGGCAGGATCGAGCGGATCACCGACTCGATACTAGAACCATAGTAGTGAGCGATCCAGTCCGCGATTTTCAACAGCACCGGCGTGATCAGCGGTTCGGGATCGATCAGTGCCTCCACTTCACGCATCGCGAAATCCGCCTGCTCCGGCACCGCGACGGAGAGCACCGTGCCTGTCGCCGAGCGCCGTCGCAGCGGCACGCGCACGCGGCAACCGGGGCGCACGTCGAGCCCCTCCGGAATCGCATAATCGAAGACCAGTTCGGAGGGTCCGTCTATCAGCACGCGGGCGTTCACCGCGGCCAGCCTGCCTGCCACGGTGCCGCCGTTCCAGATGGATTTCTCAAGCCAAAGAAAAAATGTTCAAATGAACACTTTTCGCTTGGCACATCGTAACGGGTTTGGTAACGTCTTTACCGAAATCAAACCAACGAAGCCATGAACGACACCGTCCTTGATACAGCACCAACCACCACTCCGCGCGCTCCCGATTACACCATTTACAAGCCGAACTCCCGGGGCAACGGCGCTGCCATTCGCTTCGGCCTGAACCGGCAGAAGGCGGCCATTTTCGTCGATGGCGCGTCTCAAATCGGGGAAAGGCAGTTCGACTGGGAAAACAAAATGACCATGAAATGGGGCCTGCCGGATATCGGGACTGTCCTCGCCGCCCTGCAAGGCCGGACCACCCAGGCCAAATTGTTCCACCAGACCGACAAGGGGAGCAGCGCTTTGGAGATCACGCTTCAGGATGATCCCGACCGTGCGCCGTATCTGCTCAGCATGTCGCGGCAGAATTCAGCGGACAAAGCCTTGCGGAAGGTCGTCATCCCCTTGAGCCAAGGTGAAGCGGCGGTTCTTGAAGCCGCTTTGCGCGTGGCCGTGGCAGCGCTAGTGGGGTGGTGAAGCGGCGGAGGGTCCGGCAGAGCTGCCTATCCCAACGGGAATCTCCATTAGGGGACCGCGAAGCAAGTAGGGAGTTGGTCGTCCTCTATGGAGATGCGACGCCTACGTCCCATCTGTCCGGACGTAGGCGTCCGGACTCCTTACAGCGCACAAATGATGGACCGCCCTTTGGGCCTTTTCGAATGGCCATTCCATTATCTGATCCGCCTAGATTGACGTTCCCGCAGAATCACGAATTCACGAGAATCATTTTTCCGCAAGAGGCCCGTCATTTCACGGCATGATCTTCACCCGGTCGCCGGCTTCGGTGAGGGCGAACAACTTGGCCGCATTTCCTTCAGGCACGCGGATGCAGCCGTGCGATGCGGGATAGTCAGGGACCACACCCTGGTGCATGCCGAAATCACTGCAACTGAGCCGCTGGAAATACGGCATGCTCGCGTGGTAGAGGGTCGAGGTCCAATCGCGGTGCTTGTTGGTGATGACGAATTCACCCGTCTTCGTGGCAAATCCCTTGCGGCCGGTCGAAACCTTGGTGGTGAAAATTTCGTTGCCCTGCGCGTCGTATAAATGCGCTTTTTGCTCGGACAAACTGATCTCGATGTGGCGTTCGTCCTTCAGTGGATCTTTGCCGAGGAAGACCTTCATCATCTTCACGTCATCGCGGTTCGAAGCGAAATTGATGGGCCACAACGATGAGCCGCGCGTCCAGACTTCGGTCTTGGCGCCGGCACGGATCAGATGCCGCGCGGTCTGCACCACGCCGGAATCCGCCGCCACCATCAAGGGGGTCACGTTGCGCTCATCTTTCAAAACCCAGCGTATGAATTTTCCGGGACGCAGAAGTTTCAGGAAGGCGGGGCTGACCGGCGTGCGGAACGGCATGTTGGGATCGGCACCCGCATCCAGCAGATCCTTCACCGTGCGGTGGCAGCCGGTGGCGATTGCGACATGCAGCGCCGGCTGGCCTTCCGGGAAACGCAACGAGAGATCCGCGCCGTTGTGAATGAGCAGCGAGGCGACTTCATCGTATTTCCGGCGGATCGCCTCGCTCAACGGTGTGTCGCGCGTTGGCACCCGTGTCACGTTCACCTCGGCACCACAGGAAATGAGCAGGGCCACCATGTCGCGGTCGCCACGGCATACGGATTGATAAAGCGCTTCTCCCATCGGGCAGCCGAAGTCCGTCAGCAACTTCACGAATGAGCCCTGCCGTTCGCGCACCGCTTGCTCGACCAGCAGCGAGCCATCCGGCCCGCGGGTGTCGCCGCGTGCGCCGTGCTCCAGGACCATTCGCGCGGTTTCTTTTTGGCGGCCCTTGAAGGCGGTCCACAACCACGTTTCCCACGCGCTCTGCGTCGGCTTCACCCCATGCGCCATGAAAGCGTCAAACATCGCATTGTTGCCCGACCGAAACACCCGTTCCAGCGGCGTCATTCCGTTGTTCGCATCATCGCGGCGGTTTGGATCGGCTCCGATGCCCAGCAACATCGATACCTGTGCTACGTCGTTCGTAGTAATTGCGCGGTCCAGCAGCGTCTTTCCATCCCGGCCGGGAACGTTCGGATCGGCGCCGGCCGCGGCGAGTTTCGGCACTGCGTCCTGCCAGCCATTCCGCATGGCGATCTCGATGGTCGTCTCGCCCGCCGCGTTGGTCGCTCCGGGATCGGCGCCAAGTTCGATCAGCGTGTCCACGAGATCGCGCCGTCCGGTGGCCATGGCGATGTGCAGCAAGGGGTCGCCCGCACGATCCTTGAGGTGCGGGTCAGCACCGGATTTCAGCATCGCCCGCACAAAGGTCATGCGGCCGTTGCGGATTGCCCATGGCAAAATTTTCTCACCGTCGCGCATCAAACCGCCGGCATTGGCACCCGCGGCGAGCATGCGGTCCACGATCGCGGTCTCACCCAGTTCCACTGCGATGCCGAGGATGCTGGCGTTGTCCGGAGCGGTCGCGTTGACGTTGGCGTGGCCGTCGAGAAGTTTGAAAACGGAGGACAGGTCGCGGTTTTCCATGGCCACCCGCAGCGGCGTCCGGCCTTTCGCGTCGCGCTGTTCGGTATAGACACCGACATCGATCAACCAGCCCGCGCGCTTGGAATCCTGCTCGGCGACCGCTTGCAGCAGCGCGGTTCCGGTGGGTTCGATGCCTGCCTTCGAGAGCTCGCGCAGCCCGCGTTTTTGCGGAGAGTCGCAACCTGTTAGATAACCCGCGGCCACCAGCACAAAAAAGTACCGGAAAAATGACGATGGCACGGTGGCGCTCACTGCGTCCGGAAACGTAGAAAATACTTTGGCAAAAGCAAGTTGGAACGCGGGGAGTTTTACCGAATTACAATGCGCAAAGGCTCGGCGGGGGTGCCGGGTTGGAACGGTTTATCCCAGTGGTTGTATTCTGGGATTTGCACCCACAGACGATAAGTGCCCTTGAATCCCCGCCAGGTGATTTTTCCGGCGGCATCGGATTTCACCCCTTTGGTCGTGTGCCAGCGCTTGCCCACCCAGTCCTCCCAAACCAGTGCGGCGGGTTTCGGCTGCCAGCTTTTCTTCCACAGCGCCGCTTCCGGCAACCAGTGGCTGCCTTCCCAGAATCCCCACAGCAGGAATCCGTCGTAGGCTGGATGACTGAAACAGGCGATCATGCTGTCGCGCAAATAATCGGCCGCGAGCTGGTCGTCGCCTTCCGCCACGATGTCATATTCGGTGATGACCTGCTTCGGCACCACCGTGGCGAAGCGGTCCGTGACCTTCAACATGTCCATGGGCGATGGCAAAAAGCTGGAGTGCATGTGCGCCTGGTTGCCGAGACCCGCCACGACGAGGCCCTGCCGTTTCATTTCTGTTAGATAATCGAAGGTCTTGTCCTGCTGCCGTCCAGGCCGGAAAATCTGGTCTTCGTTCACGCACAGCGGCAAATCTGTTAGATTTCTCACCTCGCGGAAAACGTCCAGCGGCAGCGTGTCGAACGGCGGTCCTCGCTGGGTCAGCAATTCCGCGCCTTCCCATGCGACGGGGTGATTGATGACATCCCATTCGATCACGTCATGCTTCATCATGCCGATGCGCGTGCGCACGCTTTCCATCAGATCGCTTCTGAGCTTCGCGGGATCGCCAAGCCGCTCGCGCGTCCAGCCATCGATCGCATTCTGCATCAGGTAATGCCCGCGGATGGAGATGCCCTGCTCCTTCAGCCATGCCACGCTTTTCGTGAGCTGCTCGAGGCCTTGCGAATCCTCGGGAAAGAGGCCGGGCTTCAGATCGTTTTCGAAAACCACACGGCTGAATGTCCGCGCGGCGATGTCGCGGTATTTTTCGGCGTCAGGTGTTTGTTCCGTAAGCAACTGCCGTGTCACACAGGAACCAAAGCCAAACTCCGACCGGACCAAGTCGACACCGATAGTGGCATTTGCCAGCGGCTTGCCATCCCGCCCGACAACGATCACGGAATAGTCGGTCATTCGGTTCTTCTCGATCCGCTCCAAGGCTTCCTTACGCCATGCCGCATCCGGTTCGCGGCCCTCGTAAGTGCGCGGCTCATGCGGCAGTTTCGCGAGGTCGTAGTCGCCGCCGTAATTCAGCACGTGGATGTCCGCGATCTCGACGCTTTGCTTTTGCTCGCCGAGAAAAATGGTGACCTCAGTTGCGGCGGCCGGAGCATCCATTTTCGCGACAATCGTTCTCGCGACGGTCTGCCACTTGTTGCCAAATTTCGTGGCGTCGGTGATGCCCAGCATGTCATGGGTGGCCCCGGAAAGTTGGATTTTCGCCGTTGCCAATCCCATCGGACCATCCATCCCCGGAGGTGCGGGTGCCCCGCGCGTGCAACGGGCCAAGTACGTGACCACCAGCCGGTCACCGGCCTTGATCGCGTTGCCTGCGATCGGCGCTGTGACATAAGCGGACCACGGCTTGTCGGGCGTGGCGACGGCAACGGTGATATCCGGCGCTTCGAAAAATTTCTGGCCGTTGACCGGCATCATCAATGCCTGTCCGCCATTGTCCGCGAACATCTGCAGCTTGGCGTTCGGATCGACCAGTTCAGCGCCACCCGGGGGCAATGGCTGCGCGTCTAACAAAGTTGCTGTTAGAAACAACGCGGCGACGGCAAATTGGCTACAGGCGAGGCTGCGGAGGTTCACGTGAAAAACTAATGAGGTAGCACGGGCTCGGGTTCGCCGCTCTCGGTGGCAAGCTCCTGGCTGTTCGCGGTGTAGGCTTTCGTCAGCGCGGCGAATGCTCCCACCGCCGGGGAGATGCCCGCATAAACGTCCGGGCGTGCACGAATCGCCCGGTCGAGAGTCCGGATCGCGGTGACCATTTCCTGCGTATGGTCAATCAATTCGCGGTCGCTCTTGTCCGCATACCGCGCGAGGTGGTCCACCTTGGCCCTCACGTCCTCGAAGGTTTGTCCGACAAGTTCCAGGTGCGACGCGTCAAAGCTCAAGGCCGTCTGCTTCATGATCCATTCCACCGGTTCTACCGCGCGGCGCAACTCTGCGGCAAGTACATCGCGCCGGATATAGGTGGGCCGGTTGCCGGAGCCTTGGATCGCCAGCATTTTGGCGGAAGCGTGATACGGAGCGGCGGCCGAGATCTCCGCAAGCCGGCGGCGGACGAAGGTGTTGGCGACGTATTGGTTAATCGGCATGGACCCGGTTTTGGAGCGGATCTCGGCGAACTGCTGCGAAACCTTGGCCAGCGGATCGGGCGGCGTCATGGCTGTTAGATCGAGCAAGTCTTTGAAATCCCGGGCCAACAACACTTCGTAATCCAGGAAAAATTCCGGACGCTCCAGGGCCAGCATCGATGACAGATAGTCCGCGGCCGCCGCTGGAAGCACGAGCCGCGAGCCGCGGCCGTTGTGGAGCGATTGGAGTTGGTCCCAAAAGCCAACCGGCAGTTTGAACGCGCCTTTTTCGTCAACGGCACCAATGATGGTTGCCTGCGGTTCACGTCCGGTCAGCGCGGAACTCGCCAGCACCGCCGCCGCCGCGCTGAGCGAATGGCGTTTTTTCGAAAGCAATGAGGCCTCCAAACTATCGCCGCCGATGTTGATCCGGCAGTTCTTCGGCAGCGGCCCGTGCGTGGTTGTTAGAAGACGCGTGATCGGTGGCACCAGCGAGGCAAGGGGACCATTCTCTCCAGCATTCCCGATCAGCAAGGTAAACGGCCTGCCACCCCCCGGCGGGGCCTTGAGTTCGGTGGCGTTCATTTCCAGGGAAGCCGCTCCAAGCGCCCAACTTCCGTTTGTCGTTTTGGTCGGAGGATTCCACAACGGCGTGATCAAACTTGCCTTGGCCAGCAGGATCGCGGACTTGGTGTTGTCCACCGGCGGCGTTTTTTCGGGATCGACGTGGGCCACCGTAGCTTCTTTGAAGGCCGCCAAGTCGGCGACCCAATCGTGCCACGCGCCCTTTTCACCCGATGAGCGCAAGGCCTGCGCGCGCGGGTGAGTGGAATCGGAAATGGCCATGACATCGTTCAGGCATGCCGCCAGCGCGTGTCCGTCCGCACCCGCTTCCTTGGATTCGAGCCAGTCGATGTATTGCCAAATCAGCGGATGCGATTTGTCGATGCCCGCCGTCATCGGCTGATGATGGCCCGCTTCATACTCGGCGACCAGGGCCCGCGCGTCGGAACTCGTCGGGTCGAGGGCCATGGCCAGCGCCAGCATCCGCGCCGCGGCTTGCCGGTGGCGTGGCGTTTCCGCATCCATCCCGCGCGCCAGCGTGGTCATCTGCGAGGCCAGCGAGAGCATGGTCTCCGCATCCAACGGCACCCGGTCGCGGCGGAACGCAACAGGTCCCTCGGCGGGCGGTACGAATTCCGCGGCAAAGACCGATCCCGCCAACGCCAGCAGCAGCGGGATTTTCAGGAATTGAAATGCGGACATCATTGGGTGGAATGAACGACCTCCATACGGCCCTAAATAGCCCGACATTGCAACCCGCGACTGATTGGGGTGCAATCCAAGCATGCGCGAGGAAAAACCGGCCTTCGAAACCCGCGAGGAAGTCATGTTTTTCGACACCGACTGCGGCGGCGTGGTCCACAACATCGCCTATCTCCGCATGATCGAAACTTGCCGCACCCGCCTCGCGGTCAAACTCGGCATGGATTTGCGAACCATGGGTGAAACCGGTCTCTATCCCGTCGTCGTGCGTACGGAGATTGACTATCGGCGCCCGGCCAGGCTTGGCGACTGGTTGAAAATCCACGGCCGGCTTGAGGATGTTTCCCGCGCGAAATTTTCATGCAGCTTCATCATGACGCGTGAAGAGGATGAAACGCTGCTTATCACCTGTCGACAGGTGTTGGCGTTGGTCCAAATGCC
>JANMJQ010000293.1:0-2664 GCA_031371445.1 Akkermansiaceae bacterium
GCCTTCCTTGGTGACGGCCGGGTTGGTCGAGGCCGGCGAGATCATGGGGATCTTGTTTTGCTGACAGATAGGAGCGGCTTCCAGCGAGCGGCTTGAGGCGACCTCACCCAGCACGGCAACCACGCCATCTTTCGAAATCAGCTTGTTCACCGCGTTGGCAGGTTCGCCCGCTTTCGTTTGGTCGTCTTCCGTGAGCAGTTCGAGCTTCTTGCCCATCACGCCGCCGGCGGCATTGGTTTGCTCGATGGCGAGCTGGGTTCCTTCATGCGAGGAAGTGCCGAAAGTGGCTTCCTTACCCGTCAGCGAGGCGAATTCACCGACTTTGATGGTGTCGCCGCCACCCGATTTGCACGAGGGCAGGACGGTGAAAACGGAAAGGGCGATTGCGGCGGCAAAAAGCGATTTGGTAGATTTCATGGGCGCGGTTGGGAGCGAAGCACGGAATCTAAGAAACCACCCTTGGCGAGGCAACAGCATTTTGCATGCCCGGGCAGGGCTCCCTCATTTTGGATTTTTAACCGCGAATGGACGCCAAGGGACGCGAATTAGAGATAGTGGATAGTAGATCGTGGATCGGGGATGGAAGACCGCTGGGCCAATCTGAATCTGGTTTCTGGAATCTGGTTTCTGGGGTCTCAAGATTATCCCGATTCGCGTCAATTGGCGTCCATTCGCGGTTCGTTTTTTTCCTCAATCGAAAGCCTTGCGCAGCCATTCGTCGATGGCCTCGATGATCTGGGGATGATCCGCCACAGTGAACAGGTGGTTTCCATCGGGAATCGGCACCAGGCGTTTTTCGCATTGGGCAGCTTCGTACGCGTCCAGACTATCCTGGACCGGCACGACGTCATCCCCTTCGCCGTGGATCAGCAACCATGGCTGGGTAATGGCCTCGACCGCGGACAGGGTGCTGCCGATCGAGTTGAAATCGTCGATGAAATTCTGCGTCAGCGGGCATTTGGGATCACCCCACATCAACCCTTCGCCCGCTTGGACTTCGGCAAATTCCCGCGCCGCGAACGAAGCGGTATGGGTCAGGCCGGCGAGCGAAATGAGGGCCCGGATCCGCATGTCGCGCGCAGCTGTTAGAACACCGACCGCGCCACCCATGCTGTAACCGAGATAGGCGATTTTCACATCGTCGGGCACCGCGCCGAGCACCGCCTGGAGATCGCCGACTTGTTTGGTGATGCATGAATCTTCGAAATGGCCTTCAGACTGGCCGTTGCCGCTGAAGGAAATTCTCAGGCAGGGCCAGCCAAGTTCCGAGAGACCTTTTGCCAAGCGGATCAGGATCGGCCAATCCTTATGGGCCGTGACGCCATGCCCGATGATCACAAGCGCATCCGTCCGATCTCCCGGATGAAAAGAGTGATCGATGCGTTCGCCCGCGCGGTTGCTGATTTCGCTGTCAGTCATGGCTTGGGGAAATGAATTGAACGCCAGCACGATCGGGAAAGGTCAGTTCCGCGACACCCGACTTGTCGAGATCGCCGAGACCGAAATCGATCAAGCGGCGGTATTGCGCCTCGGTCGCGTCTGACAATGGCACCGCTACTCCCGCGGAAGCCGCAAGCGCGTTGGCAATGCCGCTGTCCTTCGCCGCATGGGCCGCGGAAAAATAGCATTCGTGCTCGCGGGCGGTCATGTCGTCGCCGTCGGTCTCGAGCACCCGCGAGTTCGCGCCGGTCTGTGCGAAGATCTCTTTTAAATCTGTTAGATCGACTCCCATCGCCGCGCCGAGGCCAAGCCCTTCCGCAAGGCCGGCGGTGTTGATGTTCATGACCATGTTGATCAGAGCCTTGACCTTCGCGGCATTGCCGACCGCACCCACGTAACGCACCGTGGCGGCGAGATCGTCAAGCAAGGGCTGGGCTTGTTGGAAAATCGCTTCGTCGCCGCCAACCATGAGATAGAGCGTCCCCTGCCGGGCCTGCGGGATGCTGGATGCCATGCTCGCCGCAAGCGTGGCCGCGCCTGCTTCGGCGGCCGCTTGCTCCGCCGCTTCATGGGAGGCGGGGCTGACGGTGGCGCAGTTGATGAACAATTTGCCCGCGGCCCCTTGCAGCAGGGAGTTTTCGCCGGAAAAAATCTCGTCCATGGCCGCATCGTCGCTGATTACCGTGAAGATGACGTCACAGGCGGCCGTCACTTCCGGCAGCGTCGCGGCGGCCGTACTGCCGAGCTCGATCGCCAAGGATGCCGCAGTGTGCGGATGATGATCGAAAACCGCCCCGATCGGGTATCCCAAATCAGCCAAGCGCCGGGCCATGTTCGCACCCATCCGGCCCGTGCCCACAAATCCAACCGACGGTTTTTTCACGAAGCGAAAGTGGCTGAGGCCAGCGTCCCGCGCAACCGGAACTTGCCGCATCATTGTAAATCCCAAGGCCTCTCATCTAGATTTTTAACCGCGAATTGACGCGAATGGACACGAATGAATGGGTCAGGTCTCATCGCCTGGATCACTCTCTGGTTTCTGGAATCTGGTTTCTGGTCTCTAATTATTAAAAATTCGCGCCCATTGGTGATGGCATGAAGTCATTCAGCAACCGGCGCTGGGCAGACCGCAAGGTATGGTTCATCGTCCCTGCGGACCCCGTGAGTGCTGCAACACGCACGGGTGGCCGAAGGTCCAAAGGGTTCGAGAATGGACATGAGATA
>JANMJQ010000102.1:0-1880 GCA_031371445.1 Akkermansiaceae bacterium
CGTGAAGAACCCGGTTGATTCCGTCAAACAAGCCCCAAAGACCGTAGGTCACTTTTTCGGAAACGTCGGGTCAGCCATTGGCCGCGGAGTGGACAAGGTGAAGGATCGCGCGTCCGGCGATGGCCCTGAACCGACGGCGGGAGAAATGGGTTCGTCCATCGGCAACGCCGCGAAAAATGCCGCGGGCTTCGACAAGGCGAAACTCGAAACGGCAAAGCAGCTCGGCATCGATCCCTACACCGACAACCCGCGGCTGCAGGAGGAAATGGACAAAGTCACCTGGGCATTCTTCGCGGGCGGCCTGCCATTGCGTGTCGCTGCGTCGGCGGCCTCCGCCGGAGTCGCCATTGCGGCCACCAACATGGTGGGGATTCCCGAGGACACCTACGCGCTGACACAAGCTGAAATCGAGCGGTGGGATGGAAACTCGTTGGCCGGCATGGGTGTGACCGATGAAGATCTCAAGAGCTTCCAGGTGAGCCGCTCGCTGAGCGTCACGCGCCGTCATTTGATTGTAACTTCGCTTGAAGCGATGCCAAAGACGAAGGGGCGGGGCTATGTCATCCGTCTGGCGAATGCCTGCGACACTCCCGACAAAGCGGATTTCCTGGTAAGCGCGCTGGGCTTGCTCGTTGCGCGCCAGGCATCGGGCGCGGTGCAATATGTTTCGCTCAAAGTCGCCGGCCGCCTGCCGATGGCCATCACCGCGACAGGCAGCTTGGAAATACCCGCGCCTGTGGACTATGTGACTTGGACCGAAGAAGTCGCGGCCTTTGCCAAGCGCAATGACCTGGGCGCCACCCCAAAGACAATCGTGTACACCGGCATACTTTCCCCCGCCGCCGCCAGTGGTTTGTCGAAGGCCGGGTGGCAGACGAGCAAGGTCGCTTATTTGAAGTATTGATCGGGAGCGGGAAGCCCGGGATCCGCGCGGGCGAAGCAGCAAGGAATTAACGAGGAGAATGGACGCCTACGTCCATTCTTATGATGGGACGTAGGCGTCCCATCTCCTTAGCGGAAATATTTTCACATCGACCGGTGAAGCTGTTAGAATGGATGACGGAGCGTCGCCCGGCTCGATGAATCCATCCCAGCGCAACGGTTCGCTGGACCAGCGTTGGCACGACGCGGGCGCGATTTCATAGGGTCGGTGATGCACGCGGCCGCTGAAGATGCGGCCGGAGGGATTTGCAGCGAACAAGCGGTAACGCTCGATGAGGAACCACTCCAACGAGCCCGCTTCGGCGGGTTTCGGATCGACCGGCGCATCGTATTCGAACAGTGCCTCGCGCGAATTACCGGACTTTCTCAGGCAATGATAGCTCACGTGTCCGCCTTCGTTGTTAGATCGCATGGAAGCATGTTGATAGGGCAGGCAAAAGCCACGGCGTCCGATTTCCACGGCGACCGGCTGGTTGCAATCGAGCGAGAAAAACCACACGCCGGGATTGCCGTCGTCGTCGTGGACATAGGTGCGGACATTGAGCTCCATGAACCACGACAACCAGGGCAGCGGCGGAAATCCCACGGGCCGGATGCGGTGCATGAAAAACGGCACCACCCCTAGCCATGCGGTGCCATCGAAAGTGTCCACATGCAGTCCTGAGGGCAACCTCTCTGCAATGACCGCGGCATCCACTTTCCAGTGCAGGAACAACAAGCCGGCCCAGCGCTGGCGCATGACCGACCAGGTGCCGGGATGTTCCCGCGCGGCGAGCCGATGCTCATGAGTGGGAACAATCACGGCTTCGGCTTTTCCACAAAAAGGCGCTCGAGATTTCTAACAGATATTCCGCTGGCCCTGACGAGGACGCGTTTGTATTTCCCATCGCCATGCTCGGTCGCCATCTGCACGCGGCTGTTCAGCACGCCGAGATCCC
>JANMJQ010000122.1:0-2583 GCA_031371445.1 Akkermansiaceae bacterium
GGAGGCTTCCTGGCCCGCAAGAGCGATGGAGACCCGGGATCGGAGGTGTTATGGAAGGGATTCGCAAAATTGAAGATCTATGCCGAGGCATGGAAAATCTTCAGCCACCGTATTTATGGGTAACGGGCAGGGCAGAGCGCAGCGACGACACCGCTTTGGATGAGAGTCTGCGTTGAGCATTCCAATACGGCTTATCCTGTAAACCCGATCCAAAGCGGCGTGGCGCTACCGCTTCCCGCCGCAGTCCAAGGGTTTCCGCTCTTCCTTACAAGTCCGGCCAAGCAATAATCGGCGGATGCCCCTCCCATATCGGATGCGAAGTGGACATCATGTTCTTGCCATCGATCATGACATGCCCGTCTCTATCAATAGGCACCGAGATGACTGAGTTATCCATTCTCAGAATGATCGCTTTACCATCGAATCGCTTGGGATCGAAGTGATCTGTGCCTAGAATCAAGGGCGTAACTGCGATCGGGCGCGACGGATCGCCAGCGACAGGGAGTCCGCCAATGTATGAGAAACCACACTCACCTTTGGACAATGCGTTCGCACCGGTAATCACATCGTCCGCTTTGTGAACTCCGTTGATTTTCGCGAAAAACATGCGTTCGCTTTGAGTCAAATTGGCCGCCAATAATTGGCGAAAGAAGTCGTTCGATGTCTTTGTTCCGAGCGGCAAAGTACTACCCGTGTCGGCCCGGACGGGTCCGATCGTTGAAGCGTCCGGGTATTTCCCATATTCAGTGGAAAATTCGAACAGGGCCAAGCCGATCTGTCTGGCATTCGAAACCGCTTCGGTCTGGTCGGATCTCGGGTGGCTTCGAAAGACAAAGGGCCCGGTGGCTCCCAACGCGAGCAGGAGAACGATTGAGGTAATGCCAACAAACCAGATCCAAGACATCACGTCCTGCGAGCGCTCCGCCTCGTTGGAGGGCGGCGGGGCGGGAGCATCAGGTGGAGGTTGGGGCTGCATCGTCACAAGTCCGGATAAGCAATCACCGGCGCATGCCCATCCCAGATCGGATTCTTCGGATCGAAAAGGGCCATACCATTTCTGCCGGCTATGATAGCGTGGCCGTCTTTGTCGATTGGAACCCTTGTCGGTGAGCCATCGAGCCGCAGAATGATTGCCTTGCCATCGAAAGGATTTGGGTCGAAGCGATCGGTCCCCGGAATCATTGGTGCCACCACGACAGGCCGCAAAGGATTATCGCCCGATTTTGCACCTGTAAGATAGGTGAAAGCGCATTCCCCTTTTTTCAGTGCCTCAGTTCCATCGATGACATCATCCGGCTTATGAATACCATCGATCTTGGCATAAAACATTTTTTCGCTTCGGGTGTAGTCTCCCGCAATTAACTGACGGAAGAAATCGTTCGAAGTAGTTGTCCCAAGAGGGATGGCAGTATGAGTCTTCGCAGCAATTTCGGCGGCAGTGGTGGAATTTGGATAAGTGCCGTAGTCGTTTTCGAACTCGAAGAGCGCAAGTCCAATTTGCTGACTGTTTGAGACGTCTGCAGTTTGGTAATCTATTTTTCTTTGGCTCTTGCAGCCAGGCGAAAAGAAGATCAATCCGACCATCAAAAGATCAGTGCCAATCAAAAACCAAACTGACTTACGAGCCTCCTCCGAAGGCGGCGGCGCGGGTGCATCCCGCGGCGGCTGGGAATTCATTGCCATCACATGAAAGAGATAGCCGATATTTCAATCCTCCGCGAGCATTAACGCAGCATCAAAAATCAACCAGCAGCGGGCTCATTCATACCCACCTCATTCTTCCTTTTTGCGCCATCCTTGCCCCTTTTTGCGGCTAAAAACTCGTCCTCTTCAACATGTCTTCCCAAGCACCTTGCCCAGCAACTCAATCATCACCTGAGCCGCTTGTTTGCCGGTTTCCAAAACTTCGTGATGATCCAAATGCGAAGCGGTGATTCCAGCCGCCCAGTTGGTGAGGCAGGAAAACGCGACGGTTGGGATCTTCAACGAACGCGCCTGGATGGTCTCCAGCACCGTACTCATTCCCACAGCATCAGCACCGATCGTTCGCAGCATACGGATCTCCGCGGGGGTTTCGTATTGGGGTCCGCGGAGGCTGGCATAGACTCCTTCGTGCAGGGGGGTGACCGCGACGTTGGCGGCAGCGCGGAACTCGCCACGCCAATCGACATCGTAGGCGGCCGACATGTCGATGAAGTCCGCGCCTTCGAGCGGCGAGGTTCCTGTTAGATTGAGATGGTCGGACAGCATCATCCAGGTTCCCGGAGCAAACTCCGGGTTCAAGGTTCCGGCCGCGTTGGTGAGGATGAGACGTTGCATCCCCTGCTCCGCCATCCAGCGGACACCGGCCGTAACCTGCCGCGCGCCGTGGCCTTCGTAGAGATGCACCCGTCCCTTCATCAATACGACCTCACAGCCACCCAATTTGCCGAACACAAACTTCCCCGCATGCCCCGGCACGGAGGACACCGGCAAGCCAGCGGCGGCGAACGGAACTTCACGCTCCACCTCCACCGCATCCGCCAGTGGTCCCAATCCGGATCCCAATACGATTCCAATCATGGGAAGAGCCTAGAGGAATTT
>JANMJQ010000139.1:0-7297 GCA_031371445.1 Akkermansiaceae bacterium
TCTTCCGGCATGGGGCGCGTTCCGTGACGCACCACCAGTTCAAACAACTGTTTCTAACAAGTACACATTTATTTACAGATATTTTTCACACCGCTCCCGGCCTCAACTTTATGCCGGTATTTGTGTATAACGATCAGGGCGTTGCCCTGGGCTGGTATGGTCCGCACCGTTGGTGCTGGGGAAATCCGAATCCTTAAAGGCATTGGAATGAATTCCGCGCTCCAATTCACGGCTTAACGCCGCTCATGTGATCCAGCAGCCGCTGGTTGAATTCATCCGCCATATTGTAACCCAGACGCCGGAGCTGCTGGTCGAGCGCTGCGATCGTCACCATCCGCGCGGTATCGCGGCCGGGGCCGACGGGAATCTCCACGTTGACCACCGGTTGGCCCAGTATGTCGTAAGTCTTCGGCTGGATGCCGGTGCGATCCACTTCATTTAAATCCACCTGCGGTTTGAGACTGACCACGAGATCCAAACGCTTGTCGGGCCGGATCGATGCGAGACCGTAAAGGTTCGCAACGTTGATGATGCCGATCCCGCGGATTTCCATGTAGCCGCGCGAAAGGTCGGGCGCGGTCGCCACCAACTCGCCGCCCACATATTTGATGCGCACCATGTCATCGGCGACGAGCGAGGCACCGCGTTCCAACAAACCGATCGCCGTCTCCGATTTTCCAGAGCCGCTCGGACCGATAATGAGCACACCGACGCCGCGCATATCGACCATGCAGCCATGCAAGGTGACGCTTGGCGCGAAATCGTGTTCGAGCTTGATCGTCGCCGCGTTCAGGAAATTCATCGTCACCTGATTGGTGCCGAACACCGGGATGCCGTGCTCGCGGGCGACGGCCTCCAGGTCCGGATCCAAGGCCGAGCCGCGCGCCACCACGATGCATGGGATGTCGCGGTCGCACATCCGGCGGAAGCGGTCGACGCGCATCGCTTCGGGGAGTTTCCGCAAATACGAGAGCTCGGAGTTGCCCAACACCTGGACACGTTTGCGGGCGAAGTAGGAAAAGAAGCCCGCCAGCGCGAGACCCGGACGGTTCATCGCCGGTTCGCTGATGAGACGGTCGAAGCCGACAGGCTCGCCATGCAATTCAAGCCCGAGAGCCGCCGAGTGGGCTTCAAAGAATTTCCCAACGGTAATCGATGCAACGGTTTTAACCCGGGGCGGCATGGCGGAAATGAAACCAGATCCCCCGCCCCACGGCACGCGAAATCCAAACCTGCCCTAAAGTGGCTGGAGCTTCCTGTAGCTGTGGCGTCTCGCCGCAGGCCGTGATGGCCGCGTCTCGCGGCGGTTTTTCCGGCCCAGCATTTTATGAGGAAGAACAGCCGGGATGGACTGTGCCCCTTTCTTTGGATGGGCACACCCAAACCGCTATTGCGCGGGCCTTGGAACGTGCTAAGAAGCGCCAGCGACATGCCAAACTACGATTACGAATGTGAAACTTGCGCCAAACGCTTCGAGGTCTTCCAGGGCATGAACGACCCGAAGCTCATCGATTGCCCGCAACCCGGTTGCGACGGCAAGGTCAAGCGCCTGCTCGGCACGGGCGGTGCCATCATTTTCAAAGGCAGCGGTTTCTACCAGACCGACTACCGTTCCTCGTCTTACAAGGAAGGCGCGAAGGCGGACAGCGCTTCATCGAGCCCCCCGGCACCGGCGACAACGCCCGCCCCCGCCGCGGCACCAAAGGGGGCCGACTAGCGGTTCCGCGAGGGAAGCCTTGCAAGGTGGCCCCAGCGTGATAATCAGGCAGCTCATGTCCGAAGCCCCCGCAGCAACCAAACCCAAGGGTGGTGGCTGCTTGTCGAAATTGAGCGTGCTGGTTTTTCTCGCGATCGTTGGCGGCATCGGCACGGGTTTGTTTTTCATGACCCGGCCGCAGGACTTGAGCGACCTCGGCGGCTACGGCCCTGCGGCGCATGTTGCTCCCGTCCGCGACATCGAAGGGGATCTGAAAAGTTCCATCGAACACGAGCGGGCCATCACCTTGACCGAAGCCGACATCAACCAATGGCTCGCGAAAAACATCCAAGCCAAACAGGGCGGAATGCTCGGCAACAACGCAACGCTCGAGCGTGTCTGGGTCCGATTGGAAGACGGGCGCGCCGAAGTCATCATGGAACGGAAAATCTTCGGCGCTCCGTTCACGTCATCGATGTATCTGCAGATCGAGCAACTCCAGAAAGCCCGTGGTGTCGATACGGTGATCCGCATGGAGGGCGGTCCGCTTTTTCCGGGCCTGCCGAAGCCCCCCCGCGGCGGGCGCATCGGACAACTTGTGGTGCCACAGGGATTTCTGCTCCTGTTGATGCCTTCCTATGAAAAACTGGCGGCGCTGTTCCCCAGCGAACGGAGCTTGATCCTCCGGCAGATGTCGCGGATCAAACTTGAAAAGGGCAAGCTGGTCCTCGATCCGCGGGAACCGACCGGCAACAACGGTTTGCCCGACACGTTCTAACAGAAATGACCGCGCGCACCCTGCTTCTGGCGCTGCTTGCTCCGGCGGTCATGGCCGAGGAGATTCCGAAGGCGATCCAAGTCACCGAGCCGCCCAAGCCAACCGCCGTTGAAGGCATGGACCGGGTGATCAGCAGCACCGGCCAGTTCCGAGTCAGCGGCGGTGAGGCTGGCGACCGCGCAACGGTGGCAATGATCGCCGAGCAGACGAAGAGTGAGTTGCAGGCAGTCACCGGCGAACTTCAGGAGGGCAAGCCGCGGCCCTTCGATATCGGAGCTCCCCAGCCCACGGCAAAGGAGGAACGTCAGGTCCCGGTTATCATTGCTCTTCATGGCAAGCGCGGCGACCCCGCGCCACCGCATACCATCGCAACCAAGATCCACGTCAGCGAAGTGGGTTACCAACTGCGTCTCGACATCCATCTCGCCCGCGGCATCGAAATGGACCACGTGGTGGATGCGATCATGGCGGCTTTGATCCATGAGCGGGCGCTTAGGAACCGCCCGACCAATGAGACAGATGGGCGCTTCTATGTCCCGCCCTGGCTCATCGAAGGACTGCGTGAAGCGGTGGCGTGGAACTCCGGCCGCGGCGACCGGCGGCCTTATGAAACGCTTTTCAAATCGGGCGGGCTTTTCAAGACCGAGGACCTGTTAGGCTATGACGATTCCGCTGTGGATGAAATGGATGCGGCGACAAGGCTTGCGTTCCGGGTTTCCTCGGGCTCGCTCGTGATGGCGCTGCTCGGACAACCGCAGGGCAAGGAGGGCTTCCGCTCGTTTCTAACAGAAGTTGCGGCCTTCCAGGGGGAAATGCCGGTGCTTTTGCGCAAACATTTTCCGGGACTCAATCTTTCCGAAACCAGCCTCGCGAAATGGGGCGCTTTGCAACTTGCGGACATCGGCGGCAAAAGCCTCGCAACCGACGTCCTCAGCGTCGCCCGCACTGAAACCGAACTGGCGGCCCTGCTGTTTCTCGATTTCAAATCCGCGGAGGGCATCGTTGAGCGCAAGGAGCTTTCCGCATGGCCGGAAGCTATTACTCTTCCACCGGCGGCGCGTGACGCGATGGTTGCGATGGCCAGGGAAGAACTCGACCGCCTGAGCTACCGTTGTTTTCCCTCCTATCGTCCGATCATCGCCGAGTATCAATTGGTGCTTGGCGCCATCGTCAGCGGAAAAACCAAGGATCTTCCCGCGCGGCTGGAGGACCTGACAAACCGGCGCACGACGATGACCGCCAAGGCCCTGCGCGCGCGGGACTATCTGGACTGGTTTGAAATCACCCGCGCCCGCGAAACCAGCGGTGCCTTCGACGACTACATGCAGCTCAAGGAACGCCTCAAGGCGAACCCCCATCATCGCGAGGACAATCTGTCGAAGTACCTCGACCGGATGGATGCGATTTTCAGCCGCGGCGGAGCGCCTGTTCCTCCAGTGGCCGAGCCGCCAACTGAGCCGGGCAGCGAGATCATCCCCGGCCTGCCGCCCTTGCCGAAGTGAGCCGCTCGGAAATCCAGCAGCGCGCCGATTTTTCGGCCATCCGCTACGCGCAATGCTGGGAAGACTCGCGGCTTCTAACAGCCGCGCTGCTGCCCGCGGGCCGCAGTTGCCTGAGCATCGGCTCGGCGGGCGACAACAGCTTCGCCCTGCTCGCGGCCGGCGCGGCGAGTGTTACCGCTGTGGAAATGAACCCGGCGCAGATCGCCTGCATTGAACTACGACGCGCGGCGTACTTGATGCTGACGCACGAGGAATTTCTCCGCCTGCTCGGCTCGCGGCCCTGGGGCAGACGACTGGCATTGTATAAAAAATGCCGGCCTGAATTGCCGGAGGCCGCGCGGGATTTTTGGGACGCGCGGAAAGACGAGATCGAAAATGGCATTGGCTCGGCCGGAAAATTCGAACGCTACTTCCGCATCTTCCGCAAGTGGGTGCTGCCCTTGGCCCATCCCCGGCGGCGGGTGCTCGCCTTGCTGGAAGAACGATCCAGCGAACAACGGCTGGATTTCTATGAACGTCATTGGAACAACCGCCGCTGGCGCTGGATCTTCCGGCTGTTCTTCTCGCGCACGGTGATGGGGCTTTGCGGACGGGATCCGGAGTTCTTCCGCTACGTCGATGGACCGGTCGCCACGCGGATTCTCGAACGGGTCCGGCATGCGCTGACGGCGCTCGCTCCCGCGGAAAACCCCTACCTGCACTGGATTCTAACAGGCGCACACGGTGCCGCTCTCCCTGAAGCGCTGGAAGCCAGGAATTTCTCGAAAATCCGTCAGGCAATCGTCGAGGGCCGTTTCAAAATCGCGCACGCGCCCCTCGAAGGATGGCTCGCCGAACAGCCGCAGCGCCGCTACGCTGCCTTCAACCTCAGCGATATTTTCGAATACATGAGTGAAGCGAACAGCGCGGATCTGTTAGAAAAGATAGCGGGCGCGGCCAATCCCGGCGCGCGCCTCGCGTATTGGAACATGCTCGCTCCGCGGTCGCGGCCGGCATCGCTCGCCGGCAGGTTGACCGGGCATCAGGCCGAAGCCGACGCCTTGTTTGCGGAAGACCGGGCGTTTTTCTACAGCCGCTTCGTAGTCGAGGAGGTCGCCGGTTGAGCTTCGCCGAATGGCGTGGCGTCGCGGCGGTGCTGGCGGTCTTGTTCGCCGGCCTGCCGCTGATCCGCTCCTTCACACGACGATGCGGTGCCACACCAGAGGTCGCCCGCAAGATGATTCACGTCGCGATGGGCCTCACCTGCGTGACCTTTCCATGGATCTTTACCCGTCCCTTCCCGGTGTGGATTCTTGCAGCCATGGCGACAGTCCCGCTCGCGGTGGTCCGCAGCTTGCCGGTTCTCAAGCAAGGAGTCGGTTCGGCGCTGCATGGCATTAACCGCCCCTCGTATGGTGAAGTGTTCTTCGCACCTGCGGTCGCGGCGGTCTTCCATCTCGCACACGGCAACACGCTGCTCTATCTCATTCCCATTTTGATTCTCACCATCTCCGATGCGGCCGGTGCCTTGGTGGGAACACGCTGGGGCAAGCTACGCTATGGATCGGGCGAAGGGTTTAAGACAGTCGAAGGCTCCACCATTTTCCTGCTGACCGCCTTCGTATGCGGCACAGTGCCACTTCTGTTAGATGGAAACACCGATCTCCCCCACGCGCTGGGAATCGGCCTCATCCTCGGCCTGCTCGCAATGATGGCGGAAGGCATTTCAGATCGCGGCTTCGACAACCTGCTGCTGCCACTGGTTTGCTTTTTCATCCTTGAAAAATTGATGCCACTCGGACTTCCCGCACTCGCCGGACGGGCCGTGGTGTTGGGCTTGCTGCTGGTATTGGTCTTCCATGGCTCGCGATGGTCAACGTTGAGTGGCGGCGCCTTGCTCGGCGCGGCGCTGCTCGGCTACGCCTGCGCGGTCATCGCCGACTGGCGCTTCGCCCTGCCCCCCTCGGCGGTGTTCCTTTGCCATGTGGCAACGACCCGCAAACACAGATTGATCGGCAAGTTGAACCACCGGCTCGATGTGGTTCTGTCTCACGTGATCGCCTGTTTGCCGTGGGTCGTGCTGCCCGAATTTGGTGTCATCTCCACCACCGCCGCGTTGGCGGGAGTGTCGTTCGCGATGGCAGCCCAGCTCGCGAACCTGGAGACCGCGATCCGCTCGGCGATTCCCGAATGCCCGGCAACTCCAGTAAGATCGACGGTCAAAGGATTTGTCATCGCCGGATTGCCGGGGCTTGTCTGGCTGTGGCCATCGTTCCGCGCCATTGCTCCGGCAATCGCCTTGGCGCTGCCCGCGATTTGGCTGGCGGCTTTGCTATTCGGATTCGTCCGCTTGAAATATCATGGCCATCCCACGGGTCTATGGGTAATCAAAGGCTTGCTCGCGCTCGCCGCTTCGGCACCAGCACTTCTGATCTCCCATGAACTCGCCGCAAATCTCGCAAGGCCCTGAACCGCCCGCGGGCTTGCCTCCTTGCGAATCACCCGACGCATGGGTTTTTCTAACAGATGACAGCGGGAAACTCGCCGCCCATGCCGCGTTGTGGTGGAAGGAAACTCCTTTGCTTGAAGGACAACGGATCGGCACCATCGGCGCGTTCTCCGCCACTTCTCCCGAGTCAGCGGCGGCGATTCTGGCAGAAGGCTGCGCCCTGTTGCGCGACCGCGGTTGCATTACCGCGGTGGGTCCGATGAATGGCAACACGTGGCAACCGCACCGCTTCGTCACCGAAAGCGACGGCCGCGGCCCGTATTTGTTAGAGCCGCGCAATTCCCCGGCGTATCCCGGATGGTGGGAACAGGCGGGGTTCACGGCGTTGTCGCGGTATTCGTCTTCCTTGATGCCTCTGGACGGCACCGAAGCCACCACGCCCGCGTTTCGTGAACGATTGAAGAGGTCCGGAGTTCATACCAGGGCCTTTGATTTATTCCGTTTCGATGAAGAACTGGCCGTCATCCATCGCCTGAGCCTGGACAGTTTTTCCCGCAACTTTCTCTACACGCCGCAAGACGAGGTGGCATTCATCCGTGCGTATCGCAAGGTCAAGGATGCCATCGATCCCGAGTTTGTGAGAATTGCGGAACGCGGCGGGCAACCTTGTGGATTCGCTTTCGGCATCGAGGACAAGGAAGCTCTGGCCCGCGGCGAAAAGCCCGCGTTGATCGTGAAAACCCTTGCGGTCGATCCATCGTCGCGAAGCGCGGGCCTTGGCAGCATGCTGGTGGATGAACTGCATCAAGCGGCCCGCGAAAAAGGCCTTGTCGAGGCGATTCATGCCATGCAACACGAATCTAACAACTCATTGAAAATCACCGGCCGCCACC
>JANMJQ010000143.1:0-35781 GCA_031371445.1 Akkermansiaceae bacterium
CCGTTCGCGCGCTTTGGAAGTCATCCTCGATGTGGTGAAGCGCTATGACATCGATGGCGTGCACCTCGACGATTATTTTTATCCATACCCGTCCGGAAATCTAACATTCCCCGATGGCAAGAGCTCCGCCCAGCGCCGCAGCTATGTCGATGCCTTCGTCAGCAACCTTTACTCTGCGGTGAAACGCCAGAAGCCATGGGTGCGGGTCGGCATCAGCCCTTTCGGCATCTGGCGGCCGGGTGTGCCCGCAGGCATCGAAGCTGGCATCGATAGCTACGAGCAACTCGCCGGCGATTCCCGCAAATGGCTGAACAACGGCTGGGTCGATTATCTCGCACCACAACTCTATTGGAGGATTTCCCCGCAAAAGCAGAGTTTCACCACCTTGCTCACCTGGTGGCGGCAACAAGGTGAGCGACCGGTGTGGCCTGGCATCGCCACCGAGCGCATCGGCGGTGCGGATGGCCGTGGCGCTGCGGAGATCACCAGTCAAATTGATCTCAGCCGCAAGATCGGGAAAAACTGGAACGGCCATATCCATTGGAGCGCGAAAAGCCTGGTGAAAAACCAAGGTGGCATCGCGACCAAACTCGCAAGCGTTTACACCCAGCCCGCCGCCGTGCCGCCGATGCCGTGGCTGAATTCGAAAGCGCCGGAAGCCCCCGGTGCCAGCGCCGCCACGGAGGGCAGTTCGACCACAGTCCATTGGGTCCCCGCCGCAAACACCTCCAAGATCGCAGTTCAGGCCAAATCCGGCGGCACCTGGCGCACCGTGCGGATCGGTCCCGCGAGCTCCCAAAACATCAGCATCCCCGCCGCCGATGCCATCGCCGTGACGGCGTTCGACCGCTATGGCAATGCGAGCGCGCCAAAGGTGCTGGGCCTCCGCTAAGCGGGCATGGCGGCATCGCGGAGCCAGCCCATGACCGCGAAGTCTTTTGACATCCCGAACCCTGCTCCATAAAGATTGGAATCATGAGGGGGAATGGAAAGGGCTGCAAAGCACTGATGACGTGCGTCATTTTCCTCATGGCGGGATTGACCGTTTCCCATTCCGCCGCGGCCGAAACACCGGGGCCTGTTGATGAAAAGTCCAAGCTGGAGACATACCCCAGATCGAGAACGCGGATGATGGACGTCCTGCTGATGGAATTGCTCAAGGGCGGGGAGATCAATTCAGTCCAGGCGAGACAAGTCGTTAACAAGGAATTTAGCGCCGTATGGAACGACAAGACGCCCCTTTCCCCGTTGCCAGACGAAAGCAAAGAAGATCGCTCCGCGAGGTTTCTAACAAATGTCTATCTCGCGGCGGTGAAGGCTTCCTTTCTCGATCCGGAGAATCATGGCGATGGGCGGAATCCGCGTCTAAAAGAGGATCGGTGGGATTCGGACCTGTGAACTGAAGACCAATCAACCGCCAGTTCTAGATTGATTGATGATTGATGATTACCGATTGCTGAACCTGGACCGAAGGTCAAAAAATCCGCCCTCCGGTCACTTCAAAAATCAACATTCAACATTCATCATTCAACAATCATCATTCGGCAATTCTTCCACACCAAAGCAAGTGGCTGTGACGTCGCCGTTTCTTCACGGACCGCGGGATTCATCCCGGCTTTCATTCATTCATCCAACCCGCGAAGTCCAATCAACATTCAACAATCGTCACTCGGCAATCCTTCAACACCTGGCAGGCCAATCATCCGCCAGCTTCATCATCGGGTTGCTTTTGGGTTCAGTCCGTCTGGAACTGCAATTCCTGCAAATTCAGCCGGGTGGTCCTGGCCGAAAGGTGGAGCATCTCGATGCCCACCACTTGGTTGTTTTCATCGAAATCCAGCACGATCCCGGGCGATACCTCTTCGGATTCGATGATTTTCGAATCGTCGAGCCTCAGGTAAAGCGCGTCGGCTTCTTGATCGACATGGAGTTTCATAGTTTGCCTTTCATGGTTCGGTCAAAGAATACACTCACAACCCGCTCGGGTTCAACTGCCGTATTCACGGCCACTCGCAGCACCCTGCCGCCAAACTCGGGGATGCGCCGGAAACGCCGCTCTACCGTGGCATCCTCCGGGTCTGGAGTGATCAACTCCGGAGCGGTCATCGCCCGCTCCATCCATTCGATCAGGATTTCCCTTTCTTCCAGCGCCATCCGAGCGTGCTTGGTCATCTGGTAGTTCATCATCTTGATGTCGATATAAAAGACCGTTCATCGGTGAGCCGGACGTCTTCGGATTGATCGCCTTGACGCTGGCGCGGAACTGCACGGGAAAAATATTGGTCGATTCGTCCCAAGTGGCTCCTTTTAGAACGATCCCAAAGCAGACGCGAACCACGATGGCAAACTCGACGCGGCTGAAATTTTTTCCAAGACCCGCGAGATCGTGCTCGGTGTTTATCAGACCGGGCCATTCATCGTGCAGGAAGCCGCGCTGTTAGATGGCGATGGCGACGGTCGCGGCACCCAGCGTCCCGCTCCCATCGACCGCGAGGGCGCGGCGAAACGATTTTTCACTCTAACAGCCGAAGGCAAGGGCCTCGAATAAAATCTAACAGAAATCCCATGAGCCAATCCGCCGCCGATATCGCCCGCAGCCTTGCGGAATCCCAGAAGCGTCTGCGCACCGAGATCCGCAAGCGGGTCGTCGGTCAGGACGAAACACTCGACCTGATGATGCTCGCCCTGCTTTGCGGCGGACACGCGCTGCTGTTAGGCGTGCCGGGTGTCGGCAAAACCTTGATGGCCGCGACGATGGCGAAGGCGTTGAAATTGGATTTCCGGCGCGTGCAATTCACGCCCGACCTGATGCCCTCCGACATCACCGGCGCCGAAGTGCTGGAGGAAGATCCGGTGACCCGCACCTACTCGCGCCGTTTCCTCCCGGGGCCGGTGTTCACGAATTTCCTGCTCGCCGACGAAATCAACCGCACCCCACCGAAAACCCAGGCCGCGTTGTTGCAGGCGATGCAGGAGCGGCAGGTTAGCATCGGCCGCGAGACCTATGCGCTGCAGCCACCCTTCGTGGTGCTGGCCACGCAGAACCCTATCGAAATGGAAGGCACCTATCCGTTGCCGGAAGCGCAGCTCGACCGCTTCCTGTTCTGCATCCGCGTCGGCTATCCAAGCGAGGATGAGGAAATGGCGATCGTTCGTGACACCACTTCCGTCGAGAGCAGTGAAATCGTGCCGGTCCTCGATCCCAGCGACATCGTGCCCTTGCAGGCGTTGGTCCGCGGTGTGCCGGTGGCCGAGGAAGTGGTGCGTCATGCGGTGAAGTTGGTGGCGGGTACGCGTCCGGAGGCAGCGGGTGCTGTCGGCTCGCGGAGGTTGCTCCCGGCGGACCTGCCGAACTCGCGGGTTGGAAGGCAGGTGACGTGATCACCACACTCAACGGCAAAGCGGTCGCGGATCGCGGGGTGTTCCGCTTGATCCTGTCGCTGGCCGCGCCCGGCGAGGTCGTCCACTGCGCGGGATTTCACGACGGCGTGGCAGTGGAACATGCCGTCACCTTGCGTGCCGAAAACGAAGCCGGCGGCGGCGATTTCGAAGCGGCGGCATTGCCGGGACTGCGCCTCAAGCCAGCCGAAAACGGTTTGAAAATCGTTTCGATCACGGAGAAATCCGCGGCTGTTAGAAAACTCAAGCCCGGCCAAATCATCCTCACGCTCAACGGCGAGAAAACCCTCACCGAGCCGGTTTTTGAAACGGCGATCCGCAAGGGTGTCAACACCTTCACCGTGCTCGCGGACGGGCACGAAATCACCGTGGTCCTCCGTCTCGAATGAGCCTTCCCGATTTTTCCGGAGTCCGTTGGCATCCTTCGCTCCCCTTCCCGCTTATCGTCACGCTCGCGGGCCTGGCCGCGTTGTCGGCAATCGTTTTCATCATCGCTAACCGCAACCTCCGCGGCTGGGCGAAGCCCTTCGTGTTGCTGATCCGGCGACTTCGACCAGACACCGTGGGAAAAAATCACGCCGGTTGACATGGTCGAGTACGGCCACGGCTACGTGCAAAAGGAAACCCATTTGCTCGCCCGGAAGCAGCGCGCTCGCATCCGATCTGGCGCATCGTCCCCGATTCTGCGGAGAACAACCGCATCCTCGACAATCATCCGCCGTTCTTCGGATTTCATGACATCCGGCGCGCCAAGCCAGGAGCGATCAACCTCGCCATGCACGCCGAAGGCCAGGGCCCGCTGATCACCGTGCAATCATACGGCCGCGGTCGGTCGATGGCATTTCTCAACGATTCCAATGGCGGCTGGGCGGAATCATACATCCATTGGGGCGAGGAAAAATCGGGGGGCCTCGTCGGTCCTACCCGCGAAATCGGCCACGGCCCGCAGATCTTGGAAAGCACCGCCGGCATGACCGATGACGACGCGGTGCCCGCGTCGATGCCGCATCCGTCGCCGTATTATGGACAGTTCTGGGTCAACACGGTCCGCTGGCTCGCTGAGAATAGCCTGCGCCGGCTTGGCGAGGGCATAAGTGGCCGCGCCGCGGATTCGGTGGCGCGACCGGGGGCGGATCTGGCGATTTCCGCTGAAATCATCGCCGGCGTGTCCGCGGAGGAAATGCCGGGGCTGCCGGTCACCGCGCGGCTGTTGATTCCCGGTGCCAGGGCGCAACGACTCACCTGGAACCGCGATCGGCGTGAGTTCGTGGGATCGGTGAAAATCCCTGCGGAAATCGGCGCGAAAACGGTGGGGCTGCTCTTCGACTGCGAAGCGGGCGCGCGCAAAATTTCAAGCCGCCTGAACTTGCCGGTCCTGTCGCTCAACCCGGAGATCGAACACATCGAGGCGACACCGGCCTTGCTGCGTGACCTCGCCAGCGCCACCGGCGGACGCGAAATCGCCAGTACGCGCGAAGCGGCGGATGTTCTGCATGGGGACATGGAACGCAGCCGGAAAAGCGACCGCATCCTGCTGCAGCCGGCATGGGACAAGCCGGCGGCCTGGATCATCCTGCTCGGTCTCCTCGGCGCCGAATGGTTGCTGCGGAAACTGGCGCGCCCGACTTGAGGAAATCCGCGGTCGGGCTCTTCCATCCCCGATCCACGATCTACTATCCACGATCTCTTATTCCCGTCCATTCGCGGTTCAAATCCAAACTGAGAGGCTTGTCGGAAGTTCGCTTTGGGCTTCTCAAAAGGCCGCGACCTTACGAAGCTAGGGCATGACGGAAGAGGATGCGCATACGATGTTGGTGTTGCTGTGGATCTGTGTGGGAGCCGCGGGGATTGGCTTCCTGATTTTAATGCGGGTCGTTGGCCGTTTGGCGCGCTTGGAACGGTTGATTCGTCATAACGATTCGCGGCGTGAAACGGCCAGTGCGGCGCCTTCACCCGCGGAAACCTCGGCGGGAGGCGCATTCGAGACATTTCTTGCGGAGGACAACGCCCGTCGAAACATGCTGAAGAAGGAGCAATTCGCCGCCTATCGGAAATGGCGGCAGGAAAATGGCTTGAATTGGTCGGCTGCGGATGAAGCCCGGAAGGAAGGCGAGAGGGATCTTTGAAATCTGTTATAAATCGTCCCAATCGATGCTTTTTCGCTTTGCAAGGACAGGGACTGTTTTGCAGCTTTGGGGGCCGTCGCTGCCGTGACGGATTTTTCTGGAAAACAGCTTGTGAAAATTTTCACAAGCTTTCATCCTTGAGCATCGCATCGCCCTTCCCATGGCAAACATTTTTCCCCGCTGGTCCAACTTTCTGCCGCTGAAAATCGCCTTGTGCGCGGGTGCGGCGGCTGCCGGAGTGGGATTGGCCTTCACTTATTACGCGACCCCGAAGACCCTGGTGGCGGGTTATCAACCGGCGCAGCCGATTCCCTTCTCCCACAAAATCCACGCCGACCAGATCGGGCTGGATTGCCGGTATTGCCACTCTTTCGTCGAGGTTTCCGGCCACTCGAACGTGCCGACCGGGAGCACTTGCTGGAACTGCCACCAGCACGTCCAGCGCGACAGCCCGAAGCTGGTGCCGCTGCACAAGTCGATGGATGTGGCCTATCCGGGTTACGACGGCAAACCGATCGAATGGGTGCGCGTCCACAAGGCTCCCGATTACGTCTATTTCAACCACTCGGCGCACTTGGCGCGGGGGATTTCCTGCCAGAGCTGCCACGGCGACGTGAACAAGATGGAGGTCGTCTATCAAAAGGAACCGCACTCGATGGGCTGGTGTCTTGAATGCCATCGCAACCCTGAGAAGAACCTGCGGCCGCTTGAGGAAGTTTTCAATTTCAGCTACAACCCCAAGACCTTCATTTCCAACCATCCGGAATTGGGTGTCAAAACCACGGAGGATTTGGGCCTAAAACTGAAATCGGAGTTCATGATTCGGCCCAAAACCACGTGTGCCACCTGTCACCATTGAACGCCGTTTCCCTTTTAAAATTTCCGCACGTCTAACATGAGCAAGCGCATCTGGCATCATCCTGAAATCCCCGCCGGCGAAACCACGGTTGCCTGGCGGAGCGCGGGCCAGCTTGAGGACTCGGCCGATTTCCGCCAGTGGTTGGACCGGGAGTTTCCGCAGGGTTCCGCCGAAATGGCCGACGACAGCGACGGTGAAACGTCGCGGCGGTCGTTCTTGAAATTGATGGGTGCGTCCACCGCACTTGCCGGCTTCGGAATGGCAGCCTGCCGCCGGCCGGAAAGCTACATCGTGCCCTACACCAAGGCACCCGAGTGGGTGATCCCCGGCAAGGCCACTTATTACGCATCGTCGATGCCAGGCGCACGCGGTGCCACGCCGCTGGTGGTAACGACCTTCGAAGGCCGGCCGACGCGGGTGTCTCCGAACCGCCTGCATCCGGATGCGGATGGAACGAATGCCTTCGTCCAGGCTTCGGTGCTGGATCTTTATTCGCCTTCGCGTTCGCGCCATGTCCTCAAGGATGGCAAGCCTGTGCCGCGCAAGGATTTCGAAACGGCTCTATCAGCGATCGCCAAGGATAAAGCGGCGAAGCTTGGAATCGTGTTCGGCGCCGATGATTCGCCGACGCGGCTGCGGCTGCTCAAGGATCTAACAGCAAAATATTCCGGCGCGAAGTTCTATCAATACGAAGCGCTGACCGGCGATGGCGAGAGCACCGCGTTGGGCGATGGTGTCAAGTTGGCCGTGGATTTTTCCAAGGCGGACCGGATCCTGTCGCTTGACTGCGATTTCACGGAGTCCGATTCGCAGGGACCGGTAACGGCGTTTTTCGACCGCCGCAAACCCGAGGGTAAGAATTACGACAAGGCCCCTGATGCCAAGTCGATGAACCGCCTCTACGTCGTCGAGGCAGCCTACTCTCTAACAGGCGGGATGGCAGACCATCGCCTGCGCGTTTCACCGAGCCAGGTCAATGCGGTCGCCGCACAGATCGCGCGCGGACTCGGTGTTAAGGCTGGCGTCGCCATCGTTTCTCCCGAGATCGAAGACCCGCAAATGCTCAAGTGGATCACCCCGCTGGTCGCGGACCTCAAGGAGAACGCCGGCAAGTCGGTGGTGTTGGCGGGATCAAGGCAATCTCTTTCAGTGCATCTGTTGGCTCATGCGATCAACCTCGCGCTGGGCAACATCGGTGAAGGCAAGCCGCTGGCCGCCTATCAAAGCGAGGCGAAAGGACTTGGCACGCTGGCGAATCTCAAGGCCGACATCGATGGCGGCACGGTGGACACACTGTTGTTATTGACGCCGTCGAATCCGATTTACGACGCACCCGCCGATCTGGATTTCGCGACCAGCTTTGCGAAGCTGACGACGAGCATCCATTGGGGCCCGCGCACGGATGCAACGGCGCATGCCGCCAACTGGCACGTGCCCGCGGCGCATTATCTGGAATCGTGGTCGGACACGCGGAGCTGCCGCGGGACTTACACGGTGGTGCAGCCGATGATCCTGCCGCTTTACAACGATTGTATCTCCGAGCTGGAGCTCTTGCTCGCCCTGCTCAAGGACGATGGCAAGCTCCTCAATGGCGAAGGCGAAAAAGGCGCGCCCTCGCCCGCTTACGATGCGGTCCGCGCAACCTTCACGGCACTGGGCGGCGATACCGAAGCGGCGTGGAAGAAGCTGCTGCGCGACGGATTTTTCGATGGACCTGGCTATGCGAAAGCTTCACCGGCTTCGAAGGGTGACATGTCGACGGCACTGATTGCCAAAGCGCCGACCAAGGACTCGCTGGAAGTGATTTTCGCGACGGATGCCTCCGTTTATGATGGCCGCTGGATCGATAACGGTTGGTTGCAGGAAGCACCCGATCCGATTTGCAAACTGGCCTGGGACAATGCCGCGTTGATCGCACCCAAGACCGCGAAGGCGCTGGGGATTTATGAATCGATCATTGCGCTCGAACCAGTCGGCTCTCTAACAGGTCTGAAAACCGCCCCGCGCGCCGCGGAAGGGGATGATGAGGGCGAGAACCGCACGTCGCCGATGATCACGGTGAAGGTGAACGGAAAATCGCTCGAGATTCCGGTGCTGATTTCGTTCGGCCAGGCGGAGAACACCATCGTGATTCCCCTGGGATACGGCCAGGGCTTCGACGAACACGACGAACTCGACCGTGGTCCGAAAAACAACACTCATGTCGGCTTGGTCGGTGTGAACACGGGTTTCAACGCGTACCCCTTGCGGACAAGCGCCACTCCCTATTTCGCCACCGGTGCGACCGTCTCGCTGCTCAAGGACAAGCGCTATCATATGGCGATCACGCAGGAGCACAGCGCGATGTATGGCCGCGCGCTGGCCCGCGAAGTCTCGACCATGAAGGACGAGGAGAAGGGGACCTTCGCCGATCAGCTTGCCAACGTCGCCAAGCAAGGCAACGACGCGCATGCGCCGCCGAACGTGCAACTCTATCTTCCGCAGGGTTCCGCGACCTTCCATCCGGGACCCAACGGCAAGGCAGTCCCCTTCCTCAGTGACGTGCTGCACCAATGGGCGATGTCGATCGACCTTTCGTCCTGCACCGGTTGCAACTCGTGTTTGATTGCCTGCCAGGCGGAGAACAACATTCCCATCGTCGGCAAGCAGCAGGTCGCCCGCGGCCGCGAAATGCACTGGATCCGCATGGACCGGTATTTCGCGACGCAGGATCGCTACATCGACGAGAACGGCAAGGAACAGGAAACGCCGGAGTGGGTGAAGGACAATCCGGTGCTCGTTCCGCAACCAGTGGCTTGCGTGCAGTGCGAATCGGCTCCCTGCGAAACGGTTTGCCCGGTCAACGCGACGATCCACACCGAAGACGGCCTCAACGCGATGGCCTACAACCGCTGCATCGGCACCCGCTATTGCGCGAACAACTGCCCCTACAAGGCGCGCCGCTTCAATTATTTCGACTACAACAAGCGCAACCCGCTTATCGCCCACAACCTTTACAAAGGTCCCTTCGGCGAAACGAAGGTCGGCGACGCTCCGCACTTGCAGAGGAATCCGAACGTCACCGTCCGCATGCGGGGTGTGATGGAAAAATGCACCTACTGCGTGCAGCGCCTCAAGGACGCGGTCATCCGCCAGAAGCGCGGCCAGAAGCAGGAGGCTCTCGTGGCCGGCAAGCTTTCAACTGACATGAAGGTCGGCATCGAGACCCTGCGCATACCGGTTGATTCTGTTAGAGTGGCCTGCCAGGACGCCTGCTCGGCCGGTGCCATCACCTTCGGCAACAAGCTCGATGGCGACAAGTCGGTGATGATGCGCAGCAAGAATATCGCGCGGAATTACGATCTGCTCAACTACGTCGGAACCCGTCCGCGGACCAGCTATCTCGCCCGGGTGAAAAATCCGAATGAGAACATGCCGGACGCCCGCTTCATCGGCAAAGCCACGATTCATATGGCCTGATAGACACAAGTCTGGAAGACACAAGACGCAAGAGAAAATGAAGATAACGAAACAGAACCCGAGCCTGCGGCACTTCTTTTCTTGTGTCTTGCAGTCTTGCGTCTTGCGTCTCAACCGCCGCCTTGCAATCCGCGCTTAACTTTCCCCAAACATGGCATCTACTTTACAGACCGCTCCCGAGACCAGCGCCCCAGCCATCAAGCTGCCGGTGCTCAAGCGTGAGAAATTGATCCTCAGTGGCCGCTCTTACCACTGGATCACCGAACGCATCTGCGGCGTTCTGGAAAACCGCCAGCCATTTCTCTGGTGGCTCTTGTTCATTCCATCCGCGCTGATCGCGATGATCGGTGTGGGCGGTGGTTTGACCTATCTTGTTTCGACAGGTGTTGGTGTATGGGGAATGTCCAACCGGGTGTTCTGGGGATTCGACATCACGAACTTCGTGTTCTGGATCGGTATCGGCCACGCGGGTACACTGATCTCCGCGGTGCTCTTTCTAACAAGACAGAATTGGCGGACATCGATCAACCGCGCGGCGGAAGCGATGACGATTTTCGCGGTGATTTGCGCCGGCATTTTCCCGGCCTTCCACGTTGGCCGCGTGTGGTTCGCCTGGTTCCTCGCACCGGTGCCGAATGCGAACGCGATCTGGCAAAACTTCAAGTCGCCGCTGCTTTGGGACGTGTTCGCGGTTTCGACCTATTTCACCATCTCGCTGATCTTCTGGTATCTCGGCATGGTTCCCGACCTTGCAACGATCCGTGACCGTTGCAAACCCGGCATCCGCAAGATCCTTTACGGGATTTTCTCGCTCGGCTGGCGTGGTGGCAACCGGCAGTGGAGCCATTATGAAATGGCGTATCTCTTGCTCGCCGCTCTTTCGACGCCGCTGGTGCTTTCGGTGCACTCGGTCGTGTCCTTCGACTTCGCGACCTCGATCGTCCCCGGCTGGCACACCACGATTTTCCCGCCGTACTTCGTCGCCGGTGCCATCTTTGGTGGTTTCGCGATGGTGCTCACGATCATGGTTCCCGCGCGCTTCATCTATGGCCTGCAGGATTTGATCACGATGAAGCACATCGACAACATGGCGAAGATCATCCTTCTAACAGGAACGATCGTCGGCTATGCCTACTTGATGGAGCTCTTCGTCGCCTTCTATTCGGGCGGCATTTATGAAATGGACGCGTTCAAGTTCCGGATCGCCGGGCCGCATTGGTGGGCCTATGCCGCGATGATGACATGCAACGTGCTGTCGCCGCAGGTTTTCTGGCTCAAGTCGGCTCGTGAGAATCTGTGGGTGATCATGGTCGTGGCGATGTTCGTCAACGTCGGGATGTGGTATGAGCGCTTCGTCATCATTGTCACAACCCTCGAGCGGATGTTCCTGCCCGGAGATTGGAAAACCTACTCACCAAGCGGTGTGGAAATCATGACCTTCATCGGTACGATCGGACTCTTCCTCTCGCTGTTCCTGATGTTCCTCCGTTTCCTGCCCTGCATCAACATCGCCGAAGTGAAATGGACCCTGCTCGAGAGCGATCCCCATTTCGACGACTACCATGAACATCCCGACCACGGCGTGGTTGAGGTGGCGGCGTACCAACACGAGCTGGCTCAGAATAAAATCTGAAATCTGAAATCTGAAATCTGAAATTTTCACAGTGAGCACCACCCGCAAACGCGTTTACGGCTATCTGGCCGAGTTCCGGAGCGCTTCCGCCCTCTACAAGGCCGCGGAGAAAATCCGCGACGCCGGCTTCCGCAAATGGGATTGCTACTCGCCCTATCCGATCCACGGACTTGACGGGGCGATGGGGATGAAGCGGTCGATCCTGCCCTGGTTCGTCTTCTTCGGCGGCATAACCGGCACGGCCACCGCCTTCACGCTGGCCTACGTAACGCAGGTTGTCATTTACCCGACGGTCGTGCAGGCAAAGCCGGCGAACATTTTCACGATACCCGCGTTTTTCCCGATCATGTTCGAGCTGACGATCCTGTTCTCGGGCTTCACCACTTTGTTCGGCTTGCTCGCACTGATCCAACTGCCGCGCCTGAACCATCCTTTGTTCGCCAGCCGCCAATTCCATCGCGCGACTGACGACGGCTTCTTCATCGCAATCGAAGCACGCGACCCAAAATTCAGCCCCAATGGCACCCGTGACCTGTTGACCGACATCGGCGGGTCGAACGTCGAACTGGTCGAGGAAGAAGACGGTTGAAGGTAGATGCTGAAAAACTGAAAAGCTGAAACACTGACATGCGTTACTTTTTCGTCATCTACGCGCTGATCGCCCTGCTGGTCATCGGCATCGGCGGCTTCCGGGGCCAGAAGTTCTCCAAGCCGCCGTACCGCATTTTTCCTGACATGGATGAGCAGGACAAGATCCGCGCCCAGAAGCCGGATGCGTTCTTTGCGGACGGCCATGGCAGCCGCATGCCGATCGCGCAAACCCAGCCGCGTGGCTTCAACGAAGACGGCCTCACGACCTTGGGTGGTATCCCCGAATACGAGTTCGGCGGCCAACCCGGATATTACTACACCGGCCATGTGGGTGATTACTTCGGCACCGGCATGCCTGAAGAGCTGAAGCTCGATGAAACACAAGCCGCCGCGCTGATCCATCGCGGTGAGGAACGCTTCAACATCTATTGCGCGGTCTGCCACGGTAAATCCGGTAACGGGCAGGGGATAACCAGCGAGTATAAGGTTCCCGGCATCGCGAATTTTCACGACGACCGCTTCAAATCGGCAAGCTATCCCGACGGCCGCATTTTCGAAACCATCACCAACGGCAAGGGCATGATGGGCGCCTACGGATATAATATCCCCGTCCGCGACCGCTGGGCGATCATCTCATACATCCGCGCCCTGCAACTCGCGAAGCAATCCCAAGCCGCGGCTAAATAATTTTCCACGATTTTCACGCAATGGCCCACCACCACGTCACCTCCGCGGATATCGCAATCCATGGCGATCATCTCGATCTGTCGAAAACAGCGAAGATCAAAGGCATCGCTGCGATGGTGGCCGGCATCGGCACCGTCATCAGCTTGTATCTGTTATTCCTCGGGCCGGAAAAAATCCAGGGCTACTATGCCTATTCATGGCTGTTTGCCTTTTACTTTTTCCTGACACTTTCCATCGGCGGTGTGTTCTGGGTCTTGCTTCACAACGTCTCCAACGCAAGCTGGGGCACTTCGGTGCGCCGCGTTTTCGAAAACCTGGGATCGACGTTTCCGTGGATGTTCCTGTTCGCGATCCCGATGTTCTTTCCGCACGTGCAGCAGTATCTCTATGAATGGATGAACATTCATGGCGAAGCGCCGGGTTCGGTGAAGGAATATCTCCATCACCACAACCACGTTCTGTTCACCAAGTATTGGTTCATGAACAAGCCGTTCTGGTATGGACGGATGGCGTTCTATTTTGTGGTGTTCGGGGGAGTGATCTATGGCCAGCGCAAGTTGTCAACGGACCAGGACACCGATCCGAATCCCGGCACCTCGCGCTTGTTGAGGGCCCGCTTCCACTCGACCTACTCGGTCATCATTTTCGCCCTGACTATCACCTTCACCGGCTTTGATTTCCTGATGGGCCTCGACTACGAGTGGTTCTCGACGATGTGGGGTGTCTATCTCTTTGCGGGAACCGCGCTCAACTCGATGGCGGTCGGCGTGTTGCTTTGCACCTGGTTGAAGAGCGAAGGCCATCTCAAGCATGTGGCAGGCCCCGAGCAGTTCCATGTCATGGGCAAGCTGATGTTCGCGTTCACCACCTTCTGGGCGTATGTGACATTTTCCCAGTTCTTCCTGATCTGGTATGCTTCGATCACCGAGGAAACCAAGTATTTCATCACGCGCAACACGGGCAACTGGAACGTGGCGATGTATTTCCTGGTGTTCGGTCACTTCGTGGTGCCCTTCGTGGTCCTGCTGCAAGCGTGGTTGAAGAGAAACCCGAAGTTGCTCTCCATCGTCGCGGTTTACACGCTGTGCATGCACGTGCTCGACCATTACATCATCACGATTCCCGAGCGCGGTGTGTCACTGGGCAACATCAAACCTGCGGTTTTCGGTGACATCCGTGTTTCCATTCCCGGCGCGTTCTGGGGCGACATCCTCGCCTTCATTACCATTGGCTCGGCATTCGTGTTCTTCGTTCTGCGTGCGCACGGCCAGCACTCGCTTTATCCAAACCGCGATCCGCGCATCCTTGAATCCGCGAACGCCTCCAATTGATTTTCCGACCCATGGACCCCACCCGCGACAACCTGTTCATCCGTTTCACCACGTTCTGGTGGGGTGCCGGCACGTTCCTGATTTTCGCCGTGTTGCTGGCGGTGATCTGGTTCTTTTTCCACGGCGAACCCGAGTCGCTTGAAGACGCCGCTTCCAAACCGCGTTATGAGACGAAGGCGAAAGTCGATGCGGCACAAGCGGCCAACATTTCTCCCGAAGCCCTCAAAGCCGCCATGGATAAAGTTGCCAAGGAACTCGTGGCTTCCAAACCGGTGGCCGTCGAGAAGCCGGAGCAAGTCGTCCCCGGTTCGCCCACTTCGAAAAAACTCGCCGCCGCTCCCGGTCCTGACACCAAGGCGATCGATGCCGTTCCTGCCGACGCTGGTCCGGTCGATCCCAAGATGATGGAAATCGGCAAAGCAGGGTTTATGCTGTGCGCTGCGTGCCACGGGCAGAACGGTGAAGGTGGTCCGATCGCCCCGCCGCTCGCGGGTTCCGAATGGGTTGCGGGCCCGATTTCCAACTTAGTCAGGATACAGCTTCGCGGCTTGGTGGGACCGATCAGCGTCAAGGGCCAAGAATACAATATGCCCGGTGGAATGGCACCGCTTGCCTTTCAAACCGACGAGCAGATCGCGGGTGTGTTGACCTACGTCCGCAACAGTTTTGGCAACAAGGCTGGCTCGGTGAAAGTCGAGCAAGTGACTCCATTGCGCGGAGAAGCCGGCAAACCACAGATCACCGCCCCGGAGTTGACCAAACCCTGATTTCCGAAATTTTTTGCAGCCCTTCATTCAATCGATGAACCCCGAATCACCATCCCACACTGATCAGGACGCGCTTCTTCGCGCGGGGATCGACCGTTCGCTGCGGCATCCGGTGATGTTCTTCATGACCAGCGCCGCAGCCTGGCTGGCGGTATCGATTGTATTGGGCATCATTTCATCAGCCAAGGTTCACGCGCCGAATTTCATGGCGGACTGCGAATGGCTTACTTATGGCCGCGCTTTTCCGGCGCATATCAACACGTTGGTGTATGGCTGGGGTTTCCAGGCGGCCTTTGCCGTCATCATCTGGCTCACGGCACGGCTCTCGCGCAAGGAATGCACAGCCGCCGGCATCATCCTCGCGGCGGGCCATGTCTGGAACTTCGGTGTTCTCGCGGGGACCATCGGCATTCTCGCCGGCAATGGAACGGGCATGCCGTGGATGGAATTTCCCGCCTTCGCCTGGCCGGTGCTGCTGGCAAGTTATTTCATGATCGCGATCTGGTCCTTCATCCAGTTCCGCGTCCGTCCTGCGGGGCATGTCTATATTTCGCAATGGTATCTGCTTGGCGCGATGGTTTGGTTCCCGTGGATTTATATGACCGCCAACATCATGTTGCATTGCCTCCCCGGCCACCCCCTCATGGCTGCGGCGATCAATGCCTGGTTCAAATCGGCGATGATCTTCCTCTTCTTCACGCCGATCGCACTTGGCACGGCGTATTATCTGACGCCAAAAGTCACTGGCCGGGCGGTGCATAGTTATTCGCTGGCGAAGTTGGGATTCTGGTCGCTGGCAATCATCGCTCCGTGGGCTGGCATGCAGCATCTTGCAGGCGCGCCGATCCCACCATTCCTGCCCTACGTTGGCGCCGCCGCCACCGTGCTGCTTTTCATTCCGTCAGTCGCGGCTGCGATCAACCTGATACGCACGGCGCTCTCTTCCCGCGAGATTCTCGCAGGCAGCCCGTCACTGCGCTTCACCGTCGCCGGGGTGGTCGGCTTGCTAACCCTCGCCTTTGCCGCGGTGGTTCTCAATCTGCCGGATTCGTCGCTGCCGCTCGCCCAATTCTCGCTCTCCGGTTATGGTTTTGAAATCCTCGCCCTCTACGGTTTCTTCAGCCTGACGATGTTTGGTGCCTTCTACTTCATCGTTCCCCGCGTGACCCGCCGCGAATGGCTGTCTCGCCGCCTGATCACGATGCATTTCACGCTTTCGGTTTACGGCATCGTCTGCGTCGCCTTGTTCGCCCTCTTCGGCGGCTTGCAACAGGGTGTGGGTCAGGAGGACTGGACCAAACCTTTTTCATCGGCAGCCACCCGCGCTTATCCTTATGCGGTCGGAACCACGATTGCCTGGTGCTTCATCCTGATTTCCAACATTTTCTTTTTCATCCATCTCACGCTGATGTGGCTGCGGTTGGGTCGCCGTAGTTCGCATCCCACCTTACTCGTCTCTCATCACCACGGTCCCAGTCCGCATGGTGAAGAAGGCGACATCGACAACGCCGGACCCGGTCACGCGCCCGCCCACTGACATGGAATTTCAGATTTCAGATTTCAGATTTCAAATCTCTCTCTAATGAGCTTCCGCACTTTCATTCTCGGTCTCGCCACCAGCTTTGGCGTCGCTTGGCTTGCGATCATCGTGATCCCATTCGTCAAAATGCGCAATCGGCCGCCGATCCAACTGACGGAGGCCAAGGACGGCGCTACTGGCATCTTTTTCCCCAAGCGCACCGGCCGGGTGGCTGACGGTGCCCTCGTGTATGCGGGGAACGGCTGCTACCTTTGCCACAGCCAACTCGTCCGGCCGACTTACGCGGGCAATGATATTTTCCGCCCCGACGCCGGCGGCCTGAGTGCCACTGACGGACGCGATGTCGATACCCGTCGCGAAACCATGCCAGACGATTTCTACGGGGAGCGCTTTGCCCAAATCGGCGTGACCCGCATGGGACCCGACTTGGCGAACCTCGGCGTGCGCGTTGAGAAAATCTACGCCAAGGGCGGCGACCCAGCCAAATGGCTCTATGCCCACCTTTACAACCCGCGCCAGGAACCGGATCGCTGGAAGTCCAACTGCCCGCCTTATCGTTTCCTCTTCGAAGAGAGGAAAGTGATGGGTAACCGACTGGACAGCGCGATGCCCTCAGCCAACGGCGAGGATATGGAAATGGTGCCCACCGCCGAGGCCCAAGCCCTGGTCTCATATTTGCTTTCGCTGAAGAAAGACCAAGCCCTGCCCGCCTCGGTGAATCCAGCGCCCGCTTCGAAAAAGAAGGGCTGATCGCGCCCGAAATCATTCTATCCACTTTGGAAATGTCACAGCCCAACCATAAGCCCGACCTCGATGAGTCGATCAACGTGACGGAAGCGCATGGCCGTGTGGTCCGCGATGCCGCCGCTTGTGCGCGCGAGAACCGGATCGTCGACAATGGCATCGCACCCGTTTCGCTATGGGCCTTCGCCGCCTGCGGCGTGGTTCTGCTGATCGCCGGTGGCATTCTCAGTAGCGCCGGCAGTTTGTTCGCCTATAACTCGAATTTCCGAGAAGGCTATGTCCGGGGTACGCCTCCGGGGGCTGAAGATACGGGCCCGGCCGCGAAGGAAGCGATGGCCGCCTACAAGTCACGCGGTGAGAAGATCTTCTCCGCGAAATGCAGCGGTTGCCATGGATCGGATGCGAAGGGCAACGGCTCGACCTATCCTTCCCTGGTGGGTTCGAAATGGGCGACGGGTGAAACCGAGCGCTTTGCCATGATCATCATGAACGGCCTTGAAGGAGCGGTTGATGACGGCAAAACCTACGGTGTCATGCCTCCGCAAGGCATTGGCATGGCTCCCGAGGAACTCGCGGGCATCATGACCTACGTCCGCAATAATTTCGGCAACGCCAAGGGCGACATCATCACCGTGGACATGGCAAAAGCCGCCATCGAAATCTCCGGCAAGCGCAAGAACGCCGGCAAGTCGGTCAACGCAACCGAACTCGCCGACCACGTGAAGAACCTTCCCGGCGATGCACTCGATCCGAAGACGATGCTCGATCCCATCACCTTGACCCCGGCCAAAGCGGCGCCCTGACCCGCGCATCCAACATTTTACCCACGCCGCACGACGGAACCATGACCTCTCACGCTACTTCACACGACGGGCACGATGCCCATCACGACGATCACGATCATCACGAATTGGGATTTTGGAGAAAATACATTTTTTCCAGCGACCACAAAATGATCGGCATGCAGTATGGCTTGACCGCACTGTGCTTTCTCGCGTTCGGCTTTTACCTGATGATGGTGATGCGCTGGAGCATCGCTTATCCCCACCAGCCGCTGCCGGGATGGATGAGCTGGATCTTCACCGACAACTGGAAGGGCCGCTGGCTGCAGGACGGCAAGGTAACCGGTGAAACGTATAACATGTTCGGCGCCATGCACGGCACCATCATGGTGTTCCTTGGCATCGTGCCGCTCGGTTTCGGCGCATTCGGAAACTATGTGACTCCGCTGCAAATCGGTGCTGTCGACATGGCTTTCCCCCGCTTGAACATGGCCAGCTACTGGATCTACCTGATCGGCGGCCTGATCATGTGCGGCTCGTTCTTCATGGAATCGGGCTCGGCGAAATCCGGTTGGACGAACTACTCGCCCCTGGCGGGCTTCGCCGATGGGCAGATCGTCAACCAATTCCTCGCGGGTCAGACGCAGTGGTTGATTGGTCTTGTCTGTTTAATCACGTCCTCGCTGTTAGGCTCGGTCAATTTCATCACCACCATCATCAACCTCCGTGTCCGCGGCATGACGTGGATGCGAATGCCGTTCTTCGTCTGGTCGATGCTGGTGACGGGCTTCCTGCTGCTGCTTGCCTTCCCTCCGCTTGAGGCAGCGGGCATCATGCAGCTCATGGACCGCGTAGCGCCGTCCTCGTTCTTCATGCCATCCGGCCTGTTCACCAAGGGCGAAGGCCTCGCCGATCTCGCTGGCGGTGGTTCGCCGCTGTTGTTCCAGCACTTGTTCTGGTTCCTGGGCCACCCCGAAGTTTACGTGCTGCTTCTTCCTGCCTTCGCCTGCGTTGCTGAAATCATTCCCGTCAATACGCGCAAGCCGCTCTGGGGTTACAAGTCGATGGTGTATTCGGTGCTGATCCTCGGCTTCCTCTCCTTCGTCGTGTGGGCGCACCACATGTACATGACCGGAATGGGCGCGACCGTTTCGACCTTCTTCCAAACCACCACGGTCATCATCTCCATTCCCTCGGTGGTCATCATCACCGCGATGTTGATCTCGCTCTGGGGTGGATCGATCCGATTCACTCCGCCAATGATGTGGGCCTGCGCGTTCATCCCGATGTTCGGTATCGGTGGCCTGACAGGACTGCCACTGGCGTTCAACCTGGTGGACCTCCATTTGCACGACACCTACTACGTGATCGGCCATTTCCATTATGTGGTGGCACCCGGCATCCTCTTCGGCTTCTTCGCCGGGCTTCATCACTGGTATCCGAAAATCACCGGCCGCTACATGAGCCGCACGCTCAACCACCTTCACTTCTGGCCGAGCTTGATCTGTATGAACATCATCTTCTTCCCGATGCTCGTCCAAGGCATGGCAGGCTTCCACCGCCGCTGGTACAATGGTGGTGACGCGTATCTCGCGAAGGCCGCCGACAGCGTCAATGTCTTCGGCAAGACCGTCGTCGAGAACATCGACATGAACATCTGGATGTCGTGGGGCGCATGGACGATGGCGTTCTTCCAAATCTTCTTCTTCCTCAACTTCGTGCTCGCATGGAAGTTCGGCAGAAAAACCAACAGCGACAACCCGTGGGATGCAACGACTCTCGAGTGGGCAACTCCAACACCTCCGGGGCATGGAAATTTCCTGAAGGATCCCGTCACCTATCGTGGTCCCTACGAATACAGCCGACCGGATTGCGAGGAGGATTTCCTGCCTCAGTGGATCGAGCCGAAACATCACGATTCGTCGGACAAACCGACCATCAAACACTGACTTTCATCCAACGCTTTCCTTCCCAAAATGGAAATTCCTTACATCGTCACTCCCCGGAAGGACACCGGCCTTTTCAACGCGAAGATCGCCATCTGGTTGTTCCTTGCGTCCGAAGTCATGCTCTTCGGCGGATTCTTCTCGGCCTACGTGTTCCTGCGCGTGGATGCGGATTATCCCTGGCCTGAGCGGACGCTGCCGGTGCTGCCCGGCTTGATCAACACCTTCGTTTTGATCGGTTCCTCGGTCACTGTGGTCTTTGCATGGGCCTCGCTGAAACTGCGGCAATGGCGTCGCTTCCAGATTTTCATGGGTATCACGGTTGCCTGTGCCGTGATTTTCATGGCTCTCAAAGCCGTGGAATACAACGTCAAGTTCCATCACCAGGCCTTGCGGATGAAGGACTTCACGGTCATCGAAGGGCACTTGGGTGTTGAGAAGGAGAATGGCGTTGCGGTGCTCGACCATAAGGGCGACGAAATCGAAGAAAACGTCATCTCCATCGAAGCCACGAAGGTCACCTTCAACACGCTGCGCGCTCACAAGCCGTGGGTTGAGGAAATCCTCGCGGAGGTTGCCCATAACAAAGCGAAGATCACGCTCGCCGCGGATTTCACTTCGGTGATGACTGAGCAGAATGGCAATCAGGCCCGGAAAGCGGAAACAATCGCCAAGTCCGGAGAACCTCTTTCCTATGAACTTATTGAGCGCATCGAGGATGCCTATGTCACTGCGCGCAATCATAACGCAGGCATCCGGACCGAAGCGCTTCGTGATGCGTGGGTGAAAGTGCATGCCGAGAATCCGGACAAGCGCGATTGGCAGCTTGGGGCCGTGAACATCGAATTGGAGCCGCTCGCTCCCCACCTGCTCGGTGTGCTTGCGGAAGGTGAAAAAATTCCCCAGGAAGTTTCCACGGTCACCTTCAACATCGATAAGCCGACGCGCCTGGATTTTCACCCACGCGACATCCGTGAAGACCTTTCACCCGCCCGCCTCCGCGATGACACCGTGGTCGAAGGGAAGATGGAGGAAAGCCCGATGGTGTTCCACCGCGTGGATGCCATCGATTTCCAACACCTCGTCATGAAGGCGGAGGAGAAGGGCATCGAACCTGAAGTGGCGATCGAGAATTCATGGCTGCTGAAGAACAGCCCCGAAGCCAAGGAGGCCTGGGAGTGGCATCAGAAGGACGTTGAAAAGCTCAAGGCCCAACTCATCAAGGACCACGGCCTGGATAAAAACGGAAAGCCCAGATACGTGCCGACTCACAAGGAACTTTATCGCATCGGTTGGCAGGACTTCGCCAGGAGGGCGGACGAAAGCGGCCTTGCCAAGCTCGGAGCGTCGGACGCTTTCATCGAGAATTTCAAGGGCCCCAACTATGACGCCCGTGATCAGAAGACGTTCCCTGAATTGACGGTGCCGCGCGAAATGGTCGGACACGCCTCGAAATTCACCCCCGCCTGGAACAACTACTACGCCATCTATTTCACGATCACGGGCTTGCACGGCTTGCACGTCATCGCCGGAGCCTTGGTGCTGTCCTACTACCTGTTCTTCGGAAAGAAAATGTATCTCACGAATCCCGAGTGGCTCGCCAACCGCGTCGAAATCGGCGGCTTGTTCTGGCACTTCGTCGACCTCGTCTGGATCTTCGTTTTCCCGATCCTCTATTTGATGTAAGTTGGGATCGACAAGCTTCAATCATAATTAGCAAACCTCATGGCCGATACTCCCGAAGCGATTAAAAAATCCGTCCGCATGTATTTGTTGGTCGGCGCCATTTTGTTTGGCGGAACCATCCTCACCGTATTGGTCGCCACCAGGCCCGAGCTCGACTTCGGGCATCACGGCTTCGACAAGGTGGACTGTGCCATTGGTCTCTGCATCGCATCGTTCAAGGCCATGTTGGTCGCACTCATTTTCATGCACTTGAACCATGAAAAGAAACCGATTTACTGGCTGTTCGGCTCGGGTCTTTGCATGGTCTGCAGCCTTGCGTTTCTAACCGCTCTTGCGATTTGGGATCCCATCTTCGACAAGTTCTTCTATTCGGGTCATTGAAATCATGTCCATCAAGGGCTTCCATATTGTTTTCATTACGATCAGCACCCTGCTGTTCCTGTTCCTCACGGTCTGGGCTTTTGCCTTCGCCCCTGAGCGCACTGGCGTGATCACGGGCCTTGGAATCGCCGCCTCCGCCGGCTTGCTGGTCATGCCTTTTTACGGCGTCTATTTCTACCGCAAGATCCGGAACAGCCACCTCTGAACCCTGCCACTATCCACTGACATGACGTCCGCCTTCCTCACACTCGCTTGCGCCAGCTGCCAGGCCAACTCCTCCGCGGGCGGCGGCGAGGCCACCAAGTGGTCGATCCTGTTCCTGCTTGCCATCATCGTCGGCTTGTTGGGTGGAATCGGCTATTTCATGGCCCATCTGGCAGCCCGCGAAAAAGCGAATTTGGATCCTTCATTGTCCGACGATTATGTCCCGGACTCAACGCGCTGATACTTTCCCAATCTTCAACTTTCCATGAGTCCCTCGAAATTCTTTGGCATCCCCGAATGCTTTTCCGAACACGGTCCGGAAGTGGATCACATGATTGATGTGGTGCACTGGTTCATGATCGCGCTGTTCATCGGCTGGACCGTGTTTTTCTTCTATTGCATCTTCAAGTTCTGGCACAAAAATCATCCCAAAGCGTCGTACGTCGGGGTTCAAAGCCATTTCTCATCGCACGTGGAAATGGGCGTAATCATCGTGGAAGCTGTGCTGCTGCTCGGTTTCGCGTTACCTCTCTGGGGTGCCCATGTGGACAGTTGGAAGGAAGTCCAGCGCTTGAATCCGGTCCGCGTCCGGGTCGTTGGATGGCAGTTCGGCTGGACCTACCACTACCCCGGTGCTGACGGAAAATTTGGTCGCCGCGATCCCCAGCTCATTTCAGGTACCAACGATCTCGGAATCGATTACAGCGATCCGAATGCGATGGACGATTTTACAGCACCGATCCTGAAACTGCCCGTCAACCGGCCTGTGGTTCTGAACGTCGGCACCAAGGATGTCATCCACAACTATGATATCGTCCCCATGCGCGTGCAGCAGGACGCCATCCCGGGCAAGGAAATCGCAATGTGGTTCACGCCGGTGAAGACTCTCGAAACCTACGTCGTCTGCGCCCAGCTTTGCGGTGAAGGCCATGGCAACATGGTGGGTTCGATGGAAGTCGTTGCGAAGGAAGAGTATGACACCTGGTTTAAGGGCCAGTCGGACGCCTCGCTCAAGTTGCATCAGCCCAAGTAAGGGGCTGACATGGATCTCACCGATATCGACCGCGAGGATTTCCGGAATCTTCTGGTCGAAATCGGCAGGACCCGGATGCCCTTCGGAAAATTCGGCATCAAAGTCTATCCGCCTTCGGGTGTGCCGATCATGGATTTGCCCGTCGAGTATTTGATCTGGTTCCAGCAGAATGGATTTCCCAAGGGTCGGCTTGGCGAATTGCTGGCGCAGGTATGCGAGATCAAATCGGTCGGCATGGACTCGGTCTTCGATCCCATCCGCCGCGCCAACGGGGGCAGGTTTCCGCTGCGACACGAGCGACGGCGATCGGTCGATTTCGAATAGGGCTGCAAGCGCTCCGCCCGGCCACTTCAATGGGGAATACCAACCGCGAAGAGACAATGAGGGTGAATGGAGATCCCTGATCCAGACTTCAAAGACCAGATTCCTGAGCCCGATCTTCTCTTGTGTCTTGCGTCTTGTAGTCTTGAGTCTTCTCAACGCAGCTTTCGGTTACTTGGGCGTCTATTGTGTGCAAGCCGCGCTTTACACGGCGGGCATGAACCCGGTGCGAGTTACTGCGCGGAATTCCACACAGCGGCCCGAGATTTTCACAGAGGTTCCGGAAACATGGGAATGGGTGTTAGAGTTCGCCGATGGCCGCAAAGCGGATGGTATGGCTAGCTATGGCCGCGATGCCAATCATGTCCGTGCGGAAGTTGAGAAGGGCTTGATCGAAATCGCGCCGGCTTACGGCTATGGCGGACAAAAGGGCAAGACTCCGGACGGCCCGATGACTTTTGAAAAGGTGAACCAACAAGCGCTGCAAATCGACGGGCAGGTCGCTTCCATTCTCAACAAAACTCCCAGCCTGGTTCCGGGCGAAATGGGTGCCCGTGACATCATGGTGGTGAATGGCATCATGGAAGCTGCGGCGACCGGCAAGCCATTCGAATATGGCAAGTTTCCTTATTGAATCCGCGCAACCGACCGTCATCCTCATTTCAATGCCTTCAAAACCCAATATGAAAAACCCCCTGTTATTCCTCCTTGCAACGAGCCTGTGGGCCGCTGCCGAACCGTCGAAGCAATGGACACCTGACGAAGCCAACGCCTGGTATGCGAAAGAGCCTTGGCCGGTTGGTTCGAACTACGTGCCCGCCACCGCGATCAGCCAGCTTGAGATGTGGCAGGCCGAGACCTTCGATCCAAAGCGCATCGATCTCGAATTCGGTTGGGCGGAAAAGCTGGGCTTTAACACGATGCGCGTGTTCCTCCACGACATCCCGTGGAAAACGGATTCAGTCGGCTATTTGAAACGCATCGAACAGTTTCTCGCCATCGCGGAGAAACATCACATCCGTCCGATGTTTGTGTTTTTTGACAGTTGTTGGAACCCATTGCCGAAAGCCGGCAAGCAACCGGAGCCCAAACCCCACGTGCACAACTCGGGCTGGGTCCAAAGCCCCGGCGCGGGCATCCTTGACGATCCGTCAAAGCATGAATCGTTGAAGCCTTATGTGACGGGCGTGATCGGCCATTTCAAAAACGACAAGCGGATCCTCGCCTGGGATCTTTACAACGAGCCGGACAACACCAACGGCGGCCGCTTCACCGCGACGGAGCCGAAGGACAAGGTGGCAAACGCATTGATCCTGCTGAAGGAGGTCTTCGTATGGGCCCGCGAAGCCAATCCGACGCAGCCCCTTTGTTCAGGAATCTGGCTGGGCGATTTCGGCAACCTGAATGAATTCCAGCGCACGCAGATCGATAACTCCGACATCATCAACTTCCATACATACGATCCGATCGACGTCACGACCACCAAGGTTGAACAATTGAAAAAGTACAAGCGGCCGATCATCTGCACCGAATACATGGCACGGCCACAGGGGAGTACCTTCGAAGCCATCCTGCCCTATTTCGCCAAGGAAAAAGTGGGTGCGATTAACTGGGGTTTTGTGGATGGCAAGAGCCAGACGATTTATCCATGGGACTCGTGGACCAAGCAATACACCGCGGAACCAGACCCATGGTTCCACGACATTTTCCGCAATGACGGCAAGCCGTACAAGGATGACGAAGTGAAGTTGATTCGTTCGCTGACTTCGCGGAAGAAAAAGTAATCAAAGAGGCCGGAGCGTTTGAAGAGCCCCGGCCTTTGTTTTTTTGAGAGGCGGATGGAAGTTTCCGCGTGACCCATAGCGGCTCTGTCCCTCAGGATGGAGGTCCACCGAATTTTCAAAAACCATGGACACTAATTTTGACGCGTTTGAGATCAAGATGAGAGCAGCGGGCATGGGGGATGCCGCGGTCCGCGCTTTTCGCCGCAACTACGAGGCGCTGCGCCGCAATGAGTCCGGGATGATTCCCGAAAGCTCGATCTCCCCCGCAACTGGCTTGCCGACGCTGGATGGAATTACTTCGAATGACTCGGCACGCGAGCTGTTGAAAGAGGTGGTGGTCATCAAACTCAATGGCGGCCTGGGAACGGGAATGGGATTGCTAGGCCCGAAGAGCATGCTGGCCGTGCGCGATGGTGTGAATTTCCTCGACCTGATGGTGCGGCAGATTCTCGATCTCCGGAAGCGGGGTGGGGCCAACGTGCGCTTGTTGTTGATGAATAGTTTCAGCACCAGTGGCGATACCTTGGGACATCTCGCGAAATACGCTGGCGACGGATTGGCGGATGCGAACGAGGTGGAGCTGATGCAGAACCAGGTTCCGAAAATCGATGCAAAGAGCTTTGCTCCCGCCGAGTGGCCCGCAGATACAGATATGGAATGGTGCCCTCCGGGACATGGTGATTTGTATCCCGCATTGGTGGGTAGCGGCTGGCTTGATCGTCTGTTAGATGAAGGTGTCAAATATGCTTTCGTCTCCAATTCGGACAACCTGGGAGCGGTTCTCGATCCCGCCATCCTTGAGTATTTCGCCAAGTCGGGCGCGCCGTTCCTCATGGAAGTGACGCGCCGCACCGCGGCGGACCGCAAGGGCGGACACCTTGCTGTTAGAAAATCGGATGGCCGTCTGCTGCTCCGCGAAGTGGCCCAGTGCCCCGACGAAGACAGCGATGCATTCCAGGACATTTCAACGCATCGCTATTTCAACACCAACTCGCTGTGGCTGCGACTCGACCTGCTCAAACAACAACTTGCCGCCGATGAGGGAGTGCTGCCTCTGCCGATGATCCGCAACAACAAGACGATCGATCCCCGCGACAAGAAATCGACTCCGGTCGTGCAGTTGGAATCGGCGATGGGTGCGGCGATCGAGTGCTTCGAGGGTGCGGCGGCCATCGAGGTTCCGCGGAGCCGCTTCGCACCGGTGAAAACCACGGGCGACCTGCTGGCCCTCCGCTCGGACGCCTATGAGATTCGCGAAGACGGCCAGGTGCGGCTGGCGGCCTCGCGCAATGGGGTGCCACCGACGATCTCGCTTTCTGACGACTACAAGCTGGTGGATTCGATCGAAGCGCTCGGGGTTCCGGGCCTGCTCAACTGCAAATCGCTGCGGGTCGAAGGGCCGGTAAAGTTCGCTCCAGGGGTCGTTATTCGCGGTGATGTTGCCTTCCTCAACGGCAGCGGTTCCGTGCAGACGGTCGAGGCAGGAATCTATGAAGATCGTCAAGTGAAATGCTGAGAGGCGGAGTAGTCATATCCCCGAGGCCTGTTAGCCCGTGAAAATTTGTTGATGACCACTCTTGCCAAGGGGGGGCAGGCCCCGTAAGCCGTGCCGCGAAATGGCAAGTATCGGACCTTTTACGTTCCCGCAGAGTGGTTATGACGGCGTTATCTTCGACTGCGACGGCACGTTGATCGACTCCATGCCGGCCCATTTCGAGGCGTGGTGCGAGGCTCTCGCTCTCCACGGAGCGGGTGGCATTTTCAAGGAAGATGTGTTCTTCGCGATGGGTGGCCGTCCGACCATGGACATCGTGGTGGAGTTGAACGACGAGTATAACCTCAAGCTCGATCCCGGTGCGGTCGCATTTGCAAAACGCGAAGCCTTCCTGAGGCGCCTGCCGACCGTGACGTTGATCGACGAGGTTGCCGAGTTTGCCCAAAGCCTCCGCGGAAAAATCCCAATGGCCATCGCCACCGGTGGCACGCGGATGGTCATCGAGAAGACTTTGAAAGCGGCGGGCATTTCCGACTGGTTCGACGAAGTAGTCACCGCCGATGACGTCGCCGAGGGCAAGCCCGCACCGGATATCTTTTTGCACGCCGCGAAATTGCTGGGCGTCCAGCCATCGCGCTGCCTCGCACTTGAAGACGCGCCGGCCGGTATTCTTGCAGCGCAACGGGCGGGCATGATGGTGATCGCAGTGCCTTCGCCGTTGATGTCGACGTTGTGTTAGATTTTCGCCAGCAGCGATGCGAGTTCACTCACCTGCTCAGGCGGATGCGCGGCTGAGACGCTGATTCGGAGGCGCGCCTTGTTGCGTGGGACCGTTGGATAGCGGATGGCCGGGACCATGTAGCCATGTGCCTCCAAAGCCGCCGCGGCGCTGATGACCCTGTCGTTGTCACCAAAAATGATGGGAATGATCGCTGCCGGGTGAGGGGATAGCAGGGCGACATTGTGATGAAGGTTTTCGCGAAGCAAATTTCCTTCCGGGGACATCATCAATTTCAGCGATGCAATGGCCGCGTGAGCGACGGCAGGTGGTGGGGCGGTGGAATACACGAACGAGCGCGCGCGGTTCGCCAGGAGATCGATCCATTCGCGCGTCGCCGCAACGTAGCCGCCGGCCAGACCGGCGGCTTTGCTGAGCGTGCCCATTTGAAAGGCGATCCGGGACTGCAGGTTTTCACGTTCGGCAAGGCCAAGGCCGCTTGGACCCAGGACACCGATCGCATGCGCTTCGTCGAGCAACAGCAAGGCACCGTGTATTTCTGTTAGATCGACGATTTCGCGCAGGGGGCAGAGGTCGCCATCCATGCTGAACACGGACTCCGTGGCGACGAGGATGGTTGCATCGGTATGTTTTGCGCGTGTCGATTGCAACAAGCGGCTGAGTTTTTCCAAATCGTTGTGAGGAAAAACGCGGATGGTGGCGCCGGAGAGCCGTGCTCCATCGACAAGGCTGGCGTGACAGAGCTTGTCGAGAAATACGAAGTCCGAGCTGCCAGCCACCGACGTGATGACTCCAAGCGACGTGGCAAATCCCGATGAGAAGGCGAGTGCCGCTTCCGTTTGTTTCGCTGCGGCGATCGCCTCTTCCAACAGCCGGTGCGGCGGCAGGGTTCCGCACACGAGCCGGGAGGCACCCGCACCCGCGCCGTATTTTTGAACGCCTTCGATCAATGCGGCTTCGATGGCCGGATGGCGTGACAGCCCGAGATAATCGTTCGAAGCGAAATTCCAAAGAGTCAGTCCGTCACGGTCGACCCTGATGCCACCACCGGAATCAAGCGGCCGTTGTTGCCGCAGCAGTCCCTCGGCGGCGAGCCGATGAAGTGACTCGGCGGGGCCGGGCATGTTGATGATCTGTTAGAAATCGGCTGCCGGACGCTCAAGCGCCCATGCGAGCAACTTGCTGGAGTCGGTCCAAATGTGCGGCGTCGTTGATTTCAACACCACCACCACGACCGAGCGGCCGTTGAGCGAACCACTTGCTACCAGGCAGCGGCCCGCGGCGTTCGTGGTGCCGGTCTTCAGGCCATCGCAATAAGGAACCGTCTTGAGAAGCTTGTTGGTGTTCTCGATTTCCCGCGTATGGCCATCTGCGTATTGAAAGGCGAAGGATCTGATGGACGTGAACGAACGGATCAACGGGCTGCGGTAAGCGGCCCGGGCGGCGATGGCCATGTCACGCGCGGTGGAATATTGGCCGGGCATGGGCAGTCCGTTCGGGTTGATGAAATTGGAATTCTTCATACCGAGTGAAGCGGCCTTGCGATTCATCAACGCGGCGAATCCTTCCTGGTCGCCACCGATGTCACGGGCAAGTGCGCGGGCAACGTCGTTGGCGCTCTTCACCATCAGCACCCGCAACAAATCGCGGCGCGAATACGCGTCGCCGGGTTTCAAGTCGAGCTTGGTCGGCTCACAGGCTTCATCGATGGGCTCGATGACGACCTGCTTGTCGATATTCCCCGCATCGAGGATGCAGAGGGCGGTGATGATTTTCTGGGTGCTCGCAACGGCGCGGGGCTGGTCGGCGTTTTTGGCGTAAAGTACGCGCCCGCTGACGACATCGACAACGATAGCGCTCTCACCCGTGATCGGTGGCGGCGGTGTCGCGGGAATGGTCCCCGCGCGAACGCCCTCGTTGGCAGGCGGGAGGGAATTGCCGGTTTGGACATCGACCCGCGGCGAGGGCTTGCCGCCGCACGAAGAGATCGTGGCGACGCTGATACAGAGAAGGGCAAGGCGGGCGCGGAACAACCGTGACATGCGTTGATGATCCGCGAAACCAGAGTATGATCAAGCCGGAATAGGCAAAAGCGGGCTTGTTAGATCAAGGGGCCTTCGGAGGAAGCAAGCTGGGGTCCAATTCCAATTCACCATCGGCGGGCAAGCTGGGCTCCACAAAATCAACAGGCCCTGAAAACGGGGATGAAAATCCGGACCAGAAGTGCCGCTTCCGGCTTTGTTCGAACGCAAGCACGCGCTCTTCCCCAGTCGGAAGTTTCTTCAAGTCCTTTTCGCGAACTTCCACAATCTTCACGTCGGGCGGGTTGATTCGATCGGCGAGGGCGGACATCTTCGCGCCGGTTGCCTTCGATGTCCGCTGCACCGCGGCAACCGAATTTTTCACGGTTGCGCAGGACGACAGCGCCAAGGTGGCTGCAACGAGAGGAAAACCGATTGTTTTGAACAGGATTTTCATACGGGGCGGGGAAAACCTAGCATCGGGAGTTGCCTTGTCCACCAATCATTGGAGGGCGAAATTGTCACCGGCCTCAGCGTGGGATCAGCACGAGAAAATTCCGGACGGTACGGTTCCAAGGTGACCGCCGAACGAGGGGACCGCCTGCCACCGTATCGGAAACCCACAGGTCCGCCGACCTGCCGCCGTCGAGATTGAGGGCGGAAATCGCTTTCCAGCCTGCGGGCTCAGCCGTGGCGATCGCTTTCGCAAAGTCCGCCAACGAGCAGGGGGAGGCCCGGCCGATCCACCAGCGGTTTCCGTTGTCGCTGAGAATTGCGGTCCGTGCGCTGGTCTTGGCGGCGTCGAGACCGCCGACGGATTTTCCATTTTCCACCAACATCGGGCCTGCCTGGATGAGTTCGCGCATCGCCAGCGCGGTTGAGCGGCCCAGGGTTTCGCGGCGCATGATGTTGGAATCGCCAGCCATATTTTCATACCAAACGCCGCTGCCGAGCGAGGAGGCGGAATTCCACGCGCCTGCGGATTTTCCTCCGGCAACGACAAGCCCTAGTGGAGTTCCTTCGGGGGTGAAAAATCCGGCATTCACGGCGGCGATCCCGTGATGGCTTGCTCCCGCGGCCTGTGCATCGGCAAAGCGGCTTGCTGGTCCGCCCGGCTGATCAACGACAAGCATCCGAAAGTTGCGCGAGTCGAACGATACGCCTTCAAAAGTAATCCCGCCAAACTCCCGAACCACCAGCCGCGGCGCGTCTCGTGGCGGTTCCGGCTTCAAGGGAACGCCAGAAGCCTCCGGAACAACGGGGGCCACTGGGACAGGTGGCGTATTCCGATCCACCACTGGCGGTTTCGCAGGAACACAACTGGTGAGCAGGATTCCAAACAAAAGACCGGCTCGAATTCGCATGGCGCCATTTGCCACGGCATGGGCGGCTTGGCAAGCGATCGAAGTTATCCCGGTCGCACGCCAATCCCTAACAGCGTCTGAAATTTTGGCGCAGCCGCCTCACGATCCGCGACGATGGTTTCGATTTCCGCAAAGCCGGATTTTTCCAACATCGATGCGAGGGAGCTTTCTGAAAATCCCAGCCAGCGATCGGCGTGAAGTTCGCGGGCTTGTTCGAATTGATGTTGCACCAGGTCCAGCACGATCAGACGGCCACCGGGTTTCAAAATGCGGAAAGCCGCATCGAGGGCGCGCTGGGGATTGCCCGCATGATGAAGGGCCTGGCTCAAAATCGCCAGGTCGATGCTAGCCGGATCCAGCGGGGGATCTTCGATATCGCCGATGCGGTATTCCAGATTGGTGAGGCCGTTGCGAGTGGCGAGGTCTTGGCCGAACTCCGCCATTTTTGGGGAGAGATCGATCGCATACACCTTCTTTGCGCGCTGAGCCAGCAGTTGAGCCAGGGTTCCTTCGCCCGCGCCAAGGTCGGCAACGGTGTCGTAGTTGAGGACCTTGATCAGCGCCTCCGCCAACGCTTTCCACGAACGGCCGGGCACATAGTCCTTGCCGAAACGTCCGGCGAGCTCGTCGAAATAGGCACGCGCCGAGTCCTTCCGCTTCCGCAGCAAATGCCGCAGCGCCGCTGTGTCGGCGGCCAGTTCGGGGATTTCGGCCGATGCCGCCCGCGCGACATCACGCAGACCAGAATCGGCGGTGGAGCGGTAGAGGTTGTTTTTGCCGCTCCGTTCGTCGATCACAAGGCCTTCAGCTTTAAGGAGGGAGAGCTGGGTTGAAATCCGGCTTTGGCCCATTCCCAGGATCTCCTGCATTTCAGCCACAGAGAGGGCCTCGCTCTCCACCAGCCGCAAAATCCGCAGTCGCGTGGGGTCGGACAACAACTTGAGCGATTTGAGCATTGACGGCATGGGCGAGTTTATACATCAACGCATCACGATTTGACGATACGAAAATTCCCAACTTCATGAGTACCTACATTTTTTCCTCTGAATCCGTCGGCGAAGGCCATCCAGACAAGGTTTGTGACACCATTTCCGACGCCATCCTCGACGCCTGCCTCGCCCAAGACCCGAAAAGCCGGGTTGCCTGCGAAACGATGGTGAAGAGCAACATGGTCATCGTCGCCGGTGAAATCACCACCAAGGCGAAATTCGATTACGAGCAGGTCATCCGCGCGGCGGTTCGTGGCATCGGCTACGTGAACAAGGACGACGTCTTCCACGCCGACTCGATCTTCATCAACAACTATCTCACCGAGCAATCGCCTGACATCGCGCAAGGCGTTGATGCCAAGAAGGCGAAAGGCAAGAAGCACGCCGAGCAAGGCGCGGGCGACCAGGGCATCATGTTTGGTTTTGCATGCGATGAAACACCCGAGCTCATGCCCGCACCGGTGATGTTCGCGCATCGCCTTGGCCGCGAGCTGACGCGCATCCGCAAGATTGGCAAGGTGAAGTGGCTGCGTCCCGACGCGAAGTCGCAGGTCTCCGTCGAGTATGTCGATGGCAAGCCGACCCGCATCGTCAATGTCGTCATCTCCACCCAACACGCGGCCGACGTTGAGCATGCGGTCATCGAAAAATTCTGCATCGAGCAAATCATCAAGAAGGTGCTGCCGAAGAACATGCTCACCAAGGACACCGAGTATCTCATCAACCCGACCGGCAACTTCGTCGTCGGCGGTCCGCAGGGAGACTCCGGTCTAACAGGTCGCAAGATCATCGTCGACACCTACGGCGGCATGGGCCGTCACGGCGGTGGTGCGTTTTCCGGCAAGGATCCATCGAAGGTCGACCGCTCCGCGGCTTACATGGGCCGCTGGGTCGCGAAGAATGTCGTTGCCGCCGGCCTTGCCACCAAGTGCGAGGTCCAGTTCGCCTACGCCATCGGTCATCCGCTTCCCGTGAGCGTTCATGTCGATACCTTCGGCACTGGCATCAAGTCGGATGAAGCGATCCTGGCTGCGGTGTTGAAAGTGTTTTCCTTCAAGCCCGCCGACATCATCAAACAGCTTAACCTGCTCCGTCCGATCTACGGCAAATCGACCAACTACGGTCACTTCGGCAAGGACGACGCCGATCTCACTTGGGAACGCACCGACAAAGTCGCGGCATTGAAGAAAGCAGTTCGCTAACTCAAGAGACCAGAATCCAGAAACCAGAATCCAGACTGAAAGAAATAACATGTCTACGACATTCACTGATTATAAGGTTCGCGACATTGGTCTCGCGGACTTCGGGCGCAAAGAAATTGAAATCGCCGAGCATGAGATGCCGGGCTTGATGTCAACGCGCGAGAAGTATGGCAAGGAGAAGCCGTTGCAGGGTGTCCGCATCATGGGCTCGCTGCACATGACCATCCAGACGGCTGTGCTGATTGAAACGCTTGCGGACCTGGGTGCTGAAGTGCGCTGGGTCAGTTGCAATATTTTCTCCACGCAGGATCATGCCGCCGCTGCCATCGCTGCCCGGAAGATTCCTGTCTTCGCATGGAAAGGCGAGACCTTGGAAGAATATTGGTGGTGCACCTGGAAGGCTCTCGTGAATGCGGATGGCCTCGGCCCCCAGCTCATCGTCGATGACGGTGGCGACGCGACCCTCCTGATTCACAAGGGCTATGAAATGGAGAACGGTTCGACCTGGATCGACACCGCTTCCGAGAGCCATGAGGAACAAGTCATCAAGGACCTGCTCAAGGATATCAAAGGCAAGCAGCCGGGTATTTTCCACACCATCGTCAAGGATTGGAAAGGCGTTTCCGAAGAAACGACCACTGGCGTGCATCGTCTCTATCAAATGGCCAAAGCCGGCACCTTGCTTGTGCCCGCCATCAACGTGAACGACTCGGTCACCAAATCGAAGTTCGACAACCTCTATGGCTGCCGCGAATCGTTGTTAGACGGCATCAAGCGTGCCACCGACGTGATGATTTCCGGCAAGGTCGGTGTTGTCTGTGGTTATGGCGATGTCGGCAAAGGCTGCGCCCAGGCCCTCCGCGGTGCCGGTGCCCAGGTGGTGGTTACTGAAATCGATCCGATCTGCGCGCTGCAAGCTGCCATGGAAGGTTTCCGCGTGTTGCCGATCGAAGACACCCTTGGCTGGGGCGACATCTACGTCACGACGACCGGCAACAAGGATATCATCCGTCTCGAACACATGGAGAAGATGAAGGATCAGGCCATCGTTTGTAACATCGGCCACTTCGACAACGAGATCCAGATCGACAAGTTGAACAACGCGCCGGGAGTTGTGAAAAACAACATCAAGCCACAGGTGGACAAGTATACATTTCCGAAGGGCAACAGCCTCTACATGTTGGCGGAAGGACGTCTGGTGAACCTGGGCTGCGGCACCGGGCATCCGAGTTTCGTGATGTCTAACAGCTTTACCAACCAGACGCTCGCGCAAATCGACCTTTGGAAAAACAAGGACGTTTACAAAGCGGGGCAGGTGACCGTGTTGCCGAAGCATCTTGATGAAGAAGTCGCGCGGCTCCACCTTGCGAAGATCGGGGTGAAGCTCACCAAGCTGACCCAGGCGCAGGCCGACTACATCGGCGTGTCGACCGAAGGTCCCTTCAAGGCGGATCACTACCGCTATTGATTTACCGGACTCTCATCCAACCGCCAGTCCTTCAACGGGGCTGGCGGTTTTTTTTGGGAAAAATGGCTTGTCATGATTCAGAAGAATGATTTAATTGATCCGTATGAAGCGAAAGTCCGTGAGCTATTGGGATCATATTCCACCGGAAAGCCCGGTGGTAAGGGAGCCGGAAGCGGCCTACCTGATTGAGAAGGTCCGGGACGGGCTGCCCTTTGCGGAATTCCACACGCTGCAGGAAATGCTGGGTGTAACGGAAGAGCGCTTGGCTGGGCTGCTTGGAATGTCACGGGCGACGTTGCATCGCCGTAAAAAGCTAGGTGTGCTGGACCGTGCGGAATCGGACCGTTTGGTCCGATTTGCCCGGCTCGTGTCCCACGCCAGCGCCGCGCTGGGTGGAGCGGATGGCGCCCGTTCTTGGCTGACCGCCCCGGCTTTCGCCTTTAACGGTGAGTGCCCCTTGGATTTCGCGGACACTGAGGTTGGCGCCCGTGAAGTGGACGCCTTGCTCGGACGTTTGGAACACGGTGTGTTTTCCTGAGCATGCCGTTGTTTTATCGCATTGTCCAAGCACCTTGGGCCGTCGGCGCGCTAACCGGAGAAGGGGCCCGTCTGTATGGCGGGCGTTGGAACCGCGTCGGCATCGCTGCCGTCTATCTGGCCGAGACCCGTTCCCTGGCTGCTCTTGAAATCCTGGTCCATGCACCGCGTGAAGCACTGGGGCTGGACTGGATGGTTATCGAAGTTGAAATCCCAGAATCGCTGATTGATCGGGTTCCCCATGATCGACTCCCTGAAAATTGGCACCGCCAACCGTCTTCAAAAGACGCCATGGCCTTTGGCAGCCGCTGGCTGCGGGATGCTCCCAACTTGTCCCTGTTGCTCCCGAGTGTGGTGATTCCGGAAGAGAATTCGTTGCTGCTGAACCCCTCCCACCCGGCCATGAACGATTTGAAACCCGGCAAGCCGCGTCCGTTTAGCTTCGACCCGCGGCTGGCGGTTTAACATCTATAGCCTATTAAGCAATTTCGTAGCCATTTTTCGCCCGCCTCCAGAGGCCCAACGGGTCGTTCATACCTAAGCCCAGGGCATCGCCCTGATCGTTATACACAAATACCGGCATAAAGTTGAGGCCGGGAGCGGTGTGAAAAATATCTGTAAATAAATGTGTACTTGTTAGAAACAGTTGTTTGAACTGGTGGTGCGTCACGGAACGCGCCCCATGCCGGAAGA
>JANMJQ010000144.1:0-3184 GCA_031371445.1 Akkermansiaceae bacterium
GCACGCTCAATACGCCCCGAGGTTTTAACCGACTTCATGAACACCGCCCGCGGTCACACGAAGCCACTTAAATTCGAACCCAACCTCTGTAGCACGCTGTTTGCCGCCACCGCATGACTCTAGAAAGAACCAAACTCCAGAGTGCGTCGCGTAGCGACGCTCTTGAAAGGGTCACGAGCAATCAACGTTTTCAATCGTCACTACGCGACGAAATAGAAGGAAACCCATCAAACCGTGGGCTGAAACCCACGGCTAGGTCGGTTGTCACTCCGTGACAAAGCAGAAAATCACAAAATTCCCGCATTTCTAGTTCCGCAATTTTAAATTCCCATCCATCCTCTAACACGTGAATTGGATCGCGCAGGCCGCTTTGGGGGCGGCATTGGGAGAACTGATGCTGGGCAAGCGGCTGGGCAAATTCGCGCTGTTGTGGGGAGCACTCATCGCGCTGCTCCCCGGCTATGAATTCGTGGCCGGCTGGTTCCTGAATCACGCCCACGCGGTCATGTTCCGGCATGGTCCGTCTCATTCGCTGGCGGCGGCCGCGGCGCTCACGGTGGCCACTGGATATCTGTCGGGATTTTTGTGGAAACCCTCCGCGCCGATTTCCCAAAAGGAAGCTGGGCTCGTTGCCTTTGCCATCCTCTGCGCGCATCTTCTGTTAGATTGCTTCACCGTGGAGGGAGCCGCTCTGTTCTGGCCATTGTCCAATCACCACGTGTCCTTCAGCAACCTGCACGCGAAGGACCCCTTGTTCACCGCACAACTGCTGGCAACAGCGCTGGGAATGGCATGGCTGGAGGTTGAAACGCGCAAAAAGTCGCGAAGCAAGAAGAAGCAACCACTCGGGAAACGCCAGCGGCTGTGCCAATGGGGGCTCGGCATCAGCGGCGGCTATGCGGCCTTGTCGATCTTGTTGAAATTCACCGTATCCGCCGGCTTCGAGGCGGATCTAACAAGGCGCGGAATCACCTACCATCGCCGCACGGAAGCCCCCGCGTCCCGCCAGATCCTGCTGTGGCGCGCGGTCGTCGAGAGCAAGAACGAGTACAGGGTGGGCTATCGTTCGGTCTTTGAATGGTTCTCCACGCCGATCCGATGGACGATCTACCCGAAAAATCCCGGCGCGCTGGCGAAGCTTACCGGTCTCAAAGAGGCCACCGTTCTAACAGATCCGGCGGACGACTGGTGGCTTGCCCGCCCCACCGCGAAAGGGACATGGCTCGGGGACATGCGGCGCGGCGAGTTCAGGACCTGGGGTGCCAGAAAAGGCGTGGTGGACAGCAGCCTGACCGAAACCCTGCACATCGACCTTTCAGCCAAGGGTGATGCGGTGCGGGTGCTTTCAAAACCCAGCGGCAGCCGGACGGAATATGTGAAGCAGACAGTATCCAGGATTTTCGGAAATCGCGACGCCTGGGAAGGAAATCCGCGGCTCGATGGCGTCACCGGCAGCCTGCCCGAATACCTGCCGGTCGAGCGATGAGGGAAACATTCGCCGCGCTGTCCTGAAATCCGCGCTTTCGCGAAGCCAGCCATGAGGTATCAATCTCGCCAGTGAAGATCTTCTGCATTCTTTTGGCGGCAACCCTTGCTGCGTCCGCTGCTCCCAGCGATCCCGGCAAGGCTGCGGTCGATTTTTTTGAAAAAGTCCGGCACAAGAAATTGAACCTCGAGCCCGGCGGCGACACCGCGCTCTCGCCCCAAACCCAGGGAGAGAAAAAACGGCAGATCGCCAAACGCCTCGAACGCATGGCCAGCGATCTGGGCAGCGATCCGCTTGAAATCGGACCGGTCAAACTCGATGAGGATTTCGCAGGCGTGATCATCCGTAAAGTCGGTGGCTTCGATCCCGGGCGCTTGCAGGTATTCGCCGTCGCGATGGTCAAGCGCGGCGCCGACTGGATCGCGGCACCCGTTCCCGCATCGTTTGAAAATTCCGGAGCCGGTTACGGACAGCCGCTGCGGGACCGGCTTGAAACCCTCGAGACCTGGATGCTGCGCGAACAGGTGAAGGATTTGGAGGAACTCCGCGAGCAATCCAAAGAACAGATGCGCCGCAAGATCGAGGCCTCTCTAACAGCTTCCGAACTCCGCGGAGCAGACGCCAGGCATGCTGCCGAACTTTTTCTAACAGCTTGCGCGAAGTCCGACCTGCCATCGGTGCTCGGCCTGCTGGGTGGCTTGGCGGACAAGCTTCCGGACGATTGGCCGGCTCGCCTGAAAGCGGCCGACCGCGCGCTTGGCGGCGGCATCACGGATGGTCCATGGCGGCTGCTGAAAGCGCCGGAAGTCGCCCGCATCATTGCTTCCCATGGCGGCGACAAGGGACGCGGTGATGTCTCGCTCCTGTGTCTCGATCCCGGCATGGGCGATACCACTTCGCCGAGAATCAGGTCGGTGAATTTGGATCTCACAAAATCGCCGGACGGACTGTGGCGGATCAACCTGCCCGCAGAATTTCTGCGTGAACCGGACAGCCACCAGGATTCATCCGACAACGACGAGGGCGGCTTCGACCCCGATCTAACAGATTCATTCGCGATCGATTGGTCGGCGGCGCATCCGCCGACGTTTTATCCGGACGCCGCCGCCGCCCGCAACGCATGGCTGCTGGCTGTCCGCGCAAAAAATCCGGAAGCCTTGCTGGCAATGTCGAAACTCCGTGGTCCGTCCGGTTACGCCACCCGCGCAGCGCTTCAAGTGGCACGGGCATGGCGGTCGGTTGGGGATCCATCCAATGCCCACCAAGTTCTTCCACTTTCTTTCCAAGCAGACGAATCCTCCGCCGTCGCTCTGATTCAGTTCTTTTCGCCAAGGGATCCCGATCGCTGGGACGGCCGGCCAGTCTATTTCGAAAAATCAGCGGCGGGATGGTATTGGAGTCCGGAACCGACAGCGGCAATCAGCGACAAATTCGAGCCCTGGCTTGGAACTGAAGCCCGCTTGTGGCCCGACAAATGGCAGCATGAACTTTTGCGCGATTGTCCGAAAATCACCAGCTTCGACAACCTGCAGGCACCACCGGAAGAAGCTGCGCGCAAGTGTGTCGGGAAATGGCTGGCTGCCATCGCCATCGGTGACGTCGCCGGGGCCCTCCAATACACCGCCTTCCTCGGCGAGGAAAACAGTGGCACCACCGCATTGAAAAACCTTGGTTATGAAATCGGCGAAAGCCGCCGGC
>JANMJQ010000149.1:0-9126 GCA_031371445.1 Akkermansiaceae bacterium
CTGCGGCGCGAGATCCCGGGCTTCACCTGCGCGAAGTTGTTCTGGTGGTATAACATGTATTCGAGCGCGGATTTCACGATCACCCCGCGGCCCTTGTATCCGGCGGATGGGCGCAAGGTCTTCGATGTCCACACGCAGCCGATGGGAATGCGCGAGGAGTTGAAGAAGGACCTCGGGCCATTTCCCTTCCAAGCCTTCTGGGGACCGGCGGCCGGGATCGCGTCGTCCGAATGGATCGCCGCATCCGCGAAATGGGTGGAGGAAAAGCATTGGCCGACGTTGAGCCTGGTGTATCTCCCGCATCTCGATTACCCGCTGCAAAAGGATGGACCCCTCGCGGCGAACATTCCCGGCGAGTTGCGCAAGATCGACACGCTGGCGACGGATCTCATCAACTACTACGAATCCCGTAACATCCGCGTACTGGTGCTTTCCGAGTATGGCATCTCACCGGTCACGCGGCCGATCCATCTCAACCGGCTGTTCCGCGAAAAAGGCTGGATCCAGGTGAAGGACGAGCTCGGGCTGGAAACTCTCGATTGCGGGGCGTCGAAAGTTTTCGCCGTGGCAGATCACCAGGTGGCGCATGTCTATGTGAACGATCCGTCGCTCAAGGAAGATGTCCGCCGATTGTTGGAAAGCACGGCGGGCATCGATGAAGTCCGCGCTGCCGGCGATGTTTGGCTCGAGGGCATTGCTACCGAACGGGCCGGTGATTTGATCGCCATCTCCGCGGAGGATTCCTGGTTCACTTATTATTTCTGGCAGGACGACTCGCTTGCCCCCGACTACGCGCGGACCATCGATATCCATCGCAAACCCGGATACGATCCCTGCGAGCTTTTCGTCGACCCTGCGATCGCATTTCCGAAACTCAAAATCGCGAAGTTCCTGCTGAAGAAAAAGCTCGGACTGCGCGGCCTGTTAGACGTGATTCCTTTGGACGCGACGCTGGTAAAAGGCTCGCACGGCCGCGACAAGGTAGCTGCGGGCGAACAACCGGTTCTGTTAGGCAGCACGCGGCAGGTCGCGACTGCCAAAGACGTCCATCAGGCGATCCTCGATGCGGCGTCTTGTAGCGGCGCTCTGTGAGCGTCGTGCCAATGCGTGGAACTGAACCGCGAATTCCGGTCTCTTTCTTGCTGGTAATCCGCACGACGGCCGCAGACCGCCGCTTGCTACAAGTGGGAAGGTTTAACGCGGGGTTACCACGACGGCATGCTCGTCGTAGCGGGCCTTCGCGTTCGCCTGATCCATGAGATATTTCATCACGCCTTTTGACGGCATGTTTTTGAGGTTCATGGAAAGTTTCACCGAAGCGAGCGTGCCCTTGGGATCCTGGATAACGAAATTCGGCGTCACCTGATCCTTTGATTCTTTTTCAATCATCGTGCTGAAAGCATCGAGGGCTTCCTGGAGCGTCGCGTTGTCGAGTTGGATCAACGGAATCATCACTTCTCCGAATTTCGCCTCGCGGGCTCTGGTAGCAATTTCCGGGGCATGGATCGCCAACTGACCCAAGCTGTAGCGGGCGTTGGCGTTGTCCGGGTTGAGTTTGACCGCCTTGGTATAGGCCTCCTTCGCCGCGGCCACGTCATTGGCCTTTTCCGCAGTGAGGCCCTGTTGATACAACGCCTCCGACTGCCGGGCGGCGGCTTGTGCTGGGGTTTCAGCGGATGCCTGGGCCACGAGGGCGCAAGCCACGATGAGTTTCAGGGGATGGATCATGGGTTGTCGGTGGTTTTAACCAATCCAACATCTATCGCGGAAAACAACAGACGCAAGACACAAGACTGCAAGACGCCAGATAAGAGCGAATATTGAAGAGAGTGGAGAGCATAATTTTCTCCTGTGTCATCTTCTCTTGTGTCTTGCGTCTTGTCGTCTTCTGTCTTGCTCAAGGCTTCGACCAGTCGATCTTCGGCGGAGCCTTTGGCTCTACAACAGCTGGTGCCAGCAGTGCCTTGAATTGTTCGCCCCATTCACGGGCCGACGGGTGGCCGACATTCTTTTCCAAAATCCCAAGCATTGCCATAGCCGCATTGCTTTCATCGCCGCTGCGGAACAGGTCCATTTCCATTTTCCACTGCATATTGGGAATGGTTTCCTCACGGAATTTGATGAGGTCCGCGGAATCTCCCTGCGGAGGACCCAAATGCTTTTCCTCGCGGGGGCCCTGCCTCGACCAGAATTCCACTTTCGCGGTTTCCTGCTGGATTCGCTTGATCCACTGCGTCTTCAGCTCGGCGACGAGAGTGGGCTTGCGCAGCGGGGGCAAAATCACATCGTCGTAAATCGAATCGAGCTGGATCGGCGACGTCGGCCAGTTGTCAACCTTGACCGAGTTGATGTCGTATGCCTGGGCAAACACGGACGAGGTGACACTTTGCCCGAGAATATCCACCTGCCCGCGGAATTTTTCCGCGTCGCGGAAAATGGCGTCAACGATTTGACCCGCTTCCTCGGCCAGCTTGTGGTGGTCGGGTTTTTCTCCGGCGGCCTGGAGGGTGAGGACCAACCAGTGGAGTTGATAGCGAAGTGCGACCCGCAGGCCGGGCTCGTCGAGTTTGTCGGCTTCCTTCCGCTTCCACTCGCGGAAATCGGAGGCCTTCTTCTGTTCTTCCTGAAAGTTCACGCGCTCCATGCAATTGAGGTAGAGCTCGACCGCCGCATCATCGCTGCTCATCGCGCTGCGGAAAGCAGCGAGGGCCACCTTGAAACGCGCGCCCACCTTGGAATTGGCCGCCTCCTTCAACTTCTCCAGGTTGTCGAGGAGCGTCTCGCGATCGGCCGCGGACAGCGGTTCCGCATGCACCCCGTTGAGGCTGAGTGCGGCGCAGGCAAGGAGAATGGGAACTCGCATGGGGGCTTTCATCGCAAATCGGGAGGTTCGGTCCAAGACGCAAAGCATAAATAATTTGCACCTATGGCGACGCTTACCAACGGTTTTCCGCGCTTGGATCTTACAAGATAAAATCGCAGGCTCCGCTCTCACCCCACCCGCTTCCCATGAACTCCGCTTTCCGCCGACTGCTGGCGCTTGCCGCCGTTTTCCTACTGGCCTTCGTCGCCGTCACCGCGCTCCGGACCTGGCGCAACGGCGGCAGTTGGCGCGACATGATCCCCGGCCTCTCGAAACACTCCGGCAGCTTCAACCCCGAGCGCTTCACCCTGCCCGACAAACCCGCGCTCGACCCCGGCGATGTCGAGCTGCTCTCCCGTCTCAATGACGAATACGCGCGGCTCACCGAGGCGGTCGTGCCCTCCGTCGTCAGCATCGATACCGCGGGCTTCCGCAGCGAACAGCTCTTCGATTTTTGGGGCCAATCGCGGGTCCGCAACTACCCGACGCAAGGCCAGGGGTCCGGCGTCATCGTCACCAGCGAAGGCCACGTCATGACGAACCACCACGTCATCGCCGGCCAACAGAAAATCCAAGTGACCCTGCATGGCGGGAAATCCTATCCCGCGCACCTGATCGGCGAGGACACCCTGCTCGACATCGCGGTGTTGAAAATCGATTCCAACGAGAAGTTCACGCCCTTGAAACTGGGTGACTCATCGCTCGCGAAAGTCGGCCAAATGGTCTTCGCCGTGGGCAACCCCTTCGGCCTCGGCGAGACGGTGACGCAGGGCATCATTTCCGCGAAAGAGCGCTCGCTTTCCGACAACCAGCGCGACCTTTTCCAAACCGATGCCGCCATCAATCCCGGCAACTCCGGTGGCCCGCTGGTGAACCTGCGCGGTGAAATCATTGGCATCAACGTGGCGATTTTTTCCCGCGACAAGGAGAACCCGGCGTTCCAGGGAGTTGGCTTTTCGATTCCGTCCAATGACGTGAAGGACGCGTTGTTCCAAATCCTCGAACGCGGCAAACCCGTGCGCGGATTTCTCGGCGTGCAAATGCGCGACCTCGATGAGGTGGTCCGCAACGCCCTTCAATACGACGGTGAGGAAGGCTCGGCGGTTCTCGGGGTTTCGCCGGGCTCGCCGGCCCAGGCCGCGGGCTTGCAGCGCTGGGATGTCATCCGCGCGGTCAAAGGCGAAAAAATCCGCACCGCCAAGCAATTGTTCTCGCTGGTGCAACGCGCGAAGGTCGGCGAGGTCATCGAGCTAGATGTCTGGCGCAAAGGCGAGGCGCTCACGCTCAAGGCGACCATCGTCGACAGCAGCACCTCATCCGCTGAGACGAGCGCCCCGGCCGGGGATCCTGCCGCGCAAGGCCGCACCCACGATCCCGACGAAGTTTTGCAAACGCTGGGCATCGATGTCCGGGATTTGTCGGTGCAGGAACGCCTGCGCGGCTTCCGCGGCGTGGTCGTCACGGCAGTGGCCGCAAATGGCTTGGCCGCTTCGAAGGTGCAAGCCGGCGATCTGATCCTCGCGGTCAACAACACCCCCATCGGCAGTGCTGGCGAATTCTTCCTGCACCTCGCCGCCTCCGCCGCCGTTCAGGACACCACCCTCAACTTGGTGCGCAACGGCCAGGTCGTCCGGGTCAATGTTCCCGCCGTTCCGCGCGATCATTGAAAAACATCATCTGAAATTTCGCCGACCTTCCATCCGTCTTTAGCTGCGCTTTCCTATGCATCACCGATCCAAGCTTCCCTACTTTTTCCTGGGACTCGCCGCCATCATCTCCGCGGCGGCGCTGGTCATGCTGGTGCTGCGGCCGGGGATGGAAAAACGCAGCGGCCCGCCCAAAACCCCGCAGGTGACGACTCCAACCGCGCCACCTGAAATACCTCATCTAACAGATCCGGAGCCTGTTGAAAATCCAGCGAAGGTTTTATCCGATCTCGGCATCGGCAGCACGGCCACGGATCCCGCGGTGCTCGTCGAACAAATCGCCAAAGCCCTCGAAGCCGGCGATATCTCGAAGGTCGGAAAGTTGATCGGCAAGGGCGCGCTCGATCCGCAAACCGTGGAACGATTGAAAGCGCTTTCGGCCACGCCGCTGAAATTGAAACCCAACGGCGTCCGCGAAGTGGGTGAGTTGGAATTGAACGCACGCTCACGCTGGTCGCTGGAACTTGCGGACCAACAAGCGGGCCGGGACCGAATTTTGCTCGATCTCAAACGCGACAACAACAAGTGGGGCGTCGAGAAGATCACCTTGCCACCGGGCCCCAACGAGCCCATTCCCAAAGCGCAGCTCGCCGACTCGCTGGGAGTGGCCGACGCGTTTTTGCAAGCGGTGTTGCATCAGGATTTCGAATTCGCACGCGCGTTCGTGGATCCCGCCACGGTTTCCGACGCGAAGATCGCGGGCCTTTGCATTTTGTTTGAAGAAGGCGAATACCGGATGCGGAAATCGAAGCCGCTGCGCTCGATGTTCAGCCGCGGGGACACCGTCGGCTATCTTGCCAATGTCGAAACAGGCGATGGCAGCCAAAGCGCGGAGTTTGCGATGAACCTCAAGCAGCCGCCCGGTCCGTCAAAAAATTGGATCGTTTCGGAAATCAATCTCAACCAACTCCTCGCCGACTACGCCAAACGCGTTTCCGGTGGAGATTTATATTATACGCCACTCGTGAAGAACCCCGCGGGTGGCGACACGCTGGCGCTGTATTTCGAGTTCGACCAGGACGAGATGAACCCACGCACGCGCCGGCAGTTGGAAATCGTTTCGATGATTTTAAAAGCCGATCCCGGGAAAAAGATCACCCTCAGCGGCCACACCGATGCGCTCGGCACCAAGGAGTATAACAACAGCCTCTCCTCACGCCGCGCCGACGTCGTGCGCGACTATCTAACAGCTGTCGGTGTCGATGCGAAACAGATTGTCACCGTTGCCAAAGGTGACAGCCAACCGCGCCGCCCCAACGTCACCGAAACCGGCACCGACAACCCCGAAGGCCGCAGGGTCAATCGGCGCACGGAGATCTATCTGGATTTCTAACAGATTTGGACTGCGGTGGCAGAGCGCAGCGGCGACACCGCTTTGGATGGGTCACGCGCGTTGCTTGTTGAATACGCGCATTGAAGGATCCCGCGTCGAAGTTCCAACCCATCCAAAGCGGCGTGGCGCTTCGCTTCCCGCCGCACTCCAGGGGATGCACTTCATTCATCACGGCACGATATCTTCCGGCAGATTGAATTCCAAACGCATCTGCGCGTAGAGCCGGACGTATTCCGCCACCAGCAGGTCGGCGAATTCCGCGCGGCCATGGCGGTTTGAGGCATCCTTGCGGGCGTGGATCGGTTTGCCGACGCGCATCCACAACTCCCCTCGCTTGGCCGGCATCCACGGGCCGATACCAGTCAGCCGATCCGTTCCCAGCACGACCACCGGCAGCACCGGCCGGCCGGAACGCGCGGCAAGGAGACAGACCCCGTGTTTGATGACCGCGCCGCGCAGCACTGAATTTTCGCCGCGCATCATTTCGCCTTCAGGAAAAATGCCCACCGCTTCGCCACGCGCCAGCCGCCGCAGCCCTTCGCGAATCGTCGGCAAGGCCGCGCCCCGGCGATCCACGTGGAAGGCGCCGGTATGATACAAGACCGCCCGCATGAACCACTGCCGGTAAAACTCGATTCGTGAAATCCAACTCACCCGCCGCCCGACCAGGGCGCTGACGACCACGGGATCAAGGTGGCTGACGTGACTCACCGCGAGAATCACGCCTCCTTCCTGGGTGATCGCGCCCAGACCGGAACAACGGACGCGCATCGTGAACCCAAAGACGCCGATCCACAGCCAGCGGCAAAAATCGTAAAACATCCCGGGCGCCTTCGACCGCGAGAGAGCGGGCAGGCTGGCGTTGGCTGGTAGAAATGACGGGCTTTCCATCGGAATATCCGGGCTTCCCGGTGGGGGGTTCCATGATTATCAGTTAAAGCCGTTTGCGGGCAAGCTTCGCCGTTGACGGAACGTATCTTTGCGGCTTTCTAACCGCCGCCCGGCGCTCCGGAAGTCGCGCGCATGCCTTTCGATTCATGAAATCCCTTCCAGTTTTCCTGCTAAGCGGCGTCGTCTTCCTCGGCGTCGGCTGCACTGTGGGTCCGAATTTCCTCCATGTGAGCCAGCCGTTGCCAGCGGATTGGAAAAACGCGGGTCGTTTCCCGGTGGCCTCGCCGAACCAGGATTTGTCGCGCTGGTGGAACCGATTTGGCGATCCGGTGTTGGTGAAAGTCATTTCAAGCGCGCTGCAAAATAGCCCGGACATGGCCTCCGCTTCGGCCCGCGTCCGCGAGGCCCAGGCCCGCCGCACGGCCACTGCTTCCTCGTTATTTCCCTCGCTGAGCGGTTCGGCCTCGACGAATACCAGCGCCTCCCGCTCGGGCAGTGTGCGGCAGGACGTGGACACGTCTTACAGCGCGGGCCTCGACGCCTCATGGGAACTCGATCTCTTCGGAAAAAACCGCGCCACCGTTGCCGCCGCCGCCGCCCAAGTCAGTGCCAGTGAGGAAAATTTCCATTCCGTGCAAGCAGCCCTGGCTTCGGAAATCGCCATCGCCTACACAAACCTCCGTGTCGATGAAGCCAGCCTTGTCGTCCTCCACAATACGATCAAGAGCCGCGAGGAAACCAATCAGCTCGCAAGCTGGCGCACCCAGGCGGGTGAAGCCGATTCACTCGAATCAAGCCAAGCGCTGAGCAGTCTCGAACAAGCCCGCGCCGCCATTCCCTCGCTACAGCAATCGATCTCCCAAAGCCGCAATCAACTGGCATTGCTGGCAGGCCAAAACCCGGGCGGGCTGGATGGCATTCTCAACTCGGGCAAAAAAGCCATTCCGAATCCCCCGCGCAGCCTCGCGGTCGGCATCCCCAGCGACACCATCCGCCAGCGGCCCGATGTCCGTCTCGCGGGCTACCAGTTGCTCGCCACCGCCGCGACTTCGAAGGCGGTGAGCGCGGAGAGATTTCCCTCGCTCAGTTTGCGCGGTTCGCTCGGTCTGGGCACACTGAGCTCAGGCAAGCTGTTCAATCCGGAAAACAATTCCGCATCATTTTCCTCCAGCATCCTGTCGCCGATCTTCGACGCAGGCCGCATCCACGCGAACATCAACGCCCAGAACGCGGCCGAGGAACAAGCCTTCCAAACCTATCGCTCCTCCGTTCTAACAGCTTTATCGGAAGTCGAGGATTCGTTGATCGCCTGCCGCCGCAGCGGTGAGCGGCTGGAGACTCTCGAAAAGGCAACCACCGCCGCCCGCGAGGCAGATCAGATCGCCCGCCAGCGCTATCAGACCGGCGAGATCGATTTCCTCTCCGTGCTCGATGCCCAGCGCTCGCTGCTTGGGCTCGAATCCAATCTCTTCTCCGTCCGCGCGGACCGCACCATCGCCTACATCCAGCTCTACAAAGCCCTCGGCGGCGGCTGGTCGTCCGGTTCGTGAACCCGTTTTCCACCATCATTGAATGACATCGCCCGCTTCCTCAGAAGATCTCGCCACCATCGTCCGCAGCGGCGCCTCACGCCCGGTGAGGAAATGGATTTTCATCGTGCTTGGCATCGCCTTGATCGCGGGCGGCGGATATTACTACTACATTTCCAGTAGCGGGAATGGTGAGGCGAAAACGGACTATCAGACGGAGGAGTCCAAGATCGGCCGCATTTCGCTCATCGTCACCGCCGCGGGCAACCTTGCCCCGACCAACCAGATCATCGTCGGCAGCGAGCTGTCCGGCACCGCCAAGGAAGTGCTGGTGGATACCAACGATCAGGTGAAAAAAGGCGATACCCTCGCCAAGCTGGATACCTCCAAGCTCGACCAGCAAACCGAACGCAGCCGCGCCGCTCTGCTCGCCGCCAAAGCCCGTGTCAGCCAGGCCGAGGCCACCGTCGCCGAAAGCAAAGCCGCGCTGGCACGCCAGGAAGAACTCCATGAACTCAGTGGCGGCAAAACACCCTCGCGAGCGACCATGGAAACTTCCAAGGCCACCCTGGCCCGGGCGATGGCAGATTTAGGCAGCGCCGAGGCAGCGGTGACCGGAGCGGAAGCGGACGTCAAAGCCTTTGAAAGCGATCAGGCGAAAACCATCATCCGCTCGCCGGTCGATGGCATCGTCCTCTCGCGTTCCATCGAAGTCGGCCAGACCGTCGCCGCCTCCTTCACCGCGCCCACGCTGTTCACCATTGCCGAGGATTTGAAAAAAATGGAACTGCTCGTCAACGTTTC
>JANMJQ010000206.1:0-4252 GCA_031371445.1 Akkermansiaceae bacterium
TTATCATAGAGACGCCGCTACATTGCTTAGCGCTCCAGCGCCACCAAATCTGCTAGATGGCCACCCCGTGCCGTCACCCATTTTCCCTTGCGGATGACCTGTGTGAATCCCAATCCGCTGGCTGCGGCGGCTTTGAATACATCCCAGGCTTGGCTGGCGAGGATTCCTGAAACGACCAGATCGCCGCCATTGCCCAGCGATTTCGAAATCACGGGCCATGCTTCGATCAACACGGTCGAAAACAAGTTCGCGGCCACCACGTCATAGCCCTTTTTCCGCGGCTTCCATTTCAAGACATCCTGCTCCTTCACCTCGATTCCCGGCGTATCGTTGCGCTCCACATTGCGGAGCGCGACGGCCACGGCGAAGGGATCGAAATCACAGGCATAGGTTTCCCCGGCTCCAAGTTTGCATGCGGCGATGGCCAACACGCCCGTGCCCGTGCCCAGATCGGCGAAGGTCCAATCCGTTCCTTTGCGCGAGCGCGCCACGTCCACCAGCAGGCGCAGACAGGTCGATGTCGTTGCATGATCACCGGTACCGAACGCCATTTCCGGCGGGATCATGATGATGCCGCGCTTCGGATTGGCGGCTTTTAAAGCGGCCAATGGTTTGGAGCGCGTTTCGGCTGTTAGAAGCAGCGCGTCGCGCACTTTGACCGGCCGTGGCGGCTCCACTGGTTTCGCCCACGCCTCATGCGCCAGTTCACGGACCGTGCCACCGAATCGTTTGACGATCGCATGGGCGTCCTTTTTCAAGTCGCAAAAAAGCTGCACGCGGACCGACTTGCCGCCCTTGACCATCTCGATGACAAGGTTCGGATTTCCGGCAAAGCGCTCTTCCCAGGCGTCCATCCATTTCGCGGCGGAGAGTTTCGACCAGACATACATAAGGCAATGCGTTAAAGACAGGGATGGGATCGACGCTTTTTCCGGCCTGCTCGTCAAGCGACGCCATGCGCTGAAAGCACGCGCGCAACGGAAATCCTTTCGGCGTCGGTCAAGGCCGTACCGCGTTTGAGCTTGGAGGCGATCGTTTGTACGGGAACCCCCGCCTCACGCGCCAAGCGCGACATATTGAGGATGGGAGCCAGCGAGGCGAGGCGTTCGCGGGTCGCATCAGGCCGCGGGATCGGTTTCCCGTGAACCCTCGCCGCTTCCAGCCACAACTCCGCGGCAATCAATACCTCGCTTACCGCTTCGGACGGAGTAGCGCCATACGCCAAGCAGCCATGCAATGCCGGCACGTTTGCCTCGTAAGCGTCGTCTTCCGGGCTCCAGTGAGCGGTAATTTGATAATCAATGGTGTTCATGGTTGGATCATTTTTCGGATGGAACGGATGTATCCGCTTTTGATTTGTTTTCCATGCGGTGCCAGCACCACCGGCGATTCGAAATCGGGTGACACAAAGACCTGATGAGAGCCTTTGCCGCCAACTTTTTCGAATTTGTGGAGCGCGAGCAGCGCAACGATATCCGCAAGAGTCCAGTTGCTGTCGAATGAGGAATCGCGAAGTTTTGCGATCAGCTTTTCCTTCCGACTCATGCGTATAAATTTACGCATTTATCACCGGCACGGTCAATCCAAAATGCAGAAAATTTTATGCATCGTCCCGCAACTCCCGCCGCAGGCTTAGGGAGAAAAAAGCATGGAGCGGGCGATGAGATTCGAAGCCATCACCCCTTCATTTACTTCCAATCAGTTACGCGAACGGGGTTGATTTTGCACCACTTTGTACACCGGAAAGGTCGTGATTTATCGTCCATTTTTCGGTCTTTTTCCAACTCCTTCCGCACTCACAAATTCGAATTACATCAATTGGCTTTACGGGACAAGCATCCATATGTGAGCATTCGCCCAATGCCGAGAAAGAAGAGGAATTCTCAAAAAAGCTATGTCCGGAATACCTTGCAGCCGGGTGAGAACCTCCACGGCTCCGCGGACATCCATTGGGCGACTCTTGTAGGGCCGTCTATCGTCGCGGTGATATGGCTCCTGATCAGTCTCTTTTTCGTTGGTGTCTTTGGAGGATTAAAGACAACCCTAGGAATGGCGTCCGCAGGTATTTGCCTGCTTTCCATGATCCCACTGCTCCAAGCGGCGATTTATTTTCAGACCACGGAAACCGCTATCACGAGCTCGCGTGTCTTGCTAAAAACAGGGCTGATCTCACGCTTCAGTGATGAGATAGCAATTGCGAAGGTGGAGTCCATCTTGCTAAGCCAAGGGATCATCGGACGCATATTCGATTTTGGAACGGTGACCGTCCTTGGAACCGGAGGGAACAAGGTAGTATTGCGAGGAATTGCCTTCCCAATGAAATTCCGTGCCACGGTTCAATCAGTCACCATGGGAAGCAGTGTTGCCTAGCGTTTCTTCTTAGCAGAGCCTCGAATCAAAGCTTTCGATTCCCGCTCAGTTAGGTTCTTCGTGCAGATCGTTTTGACCAACTTGACCTGTCGATCGTGGGGCACTCGCGCCAAAATGCCACCAGTGCCCGCTGAAACCTTTCGGGAACGAATCGCCTCCTGAGCAGATGGAGAAAGAGTCAACAAGACCAGGTGGAGATAGACGAAATCCTTTTTGCAGCCTAGTTCAGTCATGAGCTCCGAGGCCTTCATGCCGCGGTCCCGTAATTTTCCCAATGCTTCAGCACGCTCCATTGGATTACTCATTCTCGCAAGCATGCGCGCCTCTGCGATTTCATCAACCGGGTCGCCGGATCTCAGCCTCAAAAATTCCATGTCTGCCAAAACGAGCTTTTCCGCGCCTTCCGGACTGACGCCAGCCTGGACCAATTCCAATACGCGGGCACTTGGAAGCTTTTGTGATGCTTCCTGAGCCGTGGGAACAAAATAGCTGCCGGTTTTGCGGATAGCTGGAATCACTTCCGAAGTAACCCATCTCGTGAATTCCGTCGCAATCGGTTTGCGACTTTGGAAAATCACCTGATAGAGACCGCTTTCGTTGCAGATGTTCGTTTTCTGTTTGCGGCCCAAGCTGTCGATGACCTCGACACTATCGAGGTCATCCCTGTGAAGCCGCTTCGGGATGTCCCACGGATTTGCAATATCCAGTGATTTACAGATATCACCGATCACAAACCATGGTGAACCTGTCCGGGTGATCACCCGGAGCAAGTTATCAAAAAATGCAAATGGAGTGACGGGTGGAGTGAGAGTTGCTGTGCTCATATGCGTATGGCCGATTGTGAGAGTCTTTGAAGATCGATTATTTAGGAAAACTTAAATACCTTGCCGCCGGGCAGGCCTGACAACGCCAGAATGGAATCACTTTGCTTCGTTGGAGCGCCCGCCAGTCTTGGTCTCGCCTTGTGGAACGGATCGGAGGGGTAGAGACATCTGTGGATTCGCGAAGTGTTCACGAGCCAGCAAATCGAGGCCATCAGTAGCCCAATCTTTGAGAACTTTCCCATCCGCTAAAGCGGCCTGGCTCCACGCGTCGAACTGCTCATCTGTCGCGAAAACCCTAATCGGAATGCCAGTAGTGGGAGTCTTATCCCAATCCGAAATAATGCGGGAAACAAAGTCCTGGCGATTCGGGGGGACGCCTTGGGATCGCCAATGACGGATTGTTTGCTCCGTCACTCCGAACCGGGACGCCACCGCCGGAGACTTAAGTTTTAGGCCGTCCATCCAAGATCGGAAACTGTTTTTCTTTGAAGCCATGCGCAGAACGTGCGGAATCAGCACAAAAAAGCAAATTTAAAATTTGACAGTGTGCTGTTTCTGCACGTTTACTGTTCCCGTCAGCACAAACTAGCCATGTCAGCATTCGTAGATTTCAACGGAGATAACCTCACCCCCGAAGCCCTCAAATTGGTCCTTTCAAAGGCCCAAGAGTGGGGCTGCTCACCTGCCGAAGCCGTCGCCAAATTGCTAGATCAACTTGGTCGCCGCTTCGTGAAGTCAGCCGCCTAAACCGCAACCGATCCCCGTCATGGACACCACCGATACGCCACCGCCTGCCGTTCAACTGGACCCGTTCGCCGAAGCGGGGAGTTGGATGCTGCGAATGACCGATTCCGAAGTGCATCTCTTCCTCGGATGGATGATGGGCGAGGCCCAGTTGCGAAACAGGGACGTTCTAACGTCGATCCGCGAATTCGATACCGAGTGCCTGCTCCCCTTTCGCGAGCGCAAAGCAGCACGAGGCGCCGCCCTCGAAGTGCCCGACGACGAACTCTAACCGATCCCCGACTCATGAATGCAAAAACACGCCAAAAATTGGA
>JANMJQ010000196.1:0-2684 GCA_031371445.1 Akkermansiaceae bacterium
ACGCTCCTGTTAGATCCGCTCCACCACGACCTCGACATCCATTCGGCAGTGGCCGGTGCCATGGTAGTTGCCGCGCACAGGGGCGACATCGTCGTAGTCCCTGCCGACCGCGATTTTGACATAGCGTTCGTCGGCGAGGGTGTTGTTGGTGGGATCGAATCCGATCCAGCCCGCGGATGGCAGGAACACCTCGGCCCAGGCATGCGAGGCTTGCGCGCCAATCAATGAGTCGCGCTGCCCGTTGTATAAATATCCCGATGCATATCGCGCGGGGATGCCCACCGAGCGGCACAGGCCTAACATGACATGGGTGAAGTCCTGGCAAACGCCATGGCGGAATTGAAACGCTTCCTCCATGGTGGTGAAGACGGTCGTCGCGCCGGGATCATAGCGGAACTCGCGGTGAATCCAATCCATCACGGCGCAGGCCTGGTCGAAAACCGCCGGCGTTGCGCGGGTCAAATCCACCGCCTGCCGCCATACCTCAGGGATGTTCGCCACCGCCTTGCTGTCCTGCAAAAACGGCCAGATTTGCTCGCGGATCGAAGGATCGCCGAAGCGTTCTTTTTCCGCCCTGCGACCCACTCCGGAGATGTCCAGCGGCAGGTTGTGGACGCGGACATGGCTTTCGATTTCAAGCTGCGAATGAGGATCGGGAAGATCGAAGTGATGGGTGATGTTTTGAAACAGATCCGTGAATTTTCGAACCCGGGTTGCGGGCACCACCCGGATCAGCGAGCCGAGCGTTTTCTGATAGGGAAAGGTCCGCGGTTCCAGATGCAGCGTGTTGACGCTGTGGGTGACCGGCGACGCGTAGGCGAAGGTTGTGCGATGTAGAACCGCCAACTTCATGCCGAGCGACGGCGGTTCCGGGCAATCACCGTCGTTCACTGTTGCTTTTGCTCGAGGCTCGTTCGCCAAACCTGGGCATCCGAAAGAGTCGGAGGCTTGGGCGAAGGCGTGGTCTGAACCCGCTCCGGCATCAACACATAGGCTTCGAAAATTTCCGCGCCGATGTGATTCAGCCGTCCTTGGATGGCATCGAGATATTCGCTCAAACCGGTTTCGAAAATTTCTTCGGTAGAACCGAAATTCAATTCAGCCACCAACCTTCCGGCCTCGCGCTCAGCCTCGTTGGAAAACCCTCCGCGCGGCGTGCCTGAAATGCGATGGAGGCTGGTGTCCACGCGGTTGATGCAATAGCGCAACGAGCGCGGAAAGACCTTCGAAAAGATCAGGAAATCAGCCACGCTCTCGGCATTGATCTCGAGGTGGGAGCTGCGGAAGGCACCCATCGCGCCGCAGGAGCGGAGGATCGCGGTCCAGTGCAGGATCCCGGGCGACACCGCCTCCAATCCCTCTTCGACCTCGGGGAGATAGCTGAATATATCGAGGAAACGGGTGGTCTTGTCCGCGCGTTCGAGATGGCGGCCAAGGTCCATGAAATCCCATGCCTCGCTGCGTGAGATGGTCGAGGCGGCGATGCCTAGAAAGGTTCCCGCCGAGCGGCGGATGTTTTCATAGAAGCGCGACGTATCGGAATCGATCAAGCGCGAGGCCTCTTCGGAACGGGTGAAGAGATACAGCGCGTTGAGCTCCTCCCACAATTCGTCGGACAACTGGTCACGGACGGTTCTCGCGTTTTCACGGGCGATCGCGATGCACGACGTGATGCTGTTCGGATTCCGCGTATCATCTGTTAGAAAGCGGATCACCTCGCGGCTGCCGTTGTCGTCGTAAAGCTTGTTGAAGGCCTCTTCATCGCCCGTGCTGAGGATGATCGGCTGCCAGAAGCCGCGGAGACGCTCACTGTCGAGGCTTTCGAAATCGAGGAGCAACTGCTGGTTGACGTCGATCAGACGCGCGAGGTTGTCGGCCCGCTCGACATAGCGGACCATCCAGTAAAGCGTGGTGGCGACTCGGGAGAGCATCGTCTGTTAGTGGCGGAGCACCCAAGTATCCTTACTGCCCCCGCCTTGTGAAGAGTTAACTACCAGTGAATTCTTGGTTAGGGCGACGCGGGTGAGCCCGCCGGGAACGATTTTGATCTCCTTGCCATAGATGATGTACGGGCGCAGGTCGATATGCCTTCCTTCCATCGCGCCATCGCACCAGGTCGGCGAGCGGGACAGCGAAATGACCGGCTGCGCGACGTAGTTGCGCGGGTCCGCCACGATCAGCTCGCGGAATTTTTCGATTTCCTCCTTCGAAGCCGAGGGTCCCATCAGCATGCCATAGCCACCCGATTCGTTGGCGGCCTTCACCACCAGTTCGGGCAAGTGGCTGAGGATGTATTTGCGGTCGGCTTCCTCGGAGGCGAGATAGGTCGGGACGTTTGGCAACAGCGGTTTTTGACCGAGGTAATACTCGATCATCCGCGGCACGAAATAATACATCACCTTGTCGTCGGCGACACCCGTGCCCACCGCATTCGCGAGCGACACATTGCCCGCGCGATAGGCGTTCATGAGGCCCGGCACGCCAAGCACCGAATCCTTGCGGAACACCACCGGGTCGAGGAAGTCGTCATCGATGCGGCGATAAATCACATCGACGCGCAACAGGCCGCGGGTGGTGCGCATGTAGACGAAATTATCGACCACGACGAGATCCTTGCCCTCGACGATCTCGATGCCCATTTCGCGCGCGAGGTAGCAATGCTCGAAGTAGGCGCTGTTATAGAA
>JANMJQ010000273.1:0-13795 GCA_031371445.1 Akkermansiaceae bacterium
GCTTCCCCATGTCCCGGACGCCTGGATCGACGACGGCAAAACCGTCATCGGCTACGAAATATCCTTCAACAAATACTTCTACGTCCACCAACCGCTTCGCGACCTCGCCGAAGTCGTGAAGGAAATCCGCGACCTCGAAAAGGAAACCGAAGGCCTGCTGGAACAAATCCTCAGCTTCTCTAACTGAATGAGTGATGGAATGAAAGTCTTACGAAATCCAGTTATTCGGAAATTCCGAACAACTGCTGTCGATGTCACCTACCGCAACGCGGTTTCATCCCAAAGCCCAGGGTTGGCGTATACCGCCTACCCTGGGAACACCATCCCATTCAAATCCCAACCCCAACGGGGTTGCGTCCTCCCCGCGATGCCATGCCACAATCCCTCTCCGCCGTCTATCTCCACCTCGTCTTTTCCACAAAAGACCGGCATCCATTCCTCCGTGATTCCACACTCCGGGCCGAAACCCACGCCTACCTCGGCGGTGTATCAAAACAACTCGACTGCCCTCCCATCATCATCGGCGGTGTGGATGATCACGTTCACATCCTTGCCCGCCACGCCCGCACCATCACCCAGGCCGATTGGGTCAAGGAACTCAAACGCGTCTCCAGCCTCTGGATCAAAGGGCGCGATCCATCACTCCGCGACTTTGCCTGGCAATCCGGATACGGCATCTTCTCCGTCAGCGCCTCCAACATTGAAACGGTCGAACGCTACATCGCCAATCAGGAAGAGCATCACAAGAAAACCACCTTCCAGGACGAATACCGCGCCTTCCTCAAACGCCACTCCATCCCATGGGATGAGAAATACGTCTGGGATTGATACCATCCATATTTGCCGCAATGCGGTTCCATCCCACCGGACACAACCCCGTTGGGGTAAAATATGGGGTCTCTCACATTTCCAGGGTAGGCGGAATACGCCAACCCTTCGCTCTGATACGGAATCCCGTTGGGATAAATTCTACTACCGCAACGCGGTTTCATCCCACAGCCCAGGGTTGGCGTATTTCGCCTACCCTGGGACACCGCGTCCCATGGTCATCAACCCCAACGGGGTTGCGTCCTCTTCCGAGTTCGCCGCGCCGCGCCGGACGCAACCCCTTTGGGGTAAAATGCCCCGCCGTGACCGTACCCAGGGTAGCCGGTGCTCGGCAACCCTGGGCTATGATACTGAATCCCGTTGGGATAGGAAGAACGGAGGCGACACATGACCCATTCAAAATCCAAAATCCAGAATCCAAAACTCTCCCTCCCGCGCTATCCGCGGTACAAGGATTCCGGCTTCGAATGGCTCGGGGAGATTCCAGAGCATTGGGAGGTATCTAAAACTCGATGGCTCTGGAAGGAAGTTGAAGATCCTTCTGAAAATGGAGACGAACAACTTTTGTCGATTTCGCAATATACCGGAGTCACTCCAACCAGCGCGGAGTCGAGAAGTGAGAGTCTCGTTGGCTATCGCCGATGCAAGCCCGACGATTTGGCGATGAATATCATGCTCGCTTGGCAGGGTGGCCTCGGAGTTTCCAACTACGCGGGCATTGTCAGTCCGGCATACTCGGTTTTCAGACTGCGGAGTGACAATAACGCCCACTACCTCGGCTATCTTTATCGGACAAAGCGCTATCTCGATGAATTTGGACGTCATTCCACTGGCATTGTTCCTTCTCGTTGGAGACTTTACCCTGACAAGTTCGGACATGTTTTAACGCTGCTTCCACCCAAACCCGAGCAAGACCGCATCGTGGCCTTCCTCGATCAGAAAACGGCGGAGATCGACGCCTTGATTGCCAAAAAGCAGCGCCAGATCGAACTCCTCGACGAGCAAAAAGCCATCCTCATCAACCGCGCCGTCACCCGAGGCCTCAACCCCAACGCCAAACTCAAACCCTCCGGCATCGAATGGATTGGCGACATCCCGGAGCATTGGGAGGTAAAGAAGCTCCGGTGGCTCCTTAGATCGTCGGTGAAGAATGGCATCTCTCCCCCTATTTCAGAAAAAGGACGGGTTCCGACCCTATCCATTGCAGCCGTCAAAAATGGCCAAGTAACATTTGGAGAGAACGTTAAATTTACGGCCATTCACAAATCAGAGGCAGCCTCCTATCTTCTTCGCGAAGGGGATATTCTCGCCCTTCGCGGCAATGGAAGCCGACACTTGGTCGCGACTGCTGGAATTGTTGGCGCTGACGTACCGGAAGGATGTATCTATCCGGATCTCCTCATCCGGATTCAGCCAACAAATTTGATTGCCCCGCATTATTTGGTGATCCAGCTCAACGGCGTATTGCGGGACGGCATCAATCTTACTGCAAAAACGTCCGCTGGAATCTGGAAAGTTTCAGGTGAGAGCCTTTCTGCGCAGCAAGTGTTATTGCCACCGTTCAATGAGCAAAAATGCATTTTGGACTACGTCGGTTCTGTTCAGGAAAAGACGGATGTCTGCAAATCAGGAATTAGACGCGAAATTGAATCCCTCAAAAACCTCCGCAGCACCCTCATCGCCCACGCCGTCACCGGCAGAATCAAAGTCTAACAATCCATGCCTTACCGCCACCCCGCGGCCCGCATCCACGAGATCGTCAAAGCCCCGAAAGCTTTGGTCGCGGGGCAGAGCGTGTCGCCGAAAAAGCACGGCAGCCACGGGCTGAGTTTCGAGGCGTTTGTCGAATTGGTGGACGGGTCGTTTCTCGACATCCGCTACAAGGGCGTGGCGGGCGTGAGCCACGATCCGACGAGTTATGACGCTTCGCTCCGGCTGGACCAACAGCGGGTCCGGGGAATCGGCCATTGCGAGGTTGGCAGGCAGAACTTCCGGGCGAAGCAGCGGATTCAGGCGGGCTGGCACCAGAACATCGTCGATCCGAATCTGCCGACGAACGCCGCTGCCTGCAACCGGCACGAATCCTTGCCGGACTTCGATCCGGGGGATTTCTCGGACTTCACCCGTAAGGTGGCGGTCATTTGGAACATTGACTTGGGCTGGGAAGGAGGTTTGTTGTGAGCACCTTCGCCGCGCCACTCACACCCGAAACCGTACGCCAGCTCCTGCACGCCTTTTGGCAGGAGTCGCTGGATATCGCCAAGACCCGCCAAGGGCTATCGCTCGCGCTGCCGCATACCTACCCGGACGGCTGGCAGATCGTGGTGGATCTGGAGGACCATCTTCCCGCCGGCCTGAAAGTGACCGATCGTGGCCGCACGCTCGGCTGGCTCGTCGGCCAAGGCCAGAACATCGAGACGGACGCGGTGCAACGGCATCTGGACGAGATTTCCGCCGAGTGCGGGATCGAGCGCGACGGGCTGGAGTTGTTCCACTGGTTCCCCAAAGGCATGGAGGGCGTGGACCTGCACGTCTTCGCCGAGGCGCTGGTGGCCATCGCGCATCTCCACTACCTGAGCGACCTCAAGCCGCGCACGCTGGACATCCCGGACGAGACGCTGCAACGGGTGTTCAAGGACCACGGCGTGATTGCCCTGCCCGGCACCTCGCTGGACGGCCGCACCCGTAAGAAGGTGAGGCTGGATTACTACATCGCCGAGGAAAGCCCGATCGCCTTTCAGATCATCCGCCGCCACGGCCGCATTCTCGGGACCATGGAGCAATGGGGCTGGCGTTGGAACGACCTCCGCGCCGCGCACCCGGCTCTCCGCCCCGCCATGATCTACGATCCCCACCACCAGGAGATCGACGCCGACAGCCGCGCCATCGGCGAGGAGGTCTGCGCCCTGTTCTGCTCGTATGAGGAGACGGATAGGATTCACGAGTTTCTGGGAGGGACGGACTGAAAACGCCATGGTCACCAACACCAAAGAAGCCGCCCTCGAAGCCTGCATTGAACGCCATCTGACCGGCGGCACGAGTGGCGCGATGGTGCCCAACGCTCCGAACGTGAATAATGAGCCGCCAGTCCTGCAAAGCGGCAAAGGGGCCGGTTACGTGCGGGGCAAGTCCACGGACTTCAATACGGAGTTTGCCATCGACGAAGCGAAGTTCTGGCAGTTCCTCGAATCCACCCAAGCGATGGAACTTGCCAAGCTCCATTACAAGCCGGACTGGAAGCGGCAGATCCTTGAACGGCTGCACCGGAAGTTGAAGAAGGACGGCATCCTCGCCGTGTTGAAGAAGGGCCTGGATGTGGATAACGCCCACTTCTCTTTGTTTTATCGGCTGCCCTACAACGACCTCAACCCGGAAGTCGTTGCCGGATTCGATTCGAATGTCTTCTCCGTCACCCGGCAGGTGTTTTTCTCCAGCATTGGACTGAAGTCTGTGGACATGGTGGTTTTTCTCAACGGCCTGCCGCTCGCCACGCTGGAGTTGAAGAACCCGTGGACCGGCCAGAACGTCAACCAAGCGAAGAAGCAATACCGCGACGACCGCGACCCGAAGGAGACGTTGTTCAATTTCAAACGCTGCCTCGTCCACTTCGCCGTCGATCCCGACGAGGTGTGGATGACGACCAAGCTCGATGGTAAGAGCACCTATTTTCTGCCCTTCAACAAGGGCTTGCCCAATGGCCAAGGCAAAGGCAATCCGGTCAATCCGAACGGCCACAAGAGCGCCTACCTCTGGCAGGAAATTCTCACCCGCCACAGCCTCAGCAACATCATCGAGCACTATGCAAAGCTCACGGTGGAGAAGGACAAGGCTGGCAAGTCCAAGGAGACGCTTTATTTCCCGCGCTACCAGCAGCTCCAGGTGGTGCGCCTGTTGCTCGCCGATGTGCAGGCGGAGGGCCTCGGCAAGCGCTACCTCATCCAACACTCCGCCGGATCGGGGAAATCCCACTCGATCACCTGGCTCGGCTATCAGCTTGTGGAACTCTACGACAAGACCGGGCAGGCGAACCTGTTCGACTCCGTCATCGTCGTCACCGACCGACGTGTACTCGACCGCCAGATCGACAAGAACATCCGGCAGTTCGCCGAGGTGAAGAACATCCTTGCCCACGCCAACAGCGCCGCCGAACTCCGCTCCCATTTGGAGGCTGGCAAGAAGCTGATCACCACCACGATCCAGAAGTTCCCCTTCATCGTCGATGGCATCGCCGACATGAGCAACAAGAAGTTCGGCGTGATCATCGACGAAGCGCATTCCTCGCAAAGCGGCAGTGCCGCCGATTCCGCAACCGCCGTGCTCGGTGCCACTGACGAGGAGGAGCCGGAAGACTATCAGGAAAAGATCCTGCAAGCGATGGAACGCCGGAAGATGGGTACCAACGCATCTTACTTCGCGTTTACCGCCACGCCGAAGAAAGCGACACTCGAAAAATTTGGCACCAGCAATGCCAAAGGTGGTTTCGATCCCTTCCACCTTTATTCGATGAAGCAGGCCATCGAGGAGGACTTCATCCTAGACGTGCTGGCCAACTACACGACCTACAAGAGCTACTACGAGGTCCAGAAATCCATCGAGGACAACCCGGAGTTCGACACAGTCAAGGCGCAGAAGAAACTCCGCGCCTACGTCGAGAGCCACGCGCAGACCATCGGCACCAAAGCCGCGCTGATGGCAGATCATTTCCTCAGCCAGGTCGTCGCAACCAAAAAGCTGCGAGGTCAGGCACGCGGCATGGTGATCACCCGCAACATCGAGAGCGCCATCCGTTATTTCTTCGCCATCCGCGACGAACTCAAGAAAGCGAACGCCCCGTTCCAAGCCATCGTCGCCTTCTCCGGCAAGAAGATGGTGGATGGCATCGAATACACGGAAGAATCGCTCAATGGTTTCCCGTCCAAAGACATCCCGGACAAACTCGCCGGTAACGTCAAAGCCGGAGAAACGAACTACCGCCTGCTCGTCGTCGCCAACAAATACTTGACCGGCTTCGACGAGCCGCTGCTGCACACGATGTATGTGGACAAGCGCCTGCAAGGCGTGCTCGCCGTGCAAGCCCTGTCCCGGCTGAACCGTTGCAACGCCAAGATGCAGAAGCAGGACACCTTCATCCTCGATTTCTACAACACCGCCGCAGAGATCAAAGCCGCCTTCGACGACTTCTATACCGCCACCTCACTCACCGAGCCGACCGACATCAACGTCCTCCACGACCTCAAGGACGCCCTCGACGATGCCGAGCTCTACAGCGAGGAAGACATCGAGAAATTCAACGAACTGTTCTTCAACGGCGAGGACGCCGAGAAGCTCCATCCGATCATCGACGAGACAGTCGCCCGTTTCGACATGATCGAGGACGAGGAGGACAAGATTGACTTCAAGATCAAGGTTAAGCAATTCGTAAAGCTCTACGGCCAGCTTGCCTGCATCATGCCGTTCGCAAAACCCGAATGGGAAAAGCTCCACTGGTTCCTGAAATTCCTGATCCCCAAGCTCAAGGTGAAGATGAAGGATAAGGACCAGCTCGACGAACTTCTGGAAAGTGTAGACCTTTCCACCTACGGCCTCGAACGCGTGCGCCTCAATCAACACATCGAGTTGAACGCCGGGCAAACCGATCTCGAGCCGGAAAATCCGAACGTCCGGGGTCATCATGATCCCCCGCCGGAGGAATCGCCGCTTGATGACATCATCAGGCATTTCAACGAACGTTGGTTTTCCGCATGGGATGCCACGCCGGAGGAACAGCGTGTGAAGTTGATCAAAATCATGGAACACGTGCAGGCGAGCGCTGCTTACAAGGAACAGGTCGTTGACAATCCGGATGAACAGAACCGCCGCATTGCACTCGAAAGCCTGATTTCCCAAGCGGTGAACAAGGAACGCAGGAAGGATCTGGATCTATATAAAGTCTACGCCGGCGATCCGGATTTCAAAAAGGCCTTCGACGAAAGCATCATCCGGATTCTCGCCCTGCACGAGAAAAGCAAACCGGCTTAGCACTTCGGCCGAGAACGACGCATGGGGCCTTAAATACCGAACTCCACCTCATGATACTCCAGCGCCCATTCCCTCATGAAACGCACGCGGGTTGGGGTGATTTGGTAGATGATAAGCTCCGGGTTGTCGATGCTGCCGAGGTAGGAGCGCAGCAGGGGATTTGCTTTCCAGATCGACTCTAACAGTTCGCGGTCGGTGACGATGCTCGCCACGCCGGTGATGCGGACCTGGTCGTGGTGCTCGTCGAGATAACAGAGTTCGACATTGGGATTCTCGGCAATTTCGTGGGTCTTGGCGTAGGAGCGGAGATTGGCGATGTAAACCGTGAAGCCGTCGGTTCTAACAGGTGAGACCGGCCGCAGCCGTGCTTGCTCGCCGTCCATCGTTGCGAGCATCGGGAACTTCGCATTGGCCATCGCTGCCTTCGCGAGACTGGGGAGTTCCGTGGGATCGATGACTTTGGGATTGGGTTGTGCCATAGGGATGCTCATGACATTTCCGCTTTCACCACCTGCAATTCCAGCCCCTTGAACTGGGAAAACGCTTTGTCGGTGGTGATCATTTGAAAACCGGAACACAGGGCGAACGCGGCCAGCCAGGCGTCCATCCAGAGCTTGGGTGAATTCGTATCGCGGATGGCCAAGGCTTTCCAGGCATCTTCCACGCCAGCGGGTTCGTTCGCAAAAGTGATCCGCTCGTCCGCCATGAAGCTTTCCACCACCGTCCATGCCTCGCGGTTGGTAAGAGGGGGCATTCCGTAGCCAGCCAGCACTTCCGCGGTGGTCAGGAGTCTGACCAATCCCTGTTGCGTCGCCCGGCAGAAAAAGATGCCGGCAAGAGTCTCCTGTCCATCCAGCCAGTTCAGCGCCGCTGGGTGGTGCGAATGCCCGGAAAGCGCCAGCGCCAGCCAGATGTTAACGTCCGGCAGCTTCATGGCTCCATTCCACTTCCTGTTTCAGCAGCACCTCCGCCACTTGCCCGGCGGTCAATTCCGTGGCCGCCGCCCGGCACTCGATCAATGGCAGTTTCACCCGATGCCGGGGCGCTTCGCCTTGCGGGCTTGGCTGCGACAGGCCGCGGCGGAAAATCTCGGTGGCCACGTCCCGGAGTTTCCGGCCCTCGTGCGCGGCACGCAGTTTCATCTCACGGATGAGATCGGCGGGTAAATCCAAAGTCGTTTTCATGGAGCCAACTTTCCAGCTTTCCAGCTTTCTGTCAAGATTGGCCTCACGACCAATGCCATTAAGAATTGATCGTGGTTTTCTACACCAACGGTGTTCCGTCCTGCAGCCCAGGGTTGGCGTGAGGAACGAACGCCTACCCTGGGAAACCGACACACCTAGAATTGAACCACAACGTGGTTCCGTCCACGGGGGGCAACATTCGAAAACTCCGTCCGGGATGGAACTCCGTTGGAGTTCAGAAGATTGGGACATCTGTTCCCAAGGTAGCCGTGACCGGCAACCTTGGGCTGAGGGCCGAAACACCGTTGGTGTAAATATCACAAGCGAGCAAAGGATGCTAGGTTCTGTGATGGTTTCACCGTGAAGATTGACAAGTGACGATGAATTTCGACCGCGTGGCACCGATTTATGGATTGCTGGAACGCGTGGGTGCATGGGGAAAAATGCAGCGATGCCGGATAGCGTTGTTGGGCGATATCCCACAGCCACAGCGGGTGTTGTTGGTTGGCGAAGGGCCGGGTCGGTTTTTGGCGGAGTGTGTGCGTAGATTTCCTGATGCCGAGTTTACCGTGCTGGATGCGAGTGTGGAGATGCTGAAACGGGCGAAGAAGAAAGTGAGTAAGGGCAAGGTTGAATGGGTGCATGCGGAGTTTCCGGATTGGGATGGGCCGTTGGGGAAATTTGATCTCATCGTGACGAACTTTTTCCTCGATTGCTTTACCGAGGAAAAATTGGCGGCGGTGATCGCTGCGCTTGAAAAAATGGCGGCACCGGCCGCGGACTGGCTGGTGGCGGATTTTGAAATCGCCCCGCGCGGATGGCGGCGATGCTGGAGTAAAATTGTGGTGGGAGCCTTGTATCGGTTTTTCAGGATAAGCGTGGGGTTGGAGGCGAGGGCGCTGGTGGCACCGGAAGCGGAGTTGGCGCGGGCGGGTTTTGGGTTGATGAAGCGGGTGACTTTCCTGGGTGGCTTGTTGAAGAGCGAATGGTGGGGGAGGGATTTCTAACAGATTTTCAGATGTCGTGGGACCTGTTTTAACTCTTCCCCCAATGCCTTGTGCCTGCTATTGAATCAAATCTTAGACGCGGCCCCCGATGCATCCTCCCAAGATTTTCATTTCCGCTACTAGCGGCGACCTGCGCAGCATCCGGCAGATCGTCAAGGAGGCGCTGCTGACCATCAACTGCCACCCGGTTGAACAGACGAATTTCGAGCCGGACGCCCGCACCGTGGCGGACATGCTGCGGGGGAAAATCGGCGGTTGCCAGGCGCTCATCCACATCTGCGGCATGCGTTACGGTGCCGAGCCGGACGTGGCTAGCCTCCCGCCCGGCACGCCGCGGCGCAGCTACACGCAGATGGAATATCACATCGGTCGCCAACTTCAGGATGAGCGTGGGGACGACCACTTCCGCGTTTATACCTTCATCTGTCCCGAGAATTTCCCCTATGATCAGGAGCCGGACACCGAGTCCCAGGAAAAGCGCGACCTCCAGCGCGCCCACCGGACCCGCCTCTTCGACGATCCCCACCTCCGGGAAAAACCCGTGGACGGCGATGACCTGAAGCTCCGCGTCCTTGCCCTCCAGGAGCAGGTCTTCTCCCTCCAGCACGAACAGGCAGAGGTGAAAACCGAAGTCCTGAAAAACCGTCACCTCGGCCTTAAGGCTTTCGCCGTCCTTCTGCTCCTCTTCGGCGGCCTCTATGTGGGCATGCATTTCCTCCACCGCGGGCAGGACCAAATAATCGCCGGTCAGAAGCTCGATGCCCCCGCCCTCCGCGCCCGCCTCGCCGAGTCCTCCGAGCGCGGCCTCCAACTGGAACTACAAGCCGCGGAACTCACCCAAAAGTCCGATGAGCGGCAGCGCCTGAAAGACGCCGCACTTGCCGCGCACAAGAACCGCCTTACCCGCATCGATGATCTTGTCGCCAACTTCATCCTTATCGAAGGCCGCGCCGATGCTACAGAGGAGGTCAAAGAAATGAACCGCATCCTCCAAGACGAGGGCGTGGATCCAGCACTGAGATTTATCGAGGGGAAACGCGCATCACTCCTTGCCCGGGTTGCCGCGACGGAAGCCAGGCACTTGGAGGAAAAACGCTCCCAGCTTCAACCCCTGCTTCAAGCGGCAAGCCTCCAGGCCACCAAGGGAAATGTTGACCTCGCACTCAAGTCATTCGAAGAACTCTTGCTGATCGATGACGAGTGGAGCGATGCCATCTCTCGTCTTCACGATTTATTCGACGATCTCAGGAAGCAATCCTATTGGCGGGGCACACCCACCCGCGATATGGCCGAGGCATCCGAAATGCTCGCCATTGCAGAAAAAGTCACCTCAAAACTACCCGAAAGCCACCTTGCAAAGAACTTGGTCTCTGTCGCATTCGTTTACCGTGGGCGGGCACTCATCAACCGTGGACAGCCTGGAGATGCAGAGCAAGCATTTGAATCTTTGGCTAAAGCTGTAGCGCAATCTCAAGCGGTCCTTGAGGCCAATCCAAATCACCCCCGCGCCTCTCAAGATGTACTGATCAGTCTCCGATATTTCGCCAATTTCCTCGCCAGCCGTGACCAGCCTGGCGATGCAGAACAAGCACTCGCCCATTTCCAGCGCAGTCAGGAACTCGCCGAAAAGCTCCTCGCCGCCGACCCGGACTCCGCCGAGGCCGCGCGGGATGTCTCCATTGGACTCGCCAAGCTCGGCGGTTGCCTCACCCGCCGCGGGCAGCCCGGCGATGCGGAACAAGCACTCGCCTATTTCCAGCGAAATCAAGCCATCTGCGAAAAGGTGCTCGCCGCCCACCCAGACTCCGCCGAGGCCGCACGGGATCTCTCCATCAGCCATTACAAGCTCGGCAATTTCTTCGCCAACCGTGGCCAGCCGGGTGATGCGGAACAAGCACTCGCCCACATCCAGCGCGATCTGGAAATCAGCGAAAAACTCCTCGCCGCCCACCCAGACTCCGCTGAGGCAGTGCGAGATGTTTCCCAGAGCTTGGAAATGCTGGGCACCGCCCTCTCCAAGCGCAATCAACCCGGCGATGATTTACGAATCGCGGCTTGCTTTGAGCGTTGCATACTCATCGCTTCCACACGGGTTAAAGCAAATCCAGACTCAGCAAGCAGTTCCAGTGATTTAGCAGACTTCCTCATGGAATATGGAAATCACTTCGAGCGCACCGGCAAGGGCGATGCCCACGCCCTGTGGCAGCGGGCCTATGAAATCCTCCACAGCATGGAAGAAAAAGACATCTTCCTTTCTGCCGAAGATAAAAAGTCCCTTGAAACCCTCCGCCAGAAGGTCGGCGCGAAATGAATTCTGTATCGGCGTGTCGATGACCGTCGCTGGCTGAACTTGCGTGTGGCGGGTCTTGCAGGCGGGAGGATGCGGGGCTATGGGTGGCGGGCCATGCCGTTCCGACTTGAGAGCAACTACAAGCCCGAAGGCGACCAGGGGCAGGCGATTGCGAAGTTGATGAAATCGCTGGAGGCGGGGAACCGGCATCAGACTTTGCTCGGAGTGACGGGTTCGGGGAAGACGTTCACGATGGCGAACCTGATACGCAATCATGGCAAGCCGACGCTGATCATGAGCCATAACAAAACGCTCGCGGCGCAGCTTTACTCGGAGTTCAAAAATTTCTTCCCGCACAACGCGGTGGAATATTTCGTGTCGTATTTCGATTACTATCAGCCGGAAGCTTATATTCCCCGCAGTGATACCTACATCGAAAAGGATTCATCGATCAATGAAGAGATCGAACGGCTGCGCCTGAGCACGATGGGTTCGTTGCTGACGCGCAAGGATACGATCGTGGTGGCGTCGGTGTCCTGCATCTATGGCTTGGGTTCGCCGGAGGATTATCAAAACATGATGGTGCCGGTCTGGGTCGGCCAGAAGCTGCGGCGCGAGGAGTTTTTGAATTCGCTCGTCGGCATGTTGTTCGAGCGCAACGACATCGCCTTTGGCCGCGGGAAATTCCGGGTGCGGGGCGATGTGGTTGAGGTGCATCCGGCCTATCTCGACGAGACGGCGATCCGCGTGGAGTTTTTCGACGATGAGGTGGAGCGGATTTCCAGCATCCATACCGTCAGTGGCCATGCGATCGACCGCCTGGAGAATCACACGTTTTTCCCGGCGAAGCAATTCGTCACGCCCGGTGACAAGATGAAGCGCGCGGCGGTGGCGATCCGCAAGGAAGCGGACGAGCAGGTGACGAAGTTCGAGAAGGAAGGGAAATTGATCGAGGCTCAACGGCTGCGAATGCGCACCGACTACGACCTCGAGATGATGGCGGAGATGGGATTCTGCCAGGGTATCGAAAATTATTCGCGGCATCTAACAGGTCGCGAACCCGGTGCGCGGCCGCATACCTTGCTCGACTTTTTCCCGCGCGATTTTCTGCTGATGATCGATGAGAGCCATGCGACGATTCCACAGATCGGGGGCATGTATGAGGGCGACAAGAGCCGCAAGACGGTGCTGGTGGAACATGGCTTCCGGTTGCCGAGCGCGCTCGACAACCGGCCCCTGCAGTTCGCGGAGTTCATTCAGATGACCGGTCAGCGCGTCTATGTTTCAGCGACACCCGGTCCCTTCGAGATCGTCAACTCACGGCCCGAGAACAAAACTTATATCCCGGTGAAATCCCGCGACGATTCCGGAGGCTATACAAATTTCGATTTGAAAAAACTCAGGGTGAAACCGAGTGGCAATGCGGAATCCGTGGCCGACTTCGATCCCGAAAAACGCGGCACGCCATTGGTTGTCGAGCAAATCATCCGGCCGACCGGGCTGTTAGATCCGGTGCTGATTCTGCGGCCGTTGAAGGGCCAGATCGACGAAACCATCGAGTTCTGCCGCCAGCGGGTGGAACGGCATGAGCGCGTGCTGGTGACAACACTTACCAAGAAAACCGCGGAGGACTTGAGCGAGTATTTGCAAGGAACCGGGCTCAAGGTGAGATACCTGCATTCGGATATCGATGCGGTTGAGCGTGTTGAAATCTTGCGGCAACTCAGGGCGGCGACATTTGATATCCTGATCGGCATCAACTTGCTGCGCGAAGGACTCGATTTGCCGGAAGTGTCCCTGGTTTGCATTCTCGATGCGGACAAGGAGGGCTTTTTGCGCAACGAAACATCGATGATCCAGACAGCTGGCCGTGCCGCGCGTCACATCGGCGGCGAGTGCGTTTTGTTTTGCGACAAGGTGACCGACTCGATCCAGGCATTGATCGATGTCACCGAGTATCGCCGCTCACGCCAGCAGGCTTATAATGAAGAGCATGGCATCACGCCACAGAGTGTGAAGCGGGCGCTGCAACACAGTTTGCATACGCACGAAAAAGGCCGCGAGGAGGCTGATAAATTGAATCGTTCCCTGGTTGCCGACGATGTCACTGCCTACGACAAGCTGCGGGTGATTTCCGAATTGGAGGAAGAGATGCGCGAAGCGTCGTCGCGCTTGGAGTTCGAACGCGCGGCGCATCTGCGCGATCAGATCGCCGCGTTGAAGAACGACTCGCCGCCACCGCCGCCGAAGCAAGCTGTTAGATATCCGGCGGGGGGGAAGAGAAGAGGTTGAGTGTTGAGTGTTGAGTGTTGAGTGAAAGAGAAACGAGACCTTGGGACCTTCGACCTTCGACCTTCGACCTTCGACCTTCGACCTTCGACCTTCGACCTTCGACCTTCGACCTTCGACCTTCGACCTTCGACCTTCGACCTTCGACCTTCGACCTTCGACCTTCGACCTTCGACCTT
>JANMJQ010000275.1:0-4586 GCA_031371445.1 Akkermansiaceae bacterium
GCTTCCCCATGTCCCGGACGCCTGGATCGACGACGGCAAAACCGTCATCGGCTACGAAATATCCTTCAACAAATACTTCTACGTCCACCAACCGCTTCGCGACCTCGCCGAAGTCGTGAAGGAAATCCGCGACCTCGAAAACGAGACCGAAGGCCTGCTCGAACAAATCCTCAGCTTCTCCGCCTGAATCATGCTGGGCGAACTTACACCATCCTCCGACTTCTTCACCGACGTGCGCGGCATTCTCGCCGATGCCCGCCGCGCGGCCTACACCGCCGTCAATTCCGCCATGGTTGCCGCTTATTGGCAAATCGGACGCCGCATCGTGGAGGAAGAGCAGGGCGGCGCGGCGAAAGCGACCTACGGAGAAGGGCTTCTCAAGGCGCTCTCCAAAGACCTCACTGCGGAATTCGGCAAAGGCTTCTCCCTCGCCAATCTCAAGAATTTCCGGAAATTCTACCTCACCTTCCCGAATCGGGAAAAAAGCTACACACTGTGTAGCCTTTTGACCTGGAGTCACAATCGTTTGATCATGAGGGAGGAAAAGGCGGAAGCGCGCGAATACTACCTGCGGCAGGCGGCACAGGAAAACTGGAGCGTCCGCCAGCTCCAGCGTCAGATCGAGACCAGCACCTACCAACGCCTGCTCTCCACCCAAGACACCGCCTCTGTGCCGGTGTCTCCCCAGGCCAAGCCCACCATCCGCGACTTCATCAAGGATCCCTACGTCCTTGAATTCCTCGGCCTGCCGGAAGATCCAGCCGCCTCCGAGACCGAAGTCGAGTCCGCCATCATCTCCCAACTCCAGAGCTTCCTGCTGGAAATGGGCCACGGCTTCTCCTTCGTCGCGCGCCAGATGCGCGTCAGCACCGAGACCAGCCACTTCTATCTCGATCTCGTCTTCTACCACTACGTCCTCAAGTGCTTCGTCATCATCGACCTCAAGACCACCAAGCTCACCCACCAGGACATCGGCCAGATCGACATGTATGTGAGGATGTTCGACGATCTCAAGCGTGGCCCCGACGACAATCCCACCATCGGCCTCATCCTCTGCACCGATAAGGACGAGACCATCGTCCAATACTCCGTCCTCAAAGGCAGCGAACAACTCTTCGCCTCCAAATACCGCACCGTCCTCCCCACCGAGGCCGAACTCATCGCCGAACTCGAACGCGAACGTCGTGTCATCGATCAGCAACAGATCGGAGGTGGAGAATGAAAAATCCAGAATGTGGAATGACGAATTCAGAATTCTGTCTCCCTCGCTACGACCGCTACAAGGATTCTGGAGTCGAATGGCTCGGAGAGATTCCTGAGCATTGGCAGAGCGAGAAAGGTAAATGGCTCTTCCTCAAAATGGATCGTCAGGTGCGCCCGGAAGATGGCGTCGTGACGGCATTTCGAGATGGACAAGTCACGCTCCGCACCAACCGCCGAACCGATGGATTTACCAATGCGATCAAGGAACACGGCTACCAAGGCATCCGCAAAGGAGACTTGGTGATTCACGCAATGGATGCCTTTGCCGGTGCAATCGGCGTCTCGGAATCTGACGGGAAATCAACCCCCGTCTATTCCGCCTGCGTTCCACGCAAACCAAATACGGTCACTCCGCAGCTTTACGCATACCTGCTCCGATACATGGCCCATAGCGGCTTTATCACCACGCTTGCAAAGGGTATCCGGGAACGTTCCACCGACTTTCGATTCAATGATTTCGGAGCACTCGACCTGCCACTTCCCCCAAAATCCGAGCAAGACCGCATCGTCGCCTTCCTCGATCAGAAAACGGCGGAGATCGACGCCTTGATTGCCAAAAAGCAGCGCCAGATCGAACTTCTCGACGAGCAAAAAGCCATCCTCATCAACCGCGCCGTCACCCGAGGCCTCAACCCCAACGCCAAACTCAAACCCTCCGGCATCGAATGGATCGGCGACATCCCGGTGCATTGGGAAGTGAAGCCAGGTTTAACATATTTCAAAGAAACAGATGTTCGTAGCATCACTGGTGACGAGGAATTGCTTTCGGTTTCTCATCTTACCGGAGTAACGCCCAGGAGTGAAAAGAACATCACGATGTTCATGGCTGAAAGTTACGAAGGCTCCAAGCTGTGTGAAATTGGCGACATCGCCGTCAATACGATGTGGGCCTGGATGGCTGCTTTGGGGGTTTCAAAATATCGCGGCTTGGTGAGTCCATCTTACAACACCTACCGCCAAAAACTCCCAAATCCATACCAGCCTGAATTCCTGGACCTGCTACTTCGATCAAATCCGTATACGGGACACTATTTTATAAATTCAACTGGGATTACGACAAGTCGGTTGCGCCTGTATCCGCATCCATTTCTCAGGTTAAAGTTCATCCGCCCTCCTGACAGCGAGCAAAAGAAGATCGTCGATTACTGCTCCAAGGCTTCGGGACTAATTGCAACGTCCAAGGCGTCCGTAACCAAACAAATTGAATCTCTCAGAGCTCTCCGCAGCACTCTCATCGCCCACGCCGTGACCGGCAGAATCAAAGTCTAAACACAACAAAATGGCTAAATTCAAGAAACGAACGTAGAAACTTACAATGGATTTCATCATCGCAATTCGCCCTGTAGTGTCAGTAGGCAGTTTACTGCTGAGCCTGAATCACAGTCATGGCACCTCGGTGCAAATGTAGGAGCGGGAATGGGAGAAAAACCGCGAACTGTGGCTGCTACCGCCTCCCTGTGGATGGGCCCTCGGCCTTTCCACAGCATAGCAAGATTCCGATCTTGTATTTCTGCACAGAATTAAAACTACCGCTACAGGGCGAATTCCGATGATGAAAGAATATGAAGAATACTTCTCTGACGAAGCACTGATCGAGTGCCTCTACAACCGTCACGAACCTTTGCCGGACTTCGATCCGGGCGACTTCTCGGACTTTACCCGCAAGGTGGCCGTGATTTGGAATATTGACTTGGGCTGGGAAGGAGGTTTGTTGTGAGCACCTTCGCCGCGCCACTCACACCCGAATCCGTCCGCCAGCTCCTGCATGCCTTTTGGCAGGAGTCCTTGGAAATCGCCAAGACCCGCCAAGGGCTTTCGCTCGCGCTGCCGCATACCTACCCTGACGGCTGGCAAATCGTGGTGGATCTGGAGGACCATCTTCCCGCGGGCCTGAAAGTGACCGACCGTGGCCGCACGCTCGGCTGGCTCGTCGGCCAAGGCCAGAATATCGAGACGGACGCCGTGCAACGGCAACTGGACGAGATCCTCGCCGAGTGCGGGATCGAACGTGACGGGCTGGAGTTGTTCCACTGGTTTCCCAAAGGCATGGAGGGCGTGGACCTGCACGTCTTCGCCGAGGCGCTGGTGGCCATCGCCCACCTCCACTACCTGAGCGACCTCAAGCCGCGCACGCTGGACATCCCGGACGAGACGCTGCAACGGGTGTTCAAGGACCATGGCGTGATCGCCTTACCCGGCACTACGCTGGACGGCCGCACCCGCAAGAAGGTGAGGCTGGATTACTACATCGCCGAGGAAAGCCCGATCGCCTTCCAGATCATCCGCCGCCACGGCCGCATTCTCGGGACCATGGAGCAATGGGGCTGGCGCTGGAACGACCTCCGCGCCGCGCATCCGGCTCTCCGCCCGGCCATGATCTACGATCCCCACCACCAGGAGATCGATGCCGACAGCCGAGCCATCGGCGAGGAGGTCTGCGCGCTGTTCTGCTCGTATGAAGAGACGGATCGGATTCACGAGTTTCTGGGAGGGACGAACTGAAAACGCCATGGTCACCAACATCACCGAAGCCGCCCTCGAAGCCTGCATCGAACGCCATCTAACCGGCGGGGTGAGTGTGATGCCTCCACCCGACAATTCGAAGGTAAACAACCTGCCCCCTGCGATGCAAAGCGGCAAGGGGGCCGGATATGTGCGTGGCATGTCCACTGACTTCAATACGGAGTTCGCCATCGACGAGGCAAAGTTTTGGCAATTCCTCGAATCCACCCAAGCGACCGAACTGGCCAAGCTTCATTACAAGCCTGACTGGAAGCGGCAGATTCTTGAACGCCTCCACCGCAAGCTGAAGAAGGATGGAATCCTCGCGGTGTTGAAGAAGGGACTCGAAGTCGATAATGCCCACCTCTCGCTATTCTACCGGCTGCCTTACAACGATCTCAATCCCGACGTCACCGCCAAGTTCGATTCCAATGTCTTCTCGGTCAGCCGGCAGGTGTTTTTCTCCAGCATCGGTTTGAAGTCGATGGACATGGTGGTTTTTCTCAACGGCTTGCCGCTCGCCACCCTGGAACTTAAAAATCCGTGGACTGGCCAGAACGTCAACCACGCGAAGAAGCAATATCGCGACGATCGCGACCCGAAGGAAACGCTGTTTCAATTTCGGCGCTGTCTCGTCCATTTCGCCGTCGATCCGGATGAGGTTTGGATGACGACCAAACTCGATGGCAAGAGCACCTATTTCCTGCCCTTCAACAAGGGGCTGCCCAACGGACAGGGGAAGGGCAATCCGGTCAATCCGAACGGCCACAAGAGCGCCTACCTCTGGCAGGAAATTCTCACCCGCCACAGCCTCAGCAACA
>JANMJQ010000013.1:0-6488 GCA_031371445.1 Akkermansiaceae bacterium
GATCTTCCATCAAATCCGCAGGGAAGCCAAATGGAGAAAACCCGGCAAGAAGCAACGACCATCCACCCAGGACCTCATCAACGAACTGCGCAGGGAACTATGGGCACGCTCCATACGTCCTGAGGTTTTAACCGACTTCATAAACACAGCCCGCGGTCACACGAAGCCACTTAAATTCGAACCCAGCCTATGTAGCACGCTGTTTGCAGCCACCGCATGACGCTAGAAAGAACCAAACTCCAGGGCTGGGACGTCTCGTCCCAGCTCTAACAGAAGAGGCGGACTGAAGTCCGCGCTCCAATTCACCCCACCCACTCCCACTTCACCAGCACCTCGACATCCGGATGAAGGCTCTTTTTCACGGGACAGGCGTTCGCCGTGTTCTCTAACAGAACGCGCTCCGGGTGATCGGCGGGCAGCGGCACAACGATATCCACTTCCAGCTTCACGATCCTCCGCGGGGTGTCGGTGGACATGAATTTCCGCGCGGTGACCGTCATGCCTTCGAGCGGGATCTCTTTGCGCTGCGCGGCGATGCCCATGACGGTCGCCATGCACGAAGCCAGCGCGGCGGCAACAAGATCGGTCGGTGAAAATGCCTGGCCGCGGCCGTTGTTGTCGACCGGCGCATCGGTCACCAGTGTATCGCCCGATGGACCATGGACGGCCTTGCAATGGAGATCGCCTTCGTAAGTTAGTTTAATTTCAACCATGATCGTTCATTCTGTTTTGGGAGGTTCTTTGGCAAGCACGACGCGGAAGCCGAAGCTCGGTTCGCTGTAAGTTGGCTCCGGCGCGTTGCGTGAACCCGACAGCAGGTTCTCCGGCTGATACGTCGTCCATCCCCCGCCCCGCAGAACACCGAAGCGGATGGTTCCCAGCTTCGAATAGTCGTCCTCGACCCATTCCTGGACATTTCCTGTTAGATCGAAAATGCCATAGCCGTTTGCCGGAAACGATCCCACCGGCGCGGTGTAGGGGAACTTGTCATCATACCCGGAAATCGTGCGATCGATCGATACGCCCGGCACGCTTGCCGCGGAAACGTCCGCGAAATTTCCAACAACGACTTCACCGCGCAGCCAGGTCTCGCCCCATGGATAAACGCGTTGCTTGCGGCCATCGCGCCAACCGGGGCTAATGCCTTCCTCTTCCTGCAAGCCAACCATCGTGCTCCATTCGAGATCGGTCGGCAGGCGGTAAAGATGGGTCCGCGCGATGCGTTCCATCTTTTGCTCGCGCTTCGTCAGCCATTCACAAAATTTCTGCACATCATCGCGCGACACATTGACCACCGGATGATCCGGCGTCTGCGGAAAATCCGGTGGACGCGCGGGCGCATGGCCGGATTCCTTCACGAACAAATCGTAATCGACAACGCGGGTTTCCCAGATCGACACCATCAACTCCTGGCCAAGCGGCGCGAACTTCATGCCGATGCCATTCTCCCATGGCTTGCCAAACACCACGCCAAGGTTTTTCTCGAGCTTCACCGGCCGTGAAACCTTTTCGCTCTCGCCCACTTTGACTTCGATGGAAAGTGGTTTGTAACCTTCATGCACAAGATACAATTGCCAAACGCCGGGCCTGACCTTGGGGATGGGATGATTGGAAGAACCCATCGACACTCGGTTCGCCGGCTCGTTCAGTGGATTCATGTAAATCTCCACGTCAGTCGGATCGGTGACCAAAGTGATCTCACCATAAGCGATCTGCTTGACCAGAATATGAAAGGGTTTCAAGCCATCGCGCCGCGCGCGCTCGCTGAGGGCCGGGCTTTCGAAGCCGGATTCGATCATCGGCGAAATTTCGAAATCTTCTGTTAGATAACCGCCGGCCACGCCCTGCTCGCGGATCCACCGGCAATAGGCTTGGGCATCCGTGGGTTTGCAGAGAACGATATCCGCCGGTTGGCCGTTTTGGGAAAATGCCATGAAGTCGGCGTCATCCGGATTCCGCTTGGTCTCGCGTGCGTAGCGTTGCCACGCTTCCTTCACCGGAAAATCGGCGCCCACATGTTCATCGCCGACCGGCAGATAAGCGCCGCCAAGATGATCCTGCCACTTCTCGCCTGCGACCGGCGGCTTGTCATAAAGGAGCGCGGCTTGCAACACCTCCGGTTCACTGACCGCCTGCACCGAGGCCACACCTTCGAATTCCTGGGGTTTGAAATCCACATGCTTGACTCTGAAAAAATAGTGCTCTCCCACCATCACCGGGATCAGCAAACTGGTGGTTCCCAACAATTTCCCGCCGCCATCATAAACTTCCGCGCCTTCGGGAATGCTCACGACCTTCACATGGGCGATCCTCGGCTTCTCATCCTTTTTAACGACCGGATGGAGGCTCTTTATCCACTCGCTGTCCTTCACCAATTCCCAACCCGCCCACCCGCTGAAACCTGTTAGAATCAGCGTGGTCATCCACACCGACCGGCTGCTCTGCCGCCGGCGCTTGCCGCGCTGCAATCGCCGCAACGCGTCCGCCAGCTCACCCGCCGTCGAAATTTTGCGCCGTGACACGCGCGGTTCGCAGATGTCGCAGATGATCTTGTTCAGATCGAGCCAGCGCTTGCGATCCGCGCCACCCGGCATGACATCGGGCAATTCCGGAAACGCAAGACGGTCTTTACCGGTGGCGATTTCATACAACACCTTGCCCAGGCTATAGACATCCGCCTGCGCCGAGCCCGGTCCTTCCGGCGGCACAAATCCTTCGGTGCCCACAAAAGTCCGCTGCCCGCTCATCGCCACCAGGCCGATGTCAGCCAACTTCGCGCGGCCATTGACGAAGATGACGTTCGACGGCTTCACGTCGCGATGCGCCAAACCACGCTCGTGCATGTGGTCGAGCGCTTCGGCAAGCCGCAGGCCGACATCAATGCATTGATTGACCTCCCATTGCACACCCGCCGACTGCTGGTTGTCGGCGCGCAGTGTGCGAGGTTCGTATTCGATCGGGTTGATGTCCTGTCCCGACGTCACATCGTCGCCGAGCTCCATCACATAGTAATAAAACGAAACGCCATCTGGACTGCGGCCAACGTGCAGGATGTTCACCAGCGCGGGATGATCGCGCGACATCGGCTCGAATTTCAAAATCCCCTCGAACTCACGCTCGAAACCGCGGGCATCCTCGAAGTCTTCGCGCCACACCACTTTCACCGCCCGCAGCGCGCCGGTCACGCCGCGCGCCAGCCATACCTCGCCGTAAGCCCCGCCACCGATCATCCTCAGGACCTCGTGGTCGGGGATCGTCGGACTCGGGCGGATCTTAATCGGCATCGTTTTCGTCTTCGAGTTTGGCAAGCTCCCGTTTTAAAACGGCACCGACACGGTGCTTTGCCAAATAGACCTGCGCCATGCTCACATTAAGCTGATCCTGCACCCGTTTCGCATCCCACTGCTTGATCACGTAGCAGTCGAAAATCTGGTATTGCTTGGGGGAAACCTGCGCTTTCACCCGCGACAAGGCGGCGTCCGCGACATTCTTTTTCCACTCCACATTCCAAAGTCGCGACAAAACATCGCCATTGGGATCCTCGACCCGGTCGATCACCGCCGTCTTGCGGTCGTTTTCCCACTCACCCGCCAGCATCGCGGTGTCCTTTTTGCGCTTGCGGAACTGGTCGTTGATCCGCCAGCGGGTCATGTTCATCAGCCAGGTCTTGAATGACCCTTGCTCGGGGTCGTAGAGCTTTTTCTTACTCTGCTTGGCGATCGACAAAATCGTTTCCTGCACACAGTCGAAGGCCTCGTCCTGGCGCAGCCCGGCTTTCACCGCGACGGAATAAATCAGGCGCCAGTAGGTTTGGTAAAACTCGTCCCAGGTCCGCTGGTCCTCCCAGTTGTCCAGTCTGGCAATCAAGCTCTTGCGCGTTTTGGCATACGCCTGCACCAGAATCACATCGCGATCCTCCATTTCCTCATCATCACCGGCGGCCATTGCGGAAACCTCTATCGGATTCAACGGCGGGTGTCTTTCACCGATTCTAATTTTTCGCGCTTGGTCGACATGCAAACGATACGCGGAAATTTTATAAGGTTTTTCAAACGATCGGAAGAACCGAAATGTCTCCGATCTTGTTTACAATCCGCCCGGGCTTTGCATACTTTTTGAGCCTCGACTCACCCGTGTTCCGATCCACCCCCGGAGCTCCCCCCACGGCGAGAACATGACATCCACCCAGTCACCCCTCAATCCATCCCAAGCGGTGGAACGGATCCGCGAAATCATCGTCGGACGCCACTTGGAACGCCTCGACCAGCGGGTCAGCCGCCTCGAAACCGGCGGCGTCGCGCCATTGCCTGCCAATGATTTGCAGGTGGAGGACCGCTTGGTTGCCAGCGAAGCGCAACTGGAAGCCCTCAAGGAAAATATCCGTCGCCTCGGCGATACCACCCGCGAGCAAACCGAAGTTTTCTGGACCACGCACCGTGAGGAAACCCAGCGGCTCGCCAGCCAAATTCAGCAGGTTGCCGCGTCAAAAGCGGAATCCACCGCCCCACCCGCGGTCCAGCAACTCGAGCGCAAGCTCGGCACCTGGCTGACCGATTGGCAATCGTCGCTCCATCGGCATCTCGACGATCGCGACCACCGCCTCGCCAGCAGCCTTCGCAACGAGGTGGCGGCGCTTTGGGAAAACACGGAGTCGCATCTCACGCGCATCGAAAGCCGCTCCATCGACCGCGCCTCGGTCGAGGAACGCTTCCAGCGGATCGCCTTGGCCGCCCGCGCGTTGGCGGAGTGCGCGTCACCCACGAAACTCGAACCCGGTCCGGCCCCGATCCCATGACCGCCGTTCTTTCGCCGCTGCCCTGTCCTTCGCCCGGCCTCGCCGCACGGCCTCCCAAACTGGCTGCATGGACTCCCTTTCCCCAAGAATTTTCAGGACCACCCGGCCCCGGCCGTTTGCCTCCGCCACCCTTGCCAGTGTGGCCGGCCGATGCCTCCCTGCATGTGCCGACATTTTTCCCATCCTCATGGCCGCCACCATTCACGGTTCTGCCGGCGCCAACACCCGAGCGCGCCGCCGAGCCCACTCCCTTTGCGGAAAACATCAGTCCGCTGATTGCTGCCACCGCGCCGAAGTCGTTTGTCCCTGCTGAGGCCCCATCGCCATCAAGTTTCGAACCTGTTGAAGATTTTACCGACGACGACCTTCGCGAAGCCTTCGCACCCATCGTCGAGCATGCCGTTCGCAATGCCGTGTCCGGCAAGGAATTCGGCATCGATACGAACCTGGAGCCAATGCTCCGCTCAACTATCCGCCGTTCGCTTGCGGAATACGCGCCATCATCGAAACCGTTTCAGCCACCTGGCACTGTCGATCGATTCCTATGGCACATGCAGGCCATGTTCACCAGCCGCACCTACGAAGACATCCTCTTCGAAAAAACCCATCGCTTCCAAGTCGAGGAAGTCTATCTCGTCGATGTCTCCACACTGGCACTTGTTTCATTTGCCAGTTGCGATCCCGCCCGACACTCCTCTGCCAAGCGCATCGCTCCGACCGTGCAACGCCTTGCCATCGAGCTTCGGGACGACTCCGGCCTCGTGCGCCAAGCCTTCGAACTGGCCGATGGCCGCAACGTCATCGCCCGCAGCGGACGCTTTGTCATCCTGATGGTCATCGTCCGCGGCCAAGCGGGAGAACTCATTCTCGCCGACCTCGAGTTCGCGTTAAGACGAATTGAAGATCATTTCAAAGTCCAGTTCCAACGCCCGGGCTCACCCCTGCTGCATGCCCTGCAGCCCTTCCTCGAAGACTGTCTTCTCATCCAGTCACCGGCCAGCGCGGCTTAGAGCAATTTAAGAATTTTCTTAGCCATGTTTCAAAGGCCCAAAGGGTCGATCCATACCAGCCTGGGTCAACGGCCAGGGGTTGTTTCACTCAGAAGAACAGGCTGATCACGAAGCCAGCGAGCATTACGAAGACTATCGCGACCATCGGAACTACAAAAATTTGCATGAAGAAGAACATCGCGACCTGCTCACCAACTTCATTTCGCCCCCGGCAAGCGTGATTGGAAAGAAGGGCTTCAAACCAACCCACTCCAAAAACGAATACCAAATTCACAATCAGCCACACACCGACTCCCCACTCTCCAAGATAACCTCGGCTCTCGAGCCAAGAAATACCACCCGCGCTGAAAATTCCAAACCCGAGCGGCAAAATCCATAAAGCGGCCCGGACATAGAAAACCGCTTTATTCCCTCTTCTAGCGATCTGCCAAGGTTGCTGTCCCCTGCGCCCACGCCTCGTCAACGGCCGCTGTCCATTTCCAACGCCCGCCTCTTTCAATGGTAGTGGATCTTCGGGCTCACTCATCCGCGGCGAGTTTTGCAATCCAATCACAGGTCTCATTCATCCAACCCGCCACATCAAATCGCTTCGCGGTTTCCACGGCCCGGTTTTTGAACGAAGGATCGCCAAGCAATTTCTCCAAGGCCGCCACGATGTTCTTCGCCTTGAATTTCGCAGGCGC
>JANMJQ010000016.1:0-3253 GCA_031371445.1 Akkermansiaceae bacterium
TGGGAATCGCAAGGATGCCAAGGATCATGCTGGTGGTGGCGAGCCCCGAGGCCGGAGGGGGATACATTGCTGGCGGAGGAGGAGCCATTTCGGTCATTACCCAAGCAACAAGATTCACCTCGCGATGTCGAGATTCTAGAGGCTAGGGCATGGCGATTGGACATTGGGGATTTGGGATTCGAGATTAGGGATCGTTGGACTTGGGGTGTTCGTTGTCCCTCCCCTGATCTTCTCTTGTGTCTTGCGTCTTCTGGTCTTGAGTCTTTTCAATGGCCGACGTCTTCACTCCCGAACAGCGCTCCTACGTCATGTCCCGCATCCGCGGCTGGGACACGAAGCCGGAGATCTCGCTGCGGTCGATGCTGCATCGCATGGGCTATCGCTTCACGGTGAAAGGTCCGAAGAACAAGACACTCCCCGGCAAGCCCGATCTCGTTCTGCCGAAATACCAAACCGTGATCTTCGTCCACGGCTGCTTCTGGCATGGCCATGAGCATTGCCCCGACTTCCGCCTGCCCTCAACCCGCCGCGAATGGTGGACCGCGAAAATCGAAGGCAACAAAGCGCGTGACCAACGCGTCGAAGCCGAGTTGCGTGCGCTCGGCTGGCATGTGGTCAGCATCTGGGCCTGTGCGTTGAAGAAAGTCTCCGCCCGTCTCTGGCTGGAATCGCGTTTGCCTGCGCTGTTGGGTGATGTCTCGAAGATTGAAACGATGACCTCCTCAAAAGTCGCCGAGGAAGCCGCGAAGTATCGGCCTGGAACATGAAGAGGGGTTGAACCGCAGATGGACAGGATGGACGCAGATAAGAACCGGAGCGCGGAATTTATTCCCGCCCGTTGGCTGGAAATATGGCGGCCGAAGCTGTTAGGGTAAGGAGAGGGGATCACTCCTGGTCCCTTATGCGTTCATCACTAGGCGACAACTTCGCCGTCAGTCTTTTCGTCGTTTCTGTTTCAAAATCCAAGAGAGCCCTTCATCCTCAACAGTATCCCACTGGGCCAGCATGAGACTTCCTCAAGACACCCTTATCTCCTCTGATAAGATTAGCCGTTACCTGCTTGTACCACAGCCGAAAGGCGACAAATCCCGGTTTCTTTCTCAGGCCGGATACAATGCCGCCAATGCCCACCAACTTGTTCACGACATCCGCGATCAGATTCTTCCCGGCGATGCGGCGGTCACGGAAAACACCATATACGGACAGTTTTTTGAAATTGCCTGTCCGCTCACCGGACCAAACGGGCGCACTCTTGACGTGAAAACCATCTGGATGAAAGAGCACTTGTCCGGACGAACAAAATTCATTACATTGATCCCGCACAAGAGAACACGAAGATGACCCTCGAACTCTATACCGACGCGGTTCTCACGCGCGATATCCCGGCACACGGGCTTTGCGCCGGGGATGTCGTCAAGGTAGTCGACCATCACGCGGCACCCGGGGGCGCCGACGGCTATTCGATCGAGGTCTTCAGTGCCCTCGGTGAAACCATCGCCGTGACCTCCGTGCCTTCGTCCGATCTCGAACCGCTTCTCGCGAACGAGATTTTCAGCGTCCGGAAATTGTCGGCAGCGGTCTGAGCAATCGCTTAGGTGCATCATTCTTCAGGTGGCTGTGACGTCTCGTCGCAGATCGTTGCGAACACGGTTCGCAATCGCTATTGGTTGATGTCACCAACTCACCGATGTCTCGCTTGTGAAAATCGAAGACACCCATTGATCCCGTAAAACTCCGCAGCAACCCGGCCGCCGGCCTGATCCGGGACGAACTGGACGCCCGTACGATCCCCGCCGCGCAAGCCGCGCGCGACATGGCCATCCCCCGCAGCCGCCTCAGCGATATCTTCGCTGGCCGCAAAGGCGTTTCCGCCGACACCGCGTTGCGCTTCGAACGCTATCTCGGCGTCTCCGCCGGGTTGCTGATCCGTCTGCAGGCGGAGTATGACCTGAGCAAGGCGACGGCCGAAAAGGGTCCGGCGATTCGCAGGGAGATCGTTCCGGCTATTTCCTAATGCACTAACATCTAAATCATTGACCAATTGTATACAATGATATACAATTGGTCATGCCAGAGGTTCCGCCACCTTTTCACCCCATTCCACGCATCGCCGCCGGGGCGGCAAGGGAGCGTTTGGCTGGATTCCCGATTCTGACGATCACCGGGCCCCGGCAGTCAGGCAAGACAACCCTTTCACGGCTGCTTGCTCCTGATTTCCCTTATTTTTCTCTCGAAGATCCAGATACCCGCGCTTTCGCCAGCGAGGATCCGCGGGGATTCCTGCGGCACGCCGCCGATGGGGCGATCCTCGACGAAATCCAGCGGGTTCCCGAGCTGTTTTCCTACCTTCAGGGAATCGTGGATGCCGACCGCCGGATGGGACAGTTCATCCTCACCGGATCAAGCCAGTTCGAGCTGATCGAGTCCATCACCCAGAGTTTGGCTGGCCGCGCCTCGATGCTCACCCTGCTCCCATTCTCGATGGCCGAGCTACAGGCTGCCAACCGGGCTCCGGCATCCGTGGATGAGCTGCTTTACACCGGCTTCTTCCCGCCCGTTTATGATCGCCCGGTTGAGCCCCATATCTGGATTCAGGATTACATCGGCACCTATTTGGAACGGGATGTAAGGCAGATCCTGAAAATTCAGGACCTCGCCACCTTCCAGCGGTTCATCCAGCTTTGTGCGGGACGCATCGGCCAGCTCCTCAATCTTTCCTCCCTCGCTTCCGACACCGGCATCACCCGCGTGACCGCCGATTCATGGCTGTCAGTCCTCCAGGCCAGCCACCTGATTTTCATCGTCCGTCCGTGGTTTGCCAACAGCTCAAAACGATTGATCAAGACCCCGAAACTCTATTTCTGCGATCCCGGCCTGGCCGCATGGTTTTTGGGAGTTCGCAACGCGGGACACGTTACGGCCCATCCTCAGCGAGGTGCCCTTTTTGAAAATTGGGTGATGACCGAACTTCTGAAAGCCCAAACCAATTCCGGGCGGAAGCCATCCATTTATTTCCTGCGGGACAAGGAAGGTCACGAAATCGACGCCGTCATCGAAACCGCTCCGGGCATTTTCCAAGCCGTGGAGGTGAAGTCCGGAGAAACCGTCGCCGCCGATTCCTTTGCCGGTTTGGAATATTGGCGCAGCCAGCTTTCCGGGAAAACCCTCATTCCCTGGCTCGTCCACGGCGGCACCGTCCATCAGCAACGCGAGAAGGCAACGATCCTTCCCTGGAACGACCTGCGGCCTTTGT
>JANMJQ010000047.1:0-1911 GCA_031371445.1 Akkermansiaceae bacterium
GCGGTGGACCAGCTGTATTTCTCGATGCAGCCGCTCACGGACCAGACGAACCCCGAATCGGCTGTCAATCGCGCCGCAGTTTCGATTTTCCCTCCATTTGTCAACGCCGCGGACACCAAGGTCCTGTTGCCCAATCCTTATACCACCTCGTTCACGGTGCCCCCCATTTTCACCACTTCCACAAAGGGTGTGATTGAAGTCGAAGTGCAGAGGACGTTCCCAACCGGCGGTGTCACCTATGACTTTTCGAGACGGAGGTTTCAACTGCCGTTCATCGTCATCGACTCCTACAAGGATTATGCTGTTGTTTATGCGAATAACGCCGCCTACACGGCTGACACGGATGGTGATGGATTCAACAACCTGACCGAATGGATCCTTGATAGCGCCGCCAATGATGCAGCGGACATACCGATTGCGCCGGTGCCGGCGCTGGTTCTGGCCGGGACCGATCCGCGGGAACCTGCAGGTTACTTTGGTTTCAGGGTCAAGCGGAAGCTCGACACCGACCCAACCGTTACCTACACGCTGCAACGCAGCACGGACGGCGGCATGACGTATCTCCCCTTCGTCTCCGACGCCAATTGGACCGTGACCATCGATAATGGCTTCGATGCCACCGTCGCAGGCAACCTGCGCTTTTCCGATATCCTGGTTAAGAGCGTCGTGCCGAATACGCAGCCTCCCGGAACCGATACTGATATCTACCGCGTCGTCGTGACGACCCCGTAGTAAGGCCCATGGGTTTCACTCAGTGGCATGCTTTCCTCGCGCGGTTGGCTCCTTGATCCGAGAATCTCCCGTCGATGAGCTCGGACATGATTGATAGCGCCCAAGGTCTTGCTAGACTGTTAGAGATCAGCCGTGGCGGCTCCGCCCATCCGGTTTGTGCGATCGATACCGAAGCGGACAGCCTCCATCGCTACCGCGAATCGCTGTGCCTGATCCAATTCGCGGATCGGGAGAGAAACGTTCTGATCGATCCGCTGGCCATCGAGGATCTCTCGCCTTTGGCGGATTACCTCTCAGTGGCGACGGTGTGGATGCATGGCGCTGACTACGACATGACGATGTTCAAGCGCCAGTTCGGGGCCTTGCCGGCGGTGGTTTACGATACCCAGATCGGCGCGCGCCTGCTGGGGGCCAGACGCTTCGGCCTTGGCGATTTGGTGCTGCAATATTTCGGGGTGGAACTCTCCAAGTCGTCACAAAAGGCCGACTGGGGGAAGCGGCCGCTCTCGCCGAAAATGGTCGAGTATGCCCTCAACGACGTGGTGTATCTCCTGGAGATGAGCGACATGATCGTGGAGCGCCTCAAGCAAGCGGGTCGCCTCGATTGGTTTGAGGAAAGCTGCCTCGCCGCACGCCAGCGGGTTTTGGATCGCGACGACATCAAGGAGGAAAACTGGCGGGTCCAGGGCTCTGGCAAGCTTGACCCTTATGGCTTGGCCTGCCTCCAGGCCCTTTGGCATTGGCGCGATGGCGAGGCCAAGGCATGGGACCGGCCCTCGTTCATGGTTGCGCCCAATCGCCAGCTCCTGGAGTGGAGCATCGATTTCGCCGCCAAAAAAGCCGTGTCACTGCCGAATCATTTCCGCCCCGACCGGGTGAAAAGATTCCGCGCCGCTCTCGCAGCGGTGCAGGACATGCCCGAGGCGGAATGGCCCGAGCGGCCGGTCGGCAAACGCCGCAAACGCGACCGGGATTTTGAACGGAAGGTGGATGCTTTGATCAAATGCCGCGAGGATGCCGCGGCGAAGCTCGATATCGAGGGCTCATTGATCGCGCCGCGAGCCGTGCTGGAGTCCCTGGCCGCAAGCGAGGTGGAGCCGGCCGATGTGCTCCTCGGTTGGCAGCGGCAGTGCCTTGGCATGGCCTGACACGCGCGGATTTACCGCTTGGTTTTTGAGG
>JANMJQ010000054.1:0-50311 GCA_031371445.1 Akkermansiaceae bacterium
TCGCGCGCACGGGCGACAGGAAATTCACCTTGGGAAAGGTGGTCGGGGCGGCCAGATTCGAACTGACGACATCCGCGTCCCAAACGCGGCGCTCTACCAGGCTGAGCTACGCCCCGTGCACGGGCGGACCGTTGGCGATCCGGCGGAACGAAGCAAGAATTTCTTCCAACAAATCCTGGCAGCGCGGATTTCCCGGACGGAGCACGGTATTTTCCCCCTTGGCACCCACCCGCAGACGGTTCATATTGGCCACACACGACAGGGGAGTCCCGCGACCGCGGGACCGAGATTTTCCGGCGCGCGGAAAAAACCCTCCGAACCTGACGCGGGTCATGCCGCCGTAGGAAGTCGAAACCGCCCCTAGTTTCCCCTTCCCCGGCCGTGCCTCACCCGCACGGCCTTTTTTTTTGAACATCGAACATTGAACGCCCAATGAAGAAGTTGATAGTCTATGGTTGATGGTTGATAGCCAGACCCTCAGCTCTTCGACTTTACACTTCTCACTCGGCACTTGTCTTTCCTGAAAACTGAAAACTAGCAAACTTTCCCCATGATTTCCTCCGACGACCCTTCAGGTGCCCCCGCCGCTACGACGCACGACGCATCGCTCTCGCAACTCCCCGCTTCCACCCGCATCTATGTGCAGGGCCAGCTTCATCCATCGGTGAAGGTGCCGATGCGGGAGATCGCGTTGTCGGACACGAAGTCGTTCAATGGCCGGATCGAGAAAAATGACTCGGTCCGCGTCTATGATTGTTCGGGCCCTTGGGGTGATCCTGCTTTCACCGGCACTTCCGAAGAAGGCCTGCCACCGCTGCGCCGCGATTGGATCCTCGCCCGCAACGACGTCGAGGAATACCAAGGCCGCGAGGTTCAGCCACAGGACAATGGCTATCTAACCGAAAAGCACGCCGAGTTCGCCTCAAAATCCGAGCGCGCCAACAAGTTCGTCGAATTCCCCGGCCTCACCTCCCAACGCCGTATGCCCCTGCGCGCAAAAAAAGAAGGGGGCACAGGCGTCTCGCCTGTATCTTCCACCCCCGTCACCCAACTCCACTACGCCCGCCAAGGCATCATCACGCCGGAAATGGAGTTCATCGCGATCCGCGAGAACATGAAGCGCCAACAGATCGTGGATCGTGGATTGAAGATTGGAGATCTGAGCGAAGACATCGTCCGCAACGATCTGCAGAAGCAACACAACGGCTCGCACCAGACCTCTTCCATCCACGATCCACAATCCACGATCCACAATCCTTCCACCCCGTCGGTGTTCAGCCGTTTCCCGCAGCGTATTCCTACGGAAATCACCCCCGAATTCGTCCGCTCCGAAGTCGCCGCCGGCCGCGCGATCATTCCGCTGAACGTGAACCATCCGGAATGCGAACCGATGATCATCGGCCGCAATTTCCTGGTGAAGATCAACGCCAACATCGGCAACTCGGCGGTTGCTTCGTCGATCGAGGAAGAGGTTGAGAAAATGCGTTGGGCCACCAAATGGGGCGCGGACACGGTGATGGATCTTTCCACCGGCAAGAACATCCATGCGACGCGTGAGTGGATTTTGCGCAACTCCCCTGTCCCCATCGGCACCGTGCCGATCTATCAGGCGCTCGAAAAAGTGAATGGCAAGGCCGAGGAACTCACCTGGGAACTTTATCGCGACACCCTCATCGAACAAGCCGAGCAAGGCGTCGATTATTTCACCATCCACGCTGGCGTGCTGCTGCGCTTCGTGCCTCTAACAGCTTCGCGCATGACCGGCATCGTCTCCCGCGGTGGATCGATCATGGCCAAGTGGTGCCTCGCGCATCACAAGGAAAACTTCCTCTACACGCATTGGGATGAAATCTGCGACATCTGCGCCGCTTACGATGTCAGCTTCTCCATCGGCGACGGCCTTCGCCCCGGCTCCATCGCCGATGCCAACGACAAAGCCCAGTTCGGCGAACTCGAAGTGCAGGGCGAACTCACTACCCGCGCCTGGGCCAAAGGTTGCCAGGTCATGAACGAAGGCCCCGGCCACGTGCCGATGCATCTCATCGAGGAAAACATGGCCAAGCAACTCGAGTGGTGCCACGAAGCGCCGTTCTACACGCTTGGGCCACTAACCACCGACATAGCACCCGGCTACGACCACATCACCAGCGGCATCGGCGCCGCCATGATCGGCTGGTATGGCTGCGCGATGCTCTGCTACGTCACCCCGAAAGAGCACCTCGGCCTGCCTAACAAGGACGACGTCAAAGTGGGCGTCATCACCTACAAACTCGCCGCCCACGCCGCCGACCTCGCCAAAGGCCACCCCGGCGCCCAATTCCGCGACAATGCCCTCAGCAAGGCTCGCTTCGAGTTCCGCTGGGAAGACCAGTTCAATCTCTCGTTAGATCCGGAAACCGCTCGTTCCTACCACGACGAAACGCTGCCACAAGACGGTGCTAAAACAGCCCACTTCTGCTCCATGTGCGGCCCGCATTTCTGCTCGATGAAGATTTCAGAAGACGTGCGGAAGTATGCGGCGGAGCAGGGAATCGCGGAGGAAGAGGCTCTCGCGAAAGGCATGGAAGAAAAAAGCCGCGAGTTCGTGGAAGCCGGCGCTGAGGTCTATCAGCAGGCTTGATGGAGGAAAGAATAGGTCCTATAAGCCGTATAGGACCTATCTCTTGAGCCTCCGCCATGCCAGACGACCCTACCAGTTTCCTCCCGCCTGGCGGCAACTACCACGACCTCCTCTCTTACAAGAAAGCCGAAGTCATCTATGACTTCAACTTCCGCTTCTGCGAGCGTTTCCTGAAGCGCGGTGACCGCACCATCGATCAGATGGTCCAAGCCGCCCGTTCCGGAAAACAGAATATTGCCGAAGGTAGCAAAGCCTCCGTCACCTCGACGGAGATGGAACTCAAGCTCACCAATGTTGCCAGAGCCAGCTTGGAGGAGCTTCTTATCGACTACCACGATTTCCTCCGTGTCCGAGAGCATCCATCATGGGACAAGAATTCCCCGGAAGCCCTTTACGTCCGGAAGCTCGGCAAACAGCCTGGTCGATGGGGGCAGTCCCGAATTTTAAGCGTTGACCATCACAGAGGTCCAACGAGGATGGGACGGGCCGTTGGCCCTCTGGTGGTTTTGTGGGCCAGTTTCCTAGGCCTGTCGGCCTAGGCTGGTATGGGGTGCACCGTTGGCGCGTTGGGGATTTCGACGTCATGGGACTCGCTAACCTTCTTCCTGGCAAATGGCCCAGGCTGGTTAAAACGAGCTGGTTGGTGGATCTTCCGGGCCAACGGCCCCACCCATACCAGCCCAGTCCGCAGGGCTGGGTCCCCCGCCCCGCGAAAGAATGAGGGCCAACGGCCCGTTCCATTCCCCGCGCCTGTTAGACGCCTCCCGCTATGCCGCAGTCCCTCAGCCTGAATCTCGTTCATCTGATCTTCAGCACGAAGGACCGCATGCCGTTGCTCGATCCAGATATCCGTCCGCAACTCCACGCCTATCTCGCCACTGTTGCCCGCCATGGCGATGGTGAATGCTACCGCGTCGGCGGCGTGGCGGATCATGTGCATCTCGCGTTGCGGCTGTCGCGCACCGTGACGCTGGCGGATCTGGTCAGTGAATTGAAAACGTCGTCATCGAAGTGGCTGAAAGAGCAAGCACCCGGGCTATCGAAGTTTTCGTGGCAACGGGGATACGGTGCGTTTTCGATCGGGCCGAAGGATTTGGAGGCGGTGATGGCATACATCGACGGGCAGGAGGAGCATCATCGGACGAAGACGTTTCAAGAGGAATATCGGGGATTTTTGCAGCGGTATGGGATCGAATTTGATGAGCGTTATGTGTGGGATTAGCCCGGGAAGAATGGATCGGGCCGTTGGCCCTCGATAAAATTTGGGGGCCGTTTCCTAGGCCTGTCGGCCTAGGCTGGTATGGGGCGCGCCGTTGGCGCTGAAGAGCATTAGCGCTCCCGCGATTCTTCCACTTCTCACTTCTCACTCGGCACTCTTCCACTGATCACCGAATCACTGATTGAACTGCCAACACCCCTATTCCGCCTTCTCCTTCAACGTCGCCATATCAATCACGAAACGGTATTTCACATCACTTTTCGCCACGCGCTCCCAGGCTTGGTTGATGTCCTGCATGGAAGTCATTTCAATCTCGGGGAGGACGCCATGTTCGGCACAGAAATCCAACATCTCCTGCGTCTCCCGGATCCCGCCGATGGCGGAGCCGGCGAGGGAGCGGCGTTGCATCAGGAGCGGGAAAACCTGTGGCGAGGGATGCGGTGTGGCGGGGGCGCCGACGAGGACCATGGTGCCATCGAGCTTGAGGAGATTGATGAAGGGGTCGAGGTCGTGCGCGGCGGCGACGGTGTTGACGATGAGGTCGAGCTGGCCGGCGTGGCGTTGCATTTCCTCCACGTTTTTTGAAATGATGACGTCATCGGCCCCGAGTTTTTTGCCGTCGGCGACCTTGTCGGGTGAGGTGGTGAAGAGGATGACTTTCGCGCCCATGGCATGGGCGAGTTTGACACCCATGTGGCCCAAGCCTCCAAGGCCGACGATGCCGACAGTTTTGCCGGGGCCGGCATGCCAATGCCGCAGCGGCGAATAGAGGGTAATGCCGGCGCAGAGCAGCGGCGCGGCTTTGGCAAGGTCCATGCCCGGGGGTACGCGCAGGACATAGTTTTCATCCACGACGATAACGGTCGAGTAGCCGCCTTGGGTTGGCCGGCCGGTTTGCTTTTCGACACCCATGTAGGTGCCTTGCATGCCTTCGACACAGTAGTTTTCAAGCTCGGCCTTGCAGCTTGGGCAATGGCGGCAGCTATCGACAATGCAACCGACGCCGACATAATCGCCGGTCTTGTGTTTGGTCACTTGGCCGCCGACTTCGACGACCTTGCCGATGATCTCATGGCCAACCACTTGCGGATACGTCACCGGCATCCATTCGCCGCGGGCGTAATGCAGGTCGGAGTGGCAGACGCCGCAGAAGAGGATGTCGATCCGGACATCGTGATCGCCGACATCGCGGCGCTGGAAGTCCCAGGATTTGAGCGGCGATTTCGAATCGAAGGCGGCGTAGGAATGGGCGTCGATCATAGGTGTGGCGTCCAATGAACCATATTTTCGCGTCACCGAAAGACGTTTTCTTGTTTCCACCACCATGGGGTCGGTTCCCGCATTGTAACACGCGCACGAATGGGGTCGGTTAAATGCAACGCCAATTGCTAGTGTGGCGCTGACATTGCCTCATCCACCACGATGTCCGTCCAGTCTTTGAGAGTGAGCTTGCGCACGGAAATCCATTCGCTGGCACGCTGATCATCGAGGAGATCATCGAGGACGTTACCCACGCTGCCATCCAGCGCCCCGGAGATCGGCACGAGCGTCTGCCATTGCACCCGCAGCGGAGCGCTGAGGTAAACGGGCGTGACGCCCGTGGGCTGTTCGCCGCGCCAGTCCACCGTGATGCTCTGGCTGGCAAACAGCGCGCGCAGGTAGTCGTGAATCGTCTGCCATTCGGCGGTGGTGTCGGGTGTCGCATAAAAACGCCGCGGTGGCGCTGGTGGAGGCGGCACCGCGGGTGGTTTGGCGAGGATGGTGAAGTCCGTGGGCGCTGGCTTTGCCGCAGCATCATTGGCAGGACGGCTCGGAATCATCTTGTCGTCGATCGCGGCATCATAGGTCGCCCGCGCCTCGGGATGCTGCGTGCGCAGCGCGCGCCATAGCACCGGGAGATCAAAATCATACGGCACTTCGATCTGCTCTCCCTCGCGGTCGTTGATGAGGATGCTGTCGGCGAAGAAGCCAAAGCGCTCCACGCATCTGGAGAGGACATGGATGCTCGAGACGCAGCCGCATGGGATGATCCAGACGTGATTCACGCCATCGCGCCACAGCGTGGCCTCGGGCGTGAAATGAAACCCCAGCGCATGGCCGATCCGGTTGCGCCGCCATTCGCGCACGATGGTGTGGCCGAAGGGCAGGCCAAACAAAATCCCCACGATGAGAAACGGACCCCATTCATCGGGTTTGTCGAACGCACTCAGGCCGTCCTTCACCAGCGAGATGCTAAGGCCCAGCGCGAGGACCCCCATGATGAACATCTGGAGCCATGGCCATGAGCGCTGGCGAGGCACCTCCGCCGCACGGGCTCCGAGCCAGGCGCGGGTGCTTGCGGGCAAGTCCGCCAGCGATGAGGAGTGAATGGATGACGGCTTGCTGATGAGGGCCGATTATTGCAGAACCGCTGCGGCGGCAAAGTGCAAAGCTCACCATCTCATGGACACCCAGACGCCATCACCAAGTCCAAATCTCCTGAACCTGCATCGCGCGCTGATGGACGGCTTCGCCATCGAGACGCGGACCTATAAACCCGATGGCTCGCATGTGGACTGGGTGCTCAGTCCGCTCAAGGATGGCCGCTTTCATTTGCAGGAGACGCCGGTGGAGGTGTGGCAGGATACGGGCAGCGTGGGCATGGCTAGCTATGCGGGCAAAACGGTCGTGCATGAATGCGCGCGCGGCGAATTGCTCACCCAACTGCGCGAACGCCTCGGCCCCGATCCTTATGTGAACAAGCTGCCGCCGCCACTGCATCAACCTGCTGATTCCCGCGTGCGCTTCGAGCATCGCCTGGGCAATTTCACGCTCGAACTGCCCGAGGGCAGCGGGCGGCAAAGCCTTCTCCTCATTCCTTTCGTGGTCCTGCTCCTCGCCATGATGATCCTGTTCATGCTCATCCCGTTTCTCGACGGCTGGCGGCAGGGTAACTGGCTGTTTTTCATTCTGGGGCTCGGCGGCCTCGCGCTGTTTGGCCGCTTGCTCATCCCGTTCGCTGTTGATTCGTTGTGTGGTCGTGCCCGTTTGAAAGTGGAAGGCTGGAATGCCACGCTCACGCGTGGTCATGCGTGGTGGCGGCGGGAGAAGAAAATTCGCTGGGATCATGTGGTGGCGCTCGAACTCGTCGTCACCCGCACGAAAAAATTCGGCGCTTCCACCACAGCGCAACTGATCCTCAATGACGGCAGCCGCGTGGACTACGCCACCATGATGATCCGACGGCCATGGGAGGATGCAGTGAAGATTTTGCAATCACTGCTCGCGGCGAAGAAGATGGAAAAGTGAGGTGAGGAATCGGGGTCAGGCGGACGGAGCGCGACATTCCCACGCTGTCAGAGACGTCACTGCATGAGGCAACCGATTTCGCTTCTCCTCACCTCACGGCGTGAACAATTCCAACTGATCCACTTTCACACCGATGCCTTTGTCCATGGATTCAATCGTTCCCCGGATCCGCGCGAAGCTCATGCCGTCCTTCTGAGGAAGTTGCGATGGGTCCGCTTCGAAGAGAATCGAGAAAGTCGATCCTGCTCCGCCGGGGCGAGATTGGGAAGCGAGCACCTTGCCGATTTTGTTCTTCGCGTGGATGAACTCGCATTCCCAATCGATTTTCGTGCCGATGAATTCTTTCTTCTTCGCATCCTGCAATTCCGTGGCGACCGCGGTCACGGCGTCGTAAATCTCCCATGACGCCGGTCCTGCGAAGGTCTTTTCGGGGTAGTTTGAAAGGCGTTCGTATTCCTCGCTCTTGATGCGGTTCTGCTCGCGTTCGATGGCCTGCAAGTCGGTTCTTTCGAGGCTGCCCAACGCACGCCATGCTTCCTGGAGGTCCGCGGGAATTTTCACGAGCACTCCCGTGGCAAGCCTGTTCCATACTCCGATCCCGTCACGCTCGGGAAAAATCGACAACTGCCGCCGTGCGCTCATTCCGGCAACTGGCTTGAAGGTTACGAGCAATCCGTCGGAAGTGAAGCCGGCGCCTTGGGGTGGCGTGTCTAGAGCGTCCGAACCAAGGCGGCTTCCAAGTTCGCGGAGAAAGCCTTCGACTTGCTTGCGCCCTTGTTCGGTAACTCCTGCGCGTGGCCGGGTGTCGAAATAGAGTTGGTCGATCTCAGCATTGGCCAGCATCTCCTTGGTTTCATCGATCAATGCCTGTTGGCGGGCGGCCTGATCCACTTTAAGCTGAGCTTTACTGGCATTGGACTTTTTCCAATCCATCGCCGAATAGCCGGCAAAGGCGAGGGCACCGATACCAATCAGCGGGCAAAGGAAAGCCCCAAGATTTTCGCCAAGACTGCGGTTGCCATCTTCGTCCACTCCCAATCCCCTCGCGGCGAATCCTTTCAGCCTGAAGATGAATCGCAGCGCCGGAAACTTGATCGCCGCAAACATATAGGCCGCCACGGCGAGCGATACCAGGATAAGGGCGAGGTGGGGATTGAGCAGTGCGAGAAACATCGGAAAACTGCAACAGCCCGGATCGCGGCTGTCAAGGGAACCGCAGTTCGCAGGGGCCATTTTCAACCGGAATGGGAACGAACGCTGAGAGACGAGGATGAACAATGATCGATGGATGGAAGAGACCAGAAACCGAAGGAAAACAATTCTTCGCTATCAACCATCAACTATCCACCATCAACTTCTTACTTAAACGCCACCACCGCGCTGGAGGGACCGGCGAGAGGGATCACCTCAAAGCGCTTGAAGCCCACTTCACCACACCATTTGCGGAAGTCGGCGCCGGTATAGTCGAAGGCATCGCCGAACTCGATGAGCATGTTCAATGACATGAGCAGGCCCTGCACGTTCTCACGGCGATCATCGTCGATGAGTGCTTCGATGGCGACGAAAGCGCCGCCCGGCGGCAATGCGTCGTAGGCCGCGCGGATGAGATGCATTTTCTTTTCGAGATTCCAGTCGTGCAGGATCATACCCATGGTGATGACGTCCGCCTTCGGAAGAGGGTCGTTGAAAAAATCTCCGGACGTGGTCCTCACGCGGTCACTCAACCCAGCCGCGGCGATATGCTTCGCGGCGATGGGTTCAACAGGCGGCAGGTCGAAGCTGACACAGCGCAAATGCGGATGACGCTTTGCTGCTTTGATGCAAAGAAGCCCGGTGGCTCCCCCGATATCGCAAAGCGTTTGATAAGCCGAGAAGTCGAACTTTTCGGCGAAGGCCTCGAAGTTGCCACGGGAGATTCCGGTCATCGCTCCAAGGAACTGTTCCAGCTTTGCGGGTTCCGCATAGAGTTCCTCGAAAATGTTTTTCCCGCCGTCCTTGGTTTCATTTTGCGGTTGGCCCGTTCGCAGGGCTTCCGGCAAGGCGTCCCAGAATTTGAAAAGCCGGGCGTTGAGCATTTCCATGATACCGCCGACGTAAGCCGGGCTGTTGCTGTCCAGATACAGGGCACCCTCGGGTGTGTTGAAATATTTGGCATCCGGGCCCGTGCCATCGCGATCCAAGAATTTCATGGCGACCAGTGCATCAAAGAAATCAGCGATGCCCCGTGGATGAAGTCCGAGTTCCCCACCCAACTCCACACCAGTCAGGCGTCGCTTGCCAAGCTTGGTGAAAAGACCGAAGCCAACCGCGGTGAGAAGGACTTTTGAATTCCAGAAACCGAAAGCGGTCTTGAGCAAGGCGGAGGGATCGGATGGTGGATTCATAAGGGATGATTGAAAACCCATCTTCAAATGAATCAAGAAGCGTCTTTGAAGATCGTGGAAACTTCTCGCGTTGGACTGAGGAATCCTGTTCTTGAATCCAGTGGAAGAGTTTCTAAATGGCATGGATCGGCTGGGATGGGCGGTGATGCCCATGTCGCTGATAGCCAAAGAAGGCACTGATTTGAGGAACGAATGCTCAGAAGCCTATGAAAACGGAGCGTTCCGCAGGGCGGGCGTGGGTCGTGGGGCCGCGTTACAGATTCGCGAAGACATCCGGCGGGATGAAGTGATGTGGATTGAGCCGGAAGTCTCTTCGATCCATCAAATCGCCTATCTCGCGAAGCTGGAAATTCTCCGGCTTGCATTGAACCAACGATTCTTCCTCGGACTGTTCAATTACGAAGGGCATTTCGCGATCTATCCGGAAGGAGCATTCTACAAACCGCATTTGGACCGGCATGCGGGAACCTTGGATCGCATCATCACCGTCATTCTGTATTTGAATGCCGGCTGGCAAACCGGCGATGGCGGTGAGCTGAAACTCTGGACCAGCCCGGAAGGCCGTGATGGCGATTTCGAAATGATCGAACCACGCATGGGAACGATGGTGTGCTTCATGGCAGGAGACTTTTGGCACGAAGTCATGCCCGCGAACAAACAACGCATGAGCATCACCGGTTGGTTCCGCCAGCGGAGTTGAGCTGTTGATTCACACGCGGTAAAGTTCGCCACTCTATTGCTGACACCGCTCTTGCGGGCGGGACGGCTGCATGCGAAAAGACCAACGATGAAACCGGTTCTCTGCGTCATCGGCGGCTGCAATGGCGCGGGCAAGACGACGCTCGCGATGGAGTTGCTGCCACTAATGGGCATCCGGCGATTTCTCAATGCGGATGAAATTGCGCGCGGGTTGTCGCCACTGGATCCGTCCCTTTCGGCATTTCGGGCGGGACGGCTGCTGCTTGAAGAAGCCCGGACGTTGTTGGAAAAGGAAAAAAGCTTCGCGATCGAATCCACGCTGAGTGGGAAGACTTATTTGAATCTGATCGAGTTAGCCAAAACGAAAGGCTATCAAGTTGTAATTCATTTCGTAGTTCTTGATTCACCGAGACAAGCCTTACGGCGCGTAGCTGCCAGAGTTCTGCGCGGGGGGCACAACGTTCCGAAAGAGGACGTCAGGCGACGCTTCGCCCGTGGCAGGAGGAATTTCATGTCCGTCTATCTGCCACTTGCCGATGAGTGGATGGTATGGGATAATGCTTCCCCCCCCGCAAAAAAAGTGGCAGGGAATTTCACTCACGATCCCGAAGAAATCATGACCATGATTGATAGCTCCAAAGTCGAAGAAGCCTCCGTCGAGACGATGTCCGAATCGGAGCTATTGGTTTTGGAAGCGAGCCGCCGCGCCACGGCCAAGATGTTGGATTTCTATCAGCGCATGGGTATCAAGGTGACTCCGCAGATGACGCTGGCAGAAGATGACGAAGGTTCGGAACTGTCCACTGAACCAGGGCGACCGGAGATCACAGCTCCTTAGGCAACCACTCCGTCAATTCCGCCCCACATTCTTCCTTGCGCCGGTTGCGGACGTTGACGAGCTTGCTGCTCCTTCATTCGCTCCGGGAGGTCATTTCAGTCGGGGCAATCAATACAAACCAACTCAAATCATGGGACAGCACGGCTACATACAAGGCGACCTCGGCTGGTCGCAACTCACGACCACCAATGCCAAGGACGCCCTGGCCTTTTATGCCAGTCTCGCTGGTTGGGAGAGCAAAGGCGAACCCGCACCCGGCTATCACATTTTCGGCCGCGGCGATGAAGCGCTCGGCGGCATCACCCAACCACAGCACGGCGAGCCGCCGCACTGGATGCCCTACATCACCGTGGAAGATCTGGATGCCACGCTGGCCAAGGCGGAAAGCCTCGGAGCCACGATCATCCTGCCACCGATGCCATTGCCCGAGGACTCCGGGCGCATCGCGATCATCAAGGATCCGCAGGGTGTGGCGACCGGGCTTGCCGAGTATGTGAAGAGGGAATGCTGAGCCTGACGCTAGGTACTCAGTAAGGAGCGCCGACATTCTGTCGGCCGAAGCTGAGTAGCCCAGCTTGTCCCCGTAGCGAATACGGTAAAACGCCGGACAGCATGTCCGCCGCACCCAGCGTTCAGAATGAACGCGCTCCTTTCCGAACCGCTTTCTGTTAGATGAAAGCATCCGCACCGACGATCGTATCGGGATACGTGAAAATCATCTTCATGACCCTCGCCCTGCTGTCCGGATACGCATCCGTTGGGCCAGACCTTGATTGTCACAGCAGGCTGCGGACGCGTGCAACATTGGGGTGGACCGATCGAAGAAATCCGGCCGGGTGATGTGGTTTGGATTCCACCGGGCGAAAAGCATTGGCATGGCGCTGCGCCGACAACCGCGATGACACATATCGCGATCCATGAGCAGCTCGATGGAAAAGCCGTCGAATGGATGGAGCACGTGAGCGACGAAAACGGATGAGGAACTGCTCTCATGGGCCTTCAATCACGGTCAACTTCCAAGTGAGGAGGAGATCGAGGTCTGGAATGCCTTCATGCTGAAACGCGGCTGGCGCGATGCGGGGACCCAGCGACTCAATGAGCGCTTGGCGGAAATCGGCCTGCCGCCGGGGACCGTGCAGACGATGTTTGAGTATATCGACCTAGATGAAGGGCGGACAACGATGGCAGTTCTTTAAATTAAACGGGTTAACCTGTCAAAATCACAAACCACGAGCAGGTGAATCCCGCAGCGCTCCCCTGTATTTAACGCAGTTTCACGTTGCGGGTTCCCCAAAAATCTCCGATGCTTTAATATGTCAACGAAGCCGCTTTCCCCCGAAGGAGAGAGCCATGCACCTGAAGAGAAGTCCGGTTGGAAGGAAATCGTCCGCAAATATCAAGTGCCTTCCCGCTGGCGGAGCGCGTGGCAGTTGACGAACACCCTCGTCCCCTACGCGCTGCTGTGGGTGCTGATGTATTTCAGCATGCAGATTTCCTACTGGCTGGTTGTGCCGCTGGCGATATTGCTCGGGGGATTTATCATGCGGACCTTCATCATTCTCCACGACTGCACCCATGGCTCGTTTTTTAAATCCAAGAGGGCCAACGACATCACCGGTTTCATCACGGGCATCCTCAGTTTCACGCCCTATCATCAATGGCGTTGGGAGCATGCCATGCATCATGCGACCTCGGGCGATCTCGATCGGCGGGGCATCGGCGATGTCTGGACGCTGACTGTAGAGGAATATCTGGCATCGTCGCGATGGCGGCGATTTGCCTATCAGATTTCGCGAAATCCAGTGGTGTTGTTCGGGATTGCACCGCTGTTGCTCTTCGCCATTTATCAACGGATCCCGAATCCGAAAGCGGGCAAGCGCGAGCGCCGCGGAGTACATCTGACAAACCTCGGCATCCTGCTTCTTGCAGCCGGGCTAAGCTGGGTGTTCGGAATCGTTCCTTACCTAGTGATCCAATTAGGGGTGCTGGCGGTGGCGACTGGTGCGGGCGTGTGGTTGTTTTATGTGCAGCATCAGTTCGAAGACGTTTATTGGGAACGCAAGGGGGAGTGGGATTACGAGAAGGCGGCGTTGGAAGGCAGTTCATTCTACAAGCTGCCCAAGATCCTGCAGTGGTTTTCCGGCAACATTGGTTTCCATCACATCCATCACTTGAGTCCGCGGATTCCAAACTACGAACTCGAGCGTGCCCATAACGCGGAGCCCTTGTTCAATGGAGTGAAACCCCTCACTGTGCGCAAAAGCCTCAAATCGCTGACCTTCCGCCTATTTGACGAGGAACGTGGCAAACTGACCGGCTATGGCCCCGTGAAGGAAGCGCGGCGGCGGCGCAAAAATGCGGAACGTGAGAAGGCCCACTCTCATACCAATTGACCCCGGCGAAGAGCTTCACCAAAAGCACGCACTGTTTCTGATTATCGCCTTTCCGCTCCGCGGGCCTTGGGTATTCTGCTTCCCATGACCGCCGTTGACTCGATCCGTGCCGCTATCCGGGATGTTGTCGATTTCCCGCAACCGGGGATCGTTTTCAAGGACATCACGCCGGTTCTTGCCAATGGGAAATTGTTTCGCCAGTCGATCAGCTTGCTGTGCGACACCGCGGGTGGTGCGAAGATCGACAAGGTAGTTGGGATCGATGCCCGCGGCTTCATCTTCGCGGCGGCGGTTGCGGACCGCCTGGGTGCGGGATTCGTGCCGGTGCGCAAGAAAGGCAAGCTGCCATGGAAGACACGCCAGACCGCCTACTCGCTGGAGTATGGCGAATCGATCGTCGAGCTCCACGAAGATGCGGTGCTGCCCGGCGAGTCGGTGTTGCTGGTGGATGATTTGCTGGCCACCGGAGGAACCGCGGCCGCGGCGGTGAAGTTGTTGGATGAACTGGGCGCCAATCTCATTGGCATCTCAGTGCTGATCGAACTCGGATTTCTATCAGGACGCGACAAGCTCGCTCCGCATAAAGTGAATTCAATTCTCACTTATTGATGAGGAGCGGACTGTCAATAGGGAGAGCGGACGCCCACGTCCGCTCCATGAAGGGACGTAGGCGTCCCTTCTCCTTGCTGGTGCTGCTCGCCCTGCCCTGCTTTGCGGCGGACGATCTCATTATTTCCGATTTCAAACACGGCTTCGGCGACTGGCCCCAGACTGGTACGGCGTTCAAACGCGGGACAGCCACCGGTGATCTGTTAGAAAAACTCGAGATTTCAAATTCGCCCGATCGAGCGGTGGCAAGCAGCGAGATCGAAGGTGACGGACCGACTGGCACATTGACATCGCCGGAATTCAACATTTCCCGCAAATACATTTCCTATCTCATCGGCGGCGGGGACTACGAACGCGTCACCTGTTTGAATCTGCGGATCGGTGACAAGATCGTGCACAGCGCAAGCGGCCGTAACAGTGACCGACTGATGGCCGCGAGCTGGGATGTCGGCAATCTCCAGGGACAGGCGGCGCGGTTGCAGATCGTAGACGAGGCGAGCGGCGATTGGGGGCATGTGAATGTGGATGACATCGTGCAGACCGACACGCCATCGCAGATGCCTGTCAGCGCCGGGCCGCTTTATGGCGAGGCGCTGCGGCCGCAATTTCATTTCACGGCGCGGCAATGGACGATGAACCGGCTCAATCCCGGACCCAAGCAGGAGGGCTGGATCAATGATTTGAACGGCCTCATTTTTTACGATGGCGAGTATCATTTGTTCGCACAGCGATGGTGGAAATGTTGGCTGCACGCGGTGAGCCGCGACCTGGTGCATTGGACCGAACTTGAACCCGCGTTCTTCGAGGCATCGCTCGACAACGGGACGCAATCGGGAACTTGCGTCGTTGATTATAACAACACATCAGGCCTCTCGCCGGACAAGGCGAGGCCGCCAATGGTGGCGTTCTGGTCGCGTAAGGATGGAGGCCAGCATTGCATTTCCTACAGCCTCGATCACGGCCGGACCTGGAAATTTTATACCGGGAATCCGATCCTGATCAAACCGGAGCGCGACCCAAAAGTCTTCTGGCATGCCGCCACTTCCCGCTGGGTGATGGTGATGTATGGCAACGGGCAATATCACATCCTTACATCGAAGAATTTATTGCAATGGACGGACGAGAAAAATCCCATTTCTAACAGTTTTGAATGTCCGGATCTGTTCCAACTGCCGGTCGACGGCAACCCGCGGCAAACGAAATGGGTGCTGATCCAGGGCAACGGCCAGTATTCGATCGGCGATTTCAGCGGCACGAAGTTCACCGAGGAATCACCACGACGTCCGGCCGACGTGGGCCCGAATTTCTATGCGACGCAATCCTGGCACAACAACGAGACAGGCGACGGCCGGCGCATCCAGGCCGCGTGGATGCGTGGCAGCGATTTCAAGGACATGCCTTTCAACCAGCAAATCAGTTTCCCTTGCGAACTGACCTTGCACAACACCAGCGCCGGAATCCGTTTGTTTCGCGAACCCATTCGGGAAGTCGAGACCTTGCATCAGAAGGTCGATCAGCACCAGGACCGCGTGCTGAAGCCCGGCGAATCATGGGTCGTGGAATCGTCGGGTGATTTGTTTCACATCAAAGCGACGGTGCAAATTCCCGCCGGCGCGAAACTCACTTTCAATCTGCGCGGAGTTCCCGTGACGCTCACGTCAAAGACCCTCGAATCCGCGGGAACCACGAGCCCGGTATTGGATGAAGTGGTCTCGGTGGAACTCCTACTCGACCGGGGCTCGCTGGAAGTTTTCGTCAACCATGGTGAAATATCGTCCACGCGTTACGCCAAGCCGTCGGCGGAAGGCATTTCCCTGGCCGCGGAAGGAGGCGAGGTGGTCATCCGCTCGATCGCCGTGTTCAAGCTCGCTTCGGCGTGGCCGGCGGCTGTTAGGGATTAAGGGTCACCCTTTTGGGCGATTTTTCCGGGATTGACCCACGCTGGCATTTTGCGAAATCCTTGCTCCATGTCGTGGCAATCCTATTCGCAAGGTCTCGTTCGCTATCCCCTCCACGGATTTTCCCTCGATTTGTCATTGATGGACATCGCGCCGGAGACCGAAAAAACCTTGCAGCCACGGATTTCCAAGGCTTTCGCCGACATGGCCGCGCTCGAGGCGGGCGGCATCGCGAATCCCGACGAAGGCCGCATGGTTGGGCATTATTGGCTCCGCGCCCCGGAACTCGCGCCGAACGATATTGTGCGCCGTCAAATCACCGCGCCACTGGCCGCACTCAAGCAATTCGCGGAAAAAGTCCACGCCGGCACGGTCACGTCGGCGCAGGGCAAAAGCTTCCTGCAAGTGCTCCTGATCGGTATCGGCGGCTCGGCGCTGGGCCCGCAATTGGTGGGTGAGGCGCTCGGGGACCAAGCCAAGCTGCCCTTGTATTTTTTCGACAACACCGATCCCGCGGGCATGGACAGCGTGCTGGCGAAACTTTCGAAAACGGGCCTCGACCGCACGCTTACCCTGGTCATTTCGAAATCCGGAGGCACGGCCGAAACGCGCAATGGCATGTTGGAAGCCAAGTCGGCCTATGAAGCCGCTGGTCTCGACTTCGGCAAGCATGCGGTGGCGGTCACCGGCATGGGTTCGAAGTTGGACAAGTTCGCGGAAGAGCATCATTTCCTCACCCGCTTCCCGATGGAAGACTGGGTCGGCGGACGGACCTCGGTTTTATCAACGGTGGGACTGGTGCCTGCCGCGTTGCAGGGACTCGATGTCGACGCGCTGCTCGCCGGAGCCGCTGCGATGGATGTGGAAACCCGCAAGCCGGACGCAAGCAACAACGCCGCGATGCGCCTCGCCGTTGCCTGGCACAGCGCGACCAAAGGCCGTGGCGAGAAGGACATGGTGGTGCTGCCTTATAAAGATTCGCTCGTGCTGTTTTCGAAATATTTGCAACAGCTCCTGATGGAATCGCTCGGCAAGGAGCACGATCTCGATGGCAAGGTCGTTCACCAGGGCATTTCGGTCTATGGCAACAAAGGCTCCACCGACCAACACGCGTATGTGCAACAACTCCGCGACGGAGTGAACAACTTCTTTGCGGTCTTCATCGAGGTTCGCAAAGGGCGTTCGGGAAAAAGCATCGAAGTCGATCCCGGCACAACGACCGCGGATTACCTGCAGGGCTTCCTGCGCGGCACCCGCAAGGCGTTGCATGACTCGGGACGAATTTCGGCAACAATTTCCATTCCCGAAGTGTCTCCCTTCCAACTCGGCCTGCTCATCGCGCTCTTCGAACGAACCGTGTCGTTCTATGCATCGCTGGTAAACATCAACGCATACCACCAACCCGGTGTGGAAGCCGGCAAAAAAGCGGCCGGGGCTTTCCTGGAGTCCTTGGCCAAGGTCCGCAAGGCCCTCACTGCCTCATCGCAAACCGCCGAGCAAATCGCCGCTGCTGCGGGAACCGATCCTGAGGAAACTTATCACTGCCTCACGCATCTTGCGTCCAACGACCAGGCCAAAGCCGTTCTCGGCGCAAGCCCGACAGCCGATACTTTCGCAGCGTGACGATTGTGAAAATAATGATCATTCAACACAATGAGCCATGACGGGTCATAACAATTTCATGTTCAAGGCCGTCAGCGTCTTCATGGATTGCGACAAAATGATCGGACCCAGCTTTGAAAAAGGTCTCGCCCGATTGAAGAAATTGTCGGAAGCTAGCAGCAACATCCCCGCACACTGATCATTCTATGAAATATATTCCATGCATTGCAGGCGGCCTGTTGGGGGCGCTTTTCCTGATGGCATCCATCATGTTCTTTATGGGCAAGATGCCCCCGGAGCAAGTTGTTCCAGGATCCTATGAAGAGCACTTTGGAAAAGCATTCGGTCCGTCCGGCTATATGTATTTTGTGAAGGTGTGCGAGTTGGTGGGTGGCATATTGGTGGCCATTCCAAAAACGCGAAACTTCGGTTTACTCCTCCTCGGCCCGATCATTGCCAACATTCTTGCTTACACGATCTGCATCAAGAATGGCGCGGGCCTGACGCATCCCATGCTGATCGGCATCTGCGTGCTTGCGCTTTATCTGCTGATCGACGCCCGGAAGAAATTCCTCGGCTTGTTGAATTGAGGCAAGGAGCGTCGACATGCTATCGACTGAGGACCTCCGACATTCTGTCGGCAGTGGAGATGAAGAGCGGGCAAGATGCCCGCGCTCCCGTTCAAAATGAACGCGCTCCTTGCATCGCCTCGCGAATGGCCGCGCCTTCGCCGGGCCAGCCGCGCGCGCTGACTTCAGCGAGCGCGTGATCGAAACGCGGTATCCACAGTCCTTCGCGTGTAAGTTGCTGGCCATCCCGCGGGAAACTCGCTCGATCCAAAACTTTTTCAGCCAGGTGGAAACACACCCATGCGCGCCACGAGCGGGTCATCGCATCAGGGCCGCTGACTCGGCTGGCGAGGTGCTGAAAATGGCGCACCGGATTTCCAAGAAAACCACGGTCACCCGCTTTCGATTTTTCCAAAATCCATAACAGCGCGCGATAAGGTGATACGCGTTCGGAAAAGATGCTGTCAATGGCGTCCGGATCGGCCAGCCATGCCTTATTGATTTGCAGAATCGCTTGTGCCGGCTTGCCCGCGAGCCATTGCGATTGCGCATAACAAAGCGCGTCCCAATAGAACTCCGCACTCCGCGCCCCGCCATGGCGGCGGGTGATCGTGAAGTCATGAAACCCACCGATTTCCGGAAGCCAAGGGCAAGGAGAGGGAGTTGAGCGTTGAGAGTTGATGGTTGAGTGACAGAAAAGAAAAAACCCTCAACACTCAACACTCAACTTCTTCAAATCTCTCAACCGCTTCAAGCTTGCATCCTCCGGGCGATCGTCAATTCTCGCCGGGCCATGAGCCCTTTAGAAGGAAAAGTTCTTGTCGCCCAAGGAGGCGGCCCCACTCCCGTCATCAACCAGAGCGTCGTTGGCGTCGCTCTCGAAGCCCGCAAATTCAGCCAAGTGACCTCCGTCTATGGAGCGCTTCACGGGGTGCGCGGGATCATTGATGAAAACTTCATCGATCTCGGCCTCGAAACCACCAGCAACCTCGAAGCGGTCGGCGGCACGCCGTCGTCCGGCCTTCTCTCCACGCGCGACAAGCCCGATATCGAATACTGCCAGCGCATGTTCAAGGTCATGCAGGCCCATGACATCCGTTACTTCTTCTACGTCGGCGGCAACGATTCGTCCGACACCGTGCGGATCGTCGGCGAGCAGGCCAAAGCCGCAAACTACGATCTTAGCGCAATTCATATTCCGAAGACGATCGACAATGACCTCGAGGAAAACGATCACTGCCCCGGCTTCGGTTCCGCGGCACGCTTCGTTGCCCAGGCATTCGCCGGCGTGAACCTCGACAACCGCGCGCTGCAAGGCGTTTACATCGGTGTCGTGATGGGCCGCCATGCTGGATTTCTAACAGCCGCATCCGCTCTCGCGCAAAAGTATCCCGACGAAGGACCGCATCTCATCTACATGCCGGAACGCGCTTTCCAAATGGACAAGTTCCTCGGCGATGTTGACCGCGTTTACAAAAAATACGGCTTCTGCACCATCGCAGTGTCGGAAGGCATTTCCGATCCGGATGGCACCGCGATGATCGTCAAGCTTCTCGGCGTCGAAGAGCGTGATTCGCATGGCAACGTCCAGCTTTCGGGCACTGGTGCGCTGGGCGATTTGCTTTCCAACGAGATCCGCAAGGGTCTTGGCATCAAGCGCGTCCGCTCGGATACTTTCGGTTATCTGCAGCGCTCGTTCATGAACATCCAGTCCGACCGCGATGCCCGCGAGGCCCGCGAGGTCGGTGAGAAAGCCGTTCAATATGCGATGTCAGGCAACGCAACCGGCTCGGTTGTAATCCGTCGCCCGGTGCTCGATTATGCGGTGGATTATGAACTCGTCGACATCGTCAACGTGGCGGGCAAGACGAAGCACATGCCGGCCAATTTCATCAATGCGGATGGCAACGGTGTGACCCACGATTTCATGCACTACTGCCGCCCGTTGCTGGGTTCAAACTTCCCGGAATCCCACCGTTTTCGCGCGCCGAAAGTCGCGAAGATCCACGGATAAAACACGTTACCATCGTGGGGTTTTAGCCGCAAAGAGGCGCAAAACTGTTAGAGAATTGGGATTAAGCGAGCCTGCACTCTGAATTTCCCTGATTTCCTTTCGCGAACTCTTTGCGCCTTTTTGCGGCTAAAATAAAATTGCCATGGCCTTGTTTCAATCGATCTCGATGCGGTAGCGCTGGATCGATGAATCGACTTCACGGCTCCACGCATCGATTCCTCCGCGCAGGCCGAAGGTCTTGTCGAGGCCATGCCCGCGGAACCAGGCCACCTGGTCGAGGACGCTCTTGCCGGAATGGTCGTAGAGCAAAATCCGCTGATCCTTGTCGCCCGCAAAAAGGGATTGCTGCAGGTCGGTGGTGAAAAATTCGGAGCCGGGAATCACCACCGCCTCATGCTCCTCGCGGGTGCGGAGATCGACGAGGCGAATGCTTGCGAGTTGCTCCCGCGCATCGGCCGGTTCCATGAGCATGGTCCTGTCGTGGGCATCGCTGGTGAGCAGGTGCTCTAACATTTCCCCCGCCGGCACCTCCGCCCTCGCGCAAAGCTGTTCCAGCGTTTCCTCGTTGGCAAAGGCACAACTGGAGCAGCCGCCAAGGTGGTAGCGGGCGAAAATAGCACGCCTCGCGCCCGGCAGGGTTTCAAGGATCAGGCCCATGGGCGATTGGGCGGTGAGGGCGGCTGGACTCATGTGGCGACTATAGCGGAGAAGGGCCGCGGAGCGAAATTTTTCCGATGTTTCCAAACCCGCTAGTCTGGAATAGGCTGCGGTCATGGCGACGGAGCGAGATCCTGACGAACCGAAGATTTATTTTCTGCCGAACCTGATGACGGCCTGCAATCTCGCGTGCGGGTTCTTCGCCGTGCTGATGATTTTCAAGGGCTTCATCGAAACCGGCGCGCCCCTTTCGGGAAAAACCCTCATCCCCGGAAAAGAGTATTACGAAATTTCCCACCGCTACTACGAATACGCGATTCTCCTGATTTTCGGTTCCTGCTTGTTCGATCTTCTCGATGGCCGCTTGGCGCGCCTCGGCGGCCAGGAATCTCCGTTCGGCCGCGAGTTCGATTCATTGGCCGACATCATCTCCTTCGGCATGGCACCGGCCATGCTGCTTTCAAAAGCCGTCCTCTATCCACTCGGCAACATCGGCTGGGCCATCGCTCTCATCTATGTCGTTTGCGGTGCCATGCGTCTCGCCCGCTTCAACTGCCTCGCGGCCCTGCCCAAAAAGCCGGGTGCCTCCACCGATTTCCGTGGCCTGCCAATCCCGATGGCCGCCGGCTTCATCGCTTCCCTGACATTCCTGTTGATCGATTTCTACAAGAACGATCACGAACTCGGTTTGTGGAAATACATCCTCGCCGGCGCGATGCTCGGCTTATCGTTGCTGATGATCAGCGACGTGCGTTATCCAAGTTTCAAGAAGGTCGGATTAAAAACCAAAGGCACACTCGGCGCGCTGGTCATCGCGGTGCTGCTGGTGTTTGTAACCGTGCAATTCCGCTATATCATGCCAGTGGTTTTGTTCAGCATGTTCCTCTTGTATGGCTTGATCCGGCCATGGGTTTCACAGCGCCTGAGGAAGGAAATCGAAGTGGAGGAACTTGATGACGAACTACCACTCACGACCAATACCGAGGTTGAAGTGAAGGAAGAGACGGTGGAATGAATTCACCCTCGGTAGTGCAAAATCGATTGGCATGGCTGCTATGGGGAGTCCCCTTGTGGCTCGCTGTTTCAGCGGGTTTCGGCCTGTGGTATTATTATCATCGCGAAAAAATGCACGCGCAGGAAGAGCAGGAGCGCTTTGCCCAATCCGTGTCGATGGAGTCGATCGCGGATGATCTCCATAAAATCGTCGATGTCATCGGCGAGCGGAACACGACTTCCGAAAAGGCGTCCGCGAATTTGTCGCGCACGGCATCGATGGTGGAAGGTCTGTTAGGGCCATCCAACATGGGCTATGTGGTGAACAAACTTCCCAGTCCCTCGCGATGGCCCATCCTGTATGTCTCAGTGCAAGGCAAAGACCAAGGTGCCGCGCCGGTTTGGATCATCACCTCCTATGACAGCCCGCAAGGATCAGCGGGCGCGCAACTGAATGCGACCGGCTTGGTGGCCACCCTCGCGGCGGCGCAAGCGGTGGCAAGCGACAAACCTCCTGCGCCCATCTCCTTTTTTTTCCTCCCCCATGCCAATGATGCCACGGCACCCATCGATGCCGAACTGACAAAACTTGCGGAATTCGCGGCCAGCAGCACAGGCCCACGGATCGCTTACTACGTAACCGGAGCCACTGATAATGAATTCGCCGACAAGCTGGCCAAACTCCGGCTGCCCGCCATCCCCTTTACGACCGCGGTCGAAACGTGGACCACGGGAAACGACGAAATCCCGAACCCCGCAAGGGTTGCAGCTTCCGCGGAACGTCTGGTAGCCCAAATCCACGCCCCAGCCCGGAAAAGCACCCCCTGACATTTCCCGTTGCGGAATCCCCGATGCAGTCCAAAATCTGATCTCGTAGCCCCTAGCGGACTCACCCAGCCTTTCATGCGCCCCACCGACCTCGACCCCGCGTTCATCTCGCACGCTCCCGGCTATTGGCAAGATGAAGACGTCCCGCAATGGGATGACTACAAATGGCAGCTCCGCAACCGCGTTGACTCGCTCGCCGAGCTCGATGCGCGCCTCAATCTCACCGACGAGGAACGCGCCGGCGTCCTGCTGGCCGGAACCAAGCTGGCGATGGCGATCACGCCGCACTTTTTCAATCTCATCGACCGCGACGATCCGAACTGCCCGATCCGCCGCCAGGTGATTCCGCGGATCGAGGAAGGTTGGAACGCGCCTGAGGAAATGGCGGACCCCTGTGGCGAGGATTCACACATGCCGGTGCCTGGTTTGGTGCATCGCTATCCGGACCGCGTGTTGTTTTTGGTGACTGACCGCTGCGCCTCGTATTGCCGGTATTGCACCCGTTCTCGCGTCGTGTCGGGTGTCGGCGAACAACAACTGGAAACGCAATGGGAGCCCGCCTTCCGTTATCTCGAACAACATACCGAGATCCGTGACGTGCTGCTCTCAGGTGGCGATCCCCTGCTGTTCTCCGATGATCGTCTCGATAAAATTCTAACAAGGCTGCGCGCGATCCCGCACATCCAGTTCCTGCGCATCGGTTCGCGCATTCCGATCTTTCTGCCGCAGCGAATCACGCCATCCTTGTGTGCGATGTTGAAAAAGCATCATCCGCTTTTCATATCGATCCACACCAATCATCCGCGCGAACTCACCACGGAAGTCCGTGAAGGCCTTGGACGCCTTGCAGATGCCGGCATTCCCCTCGGCAACCAAAGTGTCCTGCTGCGCGGCGTGAATGACAGTGTCGAAGTCCAGAAAGCGCTCGTTCACAAGCTGCTGATGTGCCGCGTGCGTCCATACTATCTCTACCAGTGCGACCTTATCAACGGCTCCGCGCATTTGCGGACCGCCGTCGCGGAAGGCGTTGCCATCATCGAAGGCCTGCGCGGCCACACCACGGGATACGCCGTGCCACAGTTCGTCATCGACGGCCCCGGCGGTGGCGGCAAAATTCCGATCAACCCGAATTACGTCGTCGATACGGCGGATGGCGGGATAACCCTGCGCAACTACGAAGGCGAAGTCTTCGAATACCCGAATCCCACGCCGATCCCCGCTTCCGAGCTCATCAAACTTCATCAGAAGGCCATGAGCCGCTGTTCCTGAAACGATGTGTCTCTGTCTGAAATCTGAAATCTGAAATCTCGAATCTGGTCTCTGGTCTCTGGTCTCTAAAATTTTCCCCGTCCATTCGCGGTAAACTTTACCCAAGTAAGAGGGCTTTGACAAATGGTGCTTCCCCTCCTGCGGCATTCCGTTAGGAATTGCGGATGCACCGATGGCTTGCGGCGGCGGTAATGCTCTTCGCGGGCGTCTCCGCAGTTGCGCAGACCAAGCCAGCACCCGACTTTTCAGCGGCCTTTGAAAAGCTGGTGGCGCTGGGAATTCCAGAACTACCCGCGGGCGCGAAATGGAGTGCCTTGCAACAGGGCGGTGGGGAACTTGGTGAACTGATAAATGGCATGAAAGGCTCCGGTTGGTTGCTCGAGCCCGGCACCGGAGAAAAAAAGCAGGCCATTCTGATGGGCAGTATTTTCCCCCAGGAAGTCGGTGCCGACGGAGAAGCCGACGAGGACTCACCAGGCCTGCTGCGCCGCATCCTCGGCAAAGACGGCAAGCCCAAAGCACCACCGGCAGCGGACCTCTCGAAAGATATCAAAACCTTGTGCGCCAAGATCGCGAAACTCAAGGCACCCGACGACCTCGACGACTTCCGTGGCGGTTATGGTTCCAATGAAGCCTCCGCGAGAACCCTTGGCCCTCTGCTGTTGTTTGCCGCGCAAGTTTATCGCGCCAATGCCAAGGATCTCGCGAACGAACTGGCAACCGCCATCTTCCAGGTTTCGCTCAGCCGCGAACCGGTCATCGACAAGGCGCTGGATACCATCGGCGAGCAGTCCTATGACCGGGCGACGACGGCATTTTTCGAAACCAAGGATTGGAAAACGTACCATCAAACCGTCGATGCCCTGGTGAAGAAGCTGCCCCGCGGTTGGGAAAATCGGCAGGCCGTTGCCATCATCCTGCCCGCGCTGGCGAAACGGGTGGCCGGAGAACCACCACCGACACCGCGGCTGGAAGGTGTCGAGATCGAACCCGCAGCGCTCCAGTCCGTGGCATGGATGTTGGCCGATGAAACGAAGCCCGATGCCAATTCATTGTCTCCGGAATTCCAGGAGCAATTGAAGGAAGTGCCTGCCAACATGCGCGCGAAATATATCGAATACTATCTGCGCCGGGAAAGCGGCGGGTCGACGTCGTTCGGCAATTGGCTGCTCGATCCCGAGGCTGCCGAAAAGAGCGCTCCGCAAATGGCGGACATGGTGAAGCTGGGCGTCCGCGCGCTGCCTGCTCTAGCCGCCTTGTTGGACGATACTTATCTCCTTACCCGCAGCAATCCGGGCAATGCCGGCTATTCGCGAAGCTACTATTCCTCTAGTAGCGATCCATTTGCAGAGGCTTTGACTCATTACGAATCGCTCACACGTCCAGCCACCCGAGGAGACTTCGCAAAGGCGCTCATCATGGGGACCTTGCCCGCGGGCGACGAGGGCCTGGGTTCCTCCGACGCCGAGGGCCTTCGCGAACTGGCGGTGGAATTTTGGAAACAACACCGCAACGACAGCCGTGAGGATCTCGCGCTGGTCTTTCTCCGCGACGGATCTTCCGAACAAAAAATCGAGGCCTCGCAGTTGCTTGCCGCCTCCACCGATCCGGCCAAGCAACAGGCCTTTGAAAAAGCCGTGCTCGACGATCCCTCTCCAATCACCCAGGCGGACATCGTCAAAACCTACGTCGCCGCCCGCAAGGGAGCGAGCAAAGCATTTGCGGAGCAATATCTCAAAGCCCTGCGTGCGGAGGTGGACAGCGGAATCGATTTCGAAACCAGCCGCAACATTTCCTACGAATTGCGCCAACCCGCGCAGATCGAGGCTTTCATCAAGAACCTTCAGTCGCAGGTCACCGGCCAATCGCCACAGGCAAGGGCCAAGGAAATCGCCAAAAGCCCGCTGAAAGAAGCGCGTGCGGCGATTCCTTCATTCGTCGAGAGCATGTCCAAGGAACCGCCGCGCCGGTTGTTCATCGCCTTGCTTGCGGGTGCGGATGCCGCCGAGGATGTGGAGATAAGGGCCACCTTTCTGGGCTTCCTCTTCCGCGCGGATGCCAATGAGGAGGAAAAAGCCAAGAGCCCCCGGAGCATCCCAGCCGATGAAGCGAAAACATGGCAACGTCTGTTAGAAGACCAGCGCGAGATTCCGGAGTCGATCAACCGTGGTTACGTCAGCAGCGGCAAAACCATCGCCGAACTGGCCGCATGCGCGCTGGAATACTCTATGGATAAAAGCGACCCCGAGTCGATGATGCCCGCCACCATCGCCATGGGAAAGACCTTGGGCGAATTGTGCTACCTGAGGGCACGCGCCCGTTTGGATGGAGCTCCGGTTCCGCCCTACCCCGACGCGACCAAGGTTTCCAAAGAGCGGCTGACGGAAATCGTCGGCATTGCCGCGCAAAAACAGCCCAAGGAAATCAGGCCGACGCTGCTCTCTCTAACAGATGATGAACGGGCGGCATGGGTCAAGTGGTTCGCGGAGCCGGGAGACCTTGCGGTTCCCGATTCTGTGAAACAGGCACGCTCGATCATCGTCAGCAGGGATACCAGCTTTGCAAAGGATAGCCCTGGCATTCTTGGCATCGATGTCGGCTTCGACGTCAATGAAGCAAATCTCCGCAGCCATTTGGAAAGTCTTGCCGGAAACATTCAGGAGCGCAGCCGCAGTTTCGTGAACATCAGCGAGGCTCCATTGGGCCCCGGACTTCAGGTTACTTCCATGCAGGAGGAAATGCCCATCAAGCAGCCGGAAGATGGCGATGGTGAAGACGAGGACAACTACAGCGGCCGCCGCGCTGGAATGCTCAAAATGTATAACGCCTTGCTGCCGGCTTTTGAAAACAGCGAATCGCCCGCTGACGCCGAAGCGCTGATGCAAATCGCGCTCTATCAGCAAGGCGGTGGCCCCTGGGCGGAAAACCGATGGTATACCGCCGGCAAGATGAAAGTCACCGAAGCCGATCAAGATCCAATATTGCCCGGCGAGATCACGGGAAAGGCAAAAGCACCGTTGCCAGCACTCGCTGAAGTGATCGGATCCGAAAAACGATTTCGTCTCACCATCCAAGTTCTCTCGCGCGCTGATGCCGTGAAAATCAAAGAAGCCACCGGCCACTAGATCCTCTCATATTCCAACCCCGAACGCCATGTCCGAAGAACCCTCCGCCCGCTGGGACCGTTTGCAACAAACGGTCACCGAAGTCCGATCCGAGACCGCCCGCGTGATCGTCGGCCAGGAAGACATCGTCGAGCAATTGCTGGTCGCGCTGATTTGCAAGGGCCACTGCCTGCTCGTCGGCGTTCCCGGCTTGGCCAAGACTTTGTTGATTTCCACACTCGCAAGGATTCTCGGACTGAAATTCCAGCGTATCCAGTTCACTCCCGACCTGATGCCGACCGACATCGTTGGCTCGGAAATTTTGCAGGACGCGGGCGGTGGCCAGCGATCCTTCAAATACGTGGCAGGCCCGATTTTCGCCAACTTGATTTTGGCCGATGAAATCAACCGCACGCCGCCGAAAACGCAGGCAGCGTTGTTGGAGGCGATGCAGGAAAAGCAAGTCACTGTCGCGGGCCAAACGCGGAAACTCGATGAGCCGTTCACCGTGTTTGCCACGCAGAATCCGATCGAACACGAAGGCACCTATCCTCTGCCCGAAGCCCAACTCGACCGCTTCTTTTTCCAGCTCAACATCGGCTATCCAACCATCGACCAGGAAGCGGACATCATCCGCCGCACGACCGGCCATTCGCAGGTTGAGCCATCGGTTCTGTTAGATCCGGCGAAGGTGATGGATCTGCAGGAAGCCGCCGTCGATGTGCCGCTGCCCGAGTCGGTCATCCAAACGATTTTGAAACTCGTTCATTCGACCCGCCCGGATTCCGAATATGCGACAGCCGAAGTGAAGAACTACATCGCTTACGGTGCCGGCCCGCGCGCTTCACAGTGCCTCGCCCGCGCCGCCCGCGCGCTTGCCCTGTTGCGCGGAAATTCCTCGGCCTCCCCCGACGAAGTCCGCGCGGTCGCGCTTCCGGTGCTGCGCCATCGCATCATCGCGAACTACAACGCGACTGGCGAAGGTATAAACACCGACGCGATCATTGGGAAGTTGTTGGAAAAGATATGAGACCCATAGGGCCTATTTGACCTATGGAAACTACTTTCAAATATCTCGTCCCGTCGGACATCCGGCGGCTGAAGAACTACAAGTTCGGCGCGAAGGCGATGGTCGAAGGCTACCTCTCCGGCCGCCACCGATCGCACCAGCGCGGTTCGTCGATCGAGTTCCACGAGTTCCGCCAATACACACCGGGCGACGATCCCGCGAAAGTCGATTGGCGGGTCTTCGCGCGCAACGACAAGCTGTTCCTGCGCACCTTCGAACAGGAAACCAACCTCGAATGCCACGTGTTTCTCGACTGCTCGGCATCGATGGGTTTTCCGGAGAATTCCACCCGTCTGAGCAAGCTCGAATACGCGTCGTTTTTCGCCGCATCGCTCGCCTGGTGGGTCATTTCAGAAACCGACCGTGTTTCGCTCACGTTGTTTGACGATGGCATCCGCAAATTCCTGCCGCCCGCTTCGACGCGCAAGCATCTGCATGATCTGTTAGGTTTGCTGGAGCACAACAAGCCGGGTTCGGGCACGTCCTTGGTCGATACCTTGGTGCGCGCGGGCCCCTTGTTGAAACGCAAGGGCACGCTGGTCATTCTATCGGATTTCTACTGCGACCCCGCGGCCCTGTTCAAGGCGCTGAATCCTTATCTCCACCGCGGCTTCCGCGTGCATCTGTTCCACATCCTCGATCCCGCCGAAATTGAACTCGAAGACCGGGGCCTTTCGCGCTTCGTGGATATGGAAACGTCGGATCGTCTTACCGCGCATCCGCATGCCGTCCGCCAGTCGTGGAACGCGGAAATCCTCGCCCACACCCGGGCCCTGCGTGCGCTCGCCGGCAGCCGCGATGCCGACTACGCGCTCGCCTCGACCTCCGATTCCTACTTCTCGCTCTTCGACCGGCTCCGCACGCGCTGATTCGGCATCTTCTATCCACGATCCACTATCTCTTTCATCTGCAACTCTTCCTCCAACACCCGGCTCTAACAGCTTTGCTCGCGCTGGCGGCCCTGCCACTGCTCGTGCATTTGTTGTCGCGCGCGCGGCCGCCGGAATACCGCTTTCCGAACGTTGAATTCCTCCGCCGCGTGATGCGCAGGACCGCCCGCATCCGCAAGCCGAAGGACTGGCTTTTGCTGCTGCTCCGGACTTTGGCCGCAATTGCCATCGCCGCCGCGTTTCTCGGCCCCTTGCTGGTTTCGGACAATGCACCGCTACCGGGTGAAAAAGTCACGACGCTGGTCATGATCGACCGCTCGGCTTCGATGGCAGCGCGCGAAGGCGCGGGCAACCGCTTCGACATCGCCTGCGCCCAGGCCGCGGAGTTCCTTGAAAGCTCCCATCCATCCTCGGCAAATTTGATTTGGATCGACGCCGAACCCGACGCTGCCTTTCCCGAGCCGGGCCCTAACCTCGCTTATCTAACAGATCTGCTCAAGCAAGCCCGCCCCCGTCCCGAAGCCGGTGCTCTAACAGCCGCGTTCGATCTCGCGCTCCGCCAACTTACCGCCGTGCAGGGACGCCGCGAGCTGGTGGTGATCTCCGATTTCCAAGCCTCGGCATGGAAGGACTTTTCGCCAGCGCTCCCACCCGACGTCAAACTGGTGACCCACCGCGTCGCTACCGGCAGTCCCGCCAACGTCGCCGTCACGCGCTTGCTCGCACAGCCGGCGCAACCGGTGGCCGGACAGGATACGACGATGCTCGCAAGCGTCCACAATTTTTCACCCGATTCCGTTCGCTCGCAAATCACCCTCGATGCCGGCGGTTCGCGGCAGTCGCAAAGCATCGAATTGCCGCCGTGGAGCGAAACGGAAACCGCGTTTTCACTTCGCCCCGCCAGCGCCGGTCCGCTGCCGGTGACCGCTTCGGTCGATGCGGATGCCTTTCCCGGCGACGACTCGCGCCACGCCGTGATGCGGGTGCGTGATGCCATTCGCGTGGAGAGCTCGCGCTCGAAGGGAAAGATCATCGCCAAGGTCGTCAACGCATTGCCCTGGCTCGAAGCAAGCGATCATCCTGGCTCCGGCGACATCCGCGTCCTTTCTTCGTGGACCGATTCAAAAGCCCTCCGTGCCGAAGCGGAAAGTGGCGTCACGATTCTCATCCACGACGCCGCTGATGTTTCGCCGGAGAATTTCGCGAATCTGTTAGATAAAAACTTCAAAGGCAACGCCACCTTGGAAAGCTCGCCCGCAGGTTGGCAAATCCTGCCCGACGAAGCCCATCCCGCGGTCCAGCTTTTTCGCAGCGGTGATTTTGGCAATCCCTTCGCCGGCACCTTTCATGAACGACTTCGCTTGGCGAGCGACATGAGTGGCATTCGGAAAATCGCGGCCTACGCTGATGCCGTCCCCGCGATTTTCGAAATCCGCACCCGCGGCGCGCCGATTGTATTTTTGAATCTATCGCTCGATCCCACGAAGTCCGACTGGGCCACACAGGGGGGCTTCCTGCCGGCGATTGGTGAAATCCTGCTGCGAACTCGGCCCAAGTCGATCGACGAATTGAGCCAATCCTTGCCCGGCGCATTGCTGAGCCGTGTTTCCAGCGATGCGGGCCAAAGCGGTGCCATCAAACTGCTGAGGCCCGATGGGAAGGCTGTTCCTTTGAAAGAATCGGCGGCTGCTGAAGGACTCGTTTGGCAGGCAACGGAGCCCGCGATGCCGGGACTTTATCGATGGGATTTGTCCGGACAAACCATCGATCTAACAGCTGTGAATTTCCCCGACTCCGAATCCGACCTCCGCCCCCTTGATGCGGCGCCTGCTTTTGGAAACCGTGCAACCGCCACCAACTCACTCGCGCGCCGCGCCGCGATGGCGCAGGGAATTCCGTTGTGGCCGTGGCTGCTTGGCGCCGGGCTTTGTTTCTTGTTGTTGGAAAATTTCGTGCAAGTCCGGCAGGCCCGGCCCCTTCCCGCATGAATCCCATCTTACAACTTCCGGTCCTCGTCCCGCTCACCGCTTGCGTCGTGGTGCTGACAGTGATTGGTGCGTGGCGTGGCTCGGCCGGATTGCCGCCAGCCACGCGCAGGCTTCTCGGCGGCTTGCGCTTGCTCGCGGTCGCGCTGCTTGTGGCCATCGCTTTCAATCCCGGAAAATGGGTGCGACCCACCGAGGAAAAAATCCGGCCATGGCTGGTTCTAACAGATGTGTCCGCGTCGATGGCCCGCACCGATGGCGAAGGGAAGACGCGTGCTGCAGTGGCCGCCGACCTAACAGCTCAAGCCGCCGCCCATGCGAAGTCGGCTGATGTTCCGATCAAACTCTTCACGTTCGCGGAAAATCCAACCCCTGCGACAACCTCCAGCTCGCCACCTTCCAATGGCGCTGCAACACTGATTCTGCCTTCGATTTCAAAAACCCTCCAGGACGCAGCCTCGGCGGGTGAAGCCTTGGCGGGCGTGATCGTTATCAGCGACGGACGCGAGACACTTGAATTTTCGCAAGCCGAGCTCGACGCCCTCGCGCTCCGCGCGCGCAGCCGCGATGTGGCGATCCATACCGTCGCGATCGGTGCCGGCACTCCCCCACCCGACCTCAAGCTGGGCGGCGGACCCGCCACTCTAACAGCATTTCCGGGCCAGCCACTGCGCGTTCCCTTTGCCTTGGAATCCACTGGGCTCGATCCATTGCACGCGGTTGTCACCCTGCGCGATGCAAGCGGGGCCGAGGTCGCGAATCTAACAGTCGAAGTCCCGCCCGGCAAACCCGCGACCGGTATTTTTGAAATCAAAGCTCCAAACGCCTCCGCGCGCTGGTCGATCGAAACGCCGGTGCTGCCCGCGGAAGTCCGGCATGCGAACAACCGTAGCGCTTTTAACATCCGCGTGATCGAATCGAAGACCCGTATTTTCCTGGCCGAGGGTGCTCCGTATTGGGACAGCAAGTTCCTCGCGCAACTGCTCCGCCAACAGCCGCAGATGGATGTGCAATCCGTGCACCGGCTTTCCGAGAAGCGCTATTTCCGAATCGACACGGGCAGCGCCGAACCTGCTGAAGCGGATCGCCCGGTGTTTCCCGCAAGCGCCGATGAGTTGTCGCACTATGACTTGATCATCTTCGGAAAAAACATCGATCCCTTTCTAACAGCCGACCGCGCCGAAGCCCTGCGCGCCTATGTCCGCGACCGCGGTGGTGCGATCTTGTTCTCGCGGGGCAAGCCAACGACCAGTGAGGCCGCGGCATTGGAACCGCTTGAGCCTGTCGTGTGGGCCGCGGCGACGTCATCGGATTTCCGCTTCATTCCGACGCGCGATGGCGAGGCCGCGGGCTTGTTCGGACAAGCCTTGCCCGCGCCTGAAGCCTCTTTGTGGAATGCGTTGCCGACGCTTAAAGATGGCCGGCAGATTTCGATGGTGAAGCCGTTCACGCGCGTGCTTGCCGAAGGAAGGCCGGAAGGCAGCACGGGGATGGCTGGCAAATTTCCTGCATTGCTAGTCCGGCGTTATGGGCAGGGCGTTGTGGGTTTGGTCAATGGCGATGGCTTGTGGAAATGGGATTTTTATCCCGAGGCCCGCCAGTTGGGAAATTGCTATGAAGATTTCTGGACCCAGCTCATCCAATGGATGGCGTCGTATTCCGAATTCCTCCCCGGCCAGGATTTTTCGCTGCGCCTGCCTTCGACGCGCGGTCAAAGCGGTGTGCCGATCGCCGCCACGATTTCCTTCCGCGGCTCCGGCACCGCGCCGCAACCCGAGCTGCTACTAACATCGCCAAGCGGGACTGAATCGCGGTTGCGTCCCGCCAATCTAACAGATCCGTCGGGACGGCCATCGTGGCGCGCTTCATTCACGCCGGATGCCGCCGGTGATTGGAAGTTGAAACTCATCGATCAGCGCCCGAAAGCGCCGCCGTCTCCTGAGGCGATGTTGTCAGTGCCCGCGGCTCCGAGAGAAAGCGATGATCTCTCACCGGACCCCGCCTACCTCGCCGCCATCTCCGCAGCAACCGGTGGTCAATCGTTGATGCCCGCGGACTTCGCGGCATTTTTGGAAAAGAACGTGGTTGCGAGCGCTCCGGCCCGCCAGGAAAGCGGCGCGGTTTGGCAAGCGGTATGGGACAAGGCGTGGATCGCCTTGCTCATCGCAATGCTCCTTGCCGCGGAATGGTTCTTACGCAGAAGGGAGGGCTTGGCGTGAACGTTACTGCTTTTTTCGACAGCCAGCGGAGGAAATCGATGGTAGTGGTGATTGTTGCCAAGAATGTTTGGGAGCCAGGCGTTGAGGCAACGCATCTGAACTTCATCCGCCACTATTTTACAGAACGCGGCTACAATCGAATCGTGATCCAGCAGGCACGATCCATGGGCAGACCCACTCACTCCGATACCATTGTCAGGGAGAACTCCAGCACTTCACGCGGACGTCGCCCGGGACTGTAACAATGCCATGAACCTGCAATTCACTAAACATCTCAAGCGCGTCCAGCGGCTCATGCGCACGGGACGCGTCGCAGTGACGCTTCTGGGTGTGGCGGTCCTTGTGGGATTGCTGTGGGCGGCCTTCGGGTTGGGCGACGCGTTTGCCGCCTTTGAACCCGCGGCGCGTGTTGCCATCACAAAGGTGTTGCTGGGTCTCGTTGCAGTGAGCGGATCGATCCTGTTGCTGAGGGCCCTTCAAGTGGATCGTGCCACCGCCGCCGCCAAAGCCGACGAAGCGCTGGCCGATCCCCGGCAATCGGCTTCATCGGGTTTGTCGCTGCCTGAAAAATCCGAGCACTCGCCACTGTCCGAATATCTCACACGGCGGACACTCGACGAAGCCGCGAACAACCTGGCGGCCATTCCTGCGTCGAAAATTTTCCCGTGGCGCTGTGTTGCGAAGGTGGCAGTGATCATGTTGGTCATGGCGGGGATCGCCTTCGGCCTGAAGATTTCCGCACCCGCGGCCTTCTCAACTGTCACCAGCCGGTTGTTGCATCCCGGCGACGACATACCTCCCTACAGTCCTTTGGTTTTCAAAATCAGTCCCGCCAATCCCGCCTGTCTATATGGTGGCACGCTCGATCTGACAGCCGAGATCACGGGTGCCGCGCTCGAACATCCGGTGCAATGCCTCGTCAAACAAGCACGGACCGGCGAAGTGCTGCGACTGCCCGCATTCCGGGAATCCTCGACGCGTTATTCGCGCAAGCTTGATGGTCTGACCGAGCCGGTGGAAATCGCGTTCGCCTGCGGCAAGGCACGGTCGCGGTGGCTAAAGGTGGAAATTCTGTTAGAGCCGCGGATTCTGGCGGGCACGGTGCATTTGACACCCCCTGCACACACCGGTCTAACAGAAACGTCGTTCGCCCTCGACACGAATGAAATCGCCGCCATCGAGGGTTCGTCCGTTACCTTGGAACTTACCAGCAACCGTCCTCTCGCTGCCGGGAGCTTGGCCTTGACACCCGCCGCCGCGCCCGGTGTTGAGGCGAAAGCAACGAGCTACCTCGCAACCCTCACCGCGCCGCAGCGGGTTTCATTCACATGGACGGCCGTGCAATCCGGAAAAATCTCCGCCAACGTCAGCGATCTGCGCGGAACACCAGCGGCAAGCCCCCTTGAACTGACGATGCGGATGATGCCGGATCAAGCGCCGGTGGTGGAGCTGACATCGCCGCCACGGCAATTGCTCGCGACACCGAAGTCGATCATCCCGGTCAGCGGAACCGCAAGCGATGACTTCGCTTTGTCCAAGCTCCAGTTCGTCCGGACCTTGGCGGGCTTTCGCGATCGCATCCGGGTAGTCGCCCCTGCCCTGCATCAAAAGGCCTACGCCTTCGAGGACAAGCTCGACCTCGATGCCCTCGGCCTTGAAGCGGGCCAAACGATCGAACTGATGCTCGAAGCCACCGATCACAACCCATCCTTGCTGGGCAGCGCGTCCTCCGAGATTTCGCGGATCCGCATCATTTCGGAAGATCAATACGCGGAATACATCCGGGCCAAGACCACCATCGCCCAATTCGCCGCACGCTTCCAGGCAGCGCGGGATGCCATGGACCAGGCGCGCAAAGCCTTGGAAAAACTCAAGGATGCGCTCGATAAAAACGATGCGCCCGCGGCGGCAAAGGCCTTGGATGAAGCGCGCAAAGCCCATCGCGATGCCGCGGATCTGCTCGACAAGATCGCGGATGATTTCCCCGCCTTCGAATTGGAAAAACGCCTGCAGGAACTCGCGGAACAACAAGCCGAAGATCTGCGTGCGAATCTCGATGCCTTGGAAAAACTTGATCCCGCGGGTGATGAAGCGGGGGCGGAAGTCGAAAAGCTGTTAGAGAAGCTCGGCCAGCGGAAGCAGCAGGAACAACAGCTCGACGAAGATGTCGCGCTCGCCCGCAAGGCGGCCTCGATTCTCGAAATGGCGGCGAAGTTCCGGCAGATCTATGAAAACCAGGTGTCACTGGCGAAGCGCTTTGGATCGATCGTCGAGGAGTTCCGCCATGGCGACGATCACAGCCGCAGGCTGCTGCCATCGCTGGCCGACACCCAAACCCACAACCGCGGGGCGTTGATGGATTTCAAAACAGAACTGCATCGCCGCCTCGATGCCGCGGACGACGAACCGCTGTTGGAGTCACTGGTGGCATCAGCCACGCAATTTCTAACAGATCTCGATGCCGCCGCGCCCGAAACACTGATGGACGCCGCGGCGGGTCATGCGAAAGCGGGTGAAGCGACCGATGCCTATGCGAATGCCGAACTGGCGCGCGCGCAGTTGGAGCGACTGCTATCGAAGCCCGATGAATTTCCCAAAGCCGCGATGGGTGATGCTCCTGAATTCAAAGTCCCCCATCCCGATGTCAATGCGACCATCGAGGAAATGCTCAAAGCCTTGCTCGGTCAAAACCCGGGTGGCCAAGGCGGTCCGCAAGCTGGCGGCGAAGGGGCGCAGGGTCCGGGCGGATTCGGCGGGCAAGGCGTCGCCGGCGGTGGTTTCCCGATGGACTTGCCGGTGATCGGGCCCGAGCGATTGCAATTCGAACCCGCACCGGGACTGGCTGACGGCGGCAATGGCAACGGCCGGACCGGACCCATCCCACCTCTTCCCGAAACCGCGGAAACCGGCACGCTCGAAAACAGCGGCGACCGCCACGGCAAGTCATCCAGCGTTTCTCCCGAATCCATCCCCGAACCCTATCGCGAAGCCGTCAAACGCTTCTTCACGCCATGAAATCCAGAACCATGAAATCCCTGACGCTTATTTTCGCCGCCCTGGCGAGCCTGCCCGCCGCCGCCAAGGAAGGCGCGGTTGAATGCGGCAACCTGATCTACGCCGGCACCCGTACTTCGAAGTGCTTCAGCGACGAGTTCCTGACAACCGTGCAGCAGAAAACATCGATCTCCACTGAACGCCGGTTCAAAGCCGTCAAACTCGCCGATGAAGAGCTATTCAAAATCCCCTTCGTCATCATGACCGGCGAGAGCGATTTCAGCCTGACCGCCAAGGAACGCGAAAACCTGAAGCGCTACCTCGAAAACGGCGGCTTCCTGCTGGCCTCCGCGTCCTGTTCGAACAAGCCGTGGTGCGCCGCTTTCGAGCGCGAGATCAAATCGATTTTCGGCAACGATGCGATGAAGGACATCCCGGTGGATCATGAAATCTTCAAGACGATTTTCACGATCAAGGACCTGAAGCTCTCCCATTCCGGCAGCGAATCCCCGCTGCGGGGCATGACCCACAACGGCAAGATCGTGGTGGTGTATTCCACCGAAGGACTCAACGACACCTCGCACACCGAAGGCTGCTGCTGCTGCGGCGGCAATGAAGTCATCAACTCGATGGAGATCAACTCCAACATCCTCGCCTACGCGCTGCTGCATTGAGCCAACCTTTTTCGTAGTGAAATCGAAACGCTGGCTTTATCCGCTGCTGATGCTGTTAGGGACGGCCGCGTCTCTAACAGGCGCGGAGCCGACGGACGAGGTGATGGAACGTTTCCGCCGCGGCGTTTTCGATCTTCCCACCTTGATGGAAGTTTTGCCGCGCCTGGCCGACCCCACGCAACGCGCCGCGATCCATTCGACGCTCATTGAATCCAACCAAGCACCCCGGAGCGAACTGGTGTCGCTGTTGGGCCATCCGATGCTGGCGGTGCGCCTTGGGGCGCTGGAGATCCTCGAGGAAATGGCGGGCGGCGATTTTTCCTACAATCCATGGGCCCCCGCGGATTCGCCGGAAAACGCCGCGGCCGTCGCCCGTTGGCAGGTTTGGGCAAAGGACCCGGGAAGCCCGCCAAGCAAAGGCATCTTTTCGGATGACCAGCGCCGCGGCTACCTGCAGGACATCCTTGGCGACGACGCGGACAAAGCCACGCGGGCCCGGCGCATGTTGGAGGCCGAGGGACTCTCGGCGGTTGGCTTTCTCGAAACATTCCTCGCCCGCACCCCGGCCTTGAACGCGGGACACCGGGCGCGAGTACGAGAAGCGCAGTACCAAATCACGCTCGCGCGCCAACTTGGCGACCAGGCGGCGGTCAACGCGCGGCAACTTGCCTTCGGCAGCCGCGACCAAATTCTTTCCGCCTTAACCACGGTTCGCGATGCCGGCAGACTGGCCCTGCCGATCCTCCGCGATTTCATCAACCACCCCGATCCGCTGGTGCGGGAGAGTGCCATCGACTCGTTGTTGGTTGCGGGTGGCGAGCCGGCGGTGGAAATCGTCGGTCCACTTCTCAAGGTTGAGACCGACGTCAATGTGATTCACGGCGCGCTCCGCCGTCTCAAGGATGTTCCGGGAACGAAGACGGCGGAATTGGTGGCGACGTTCCTGAATCATCCGGATGAAGACCTGTTGATTTCCGCGATCCAGACAAGTCTGACCCTGTCGGGCGACAATGAGAGAAGTTCCGGCTCATCTTCACAAAACAAGCCCGCCGCGCCCGCTGACAAGCCAGTGCTCGCCGCTCTAACAGACAAGCGCTGGCGGGTGCGTGCCGCGGCCCTCGAGTATGTCGCGAAACGCAGTCTCTCGGCGGCCAAGGAAAGTTGTCTGGCCTTGCTCGACGACCCCGACGACTTTGTCCGCTTCGCCGCGATCAAGGCGATTTCAACCCTCGGTGCCCGCGATGCCTTGCCGAAGTTGAAAGCGATGTTTCTGAAGGACGAGTCAATGGCGGGTCCCGTGATGGAAGGCTATGGCGCGCTGAACCAAACACCCGACGCGGAAATCCTGAATCGGCTCGATGCTGCCGCTTCGGAAACCAAGCTGGCGGCATTGCGCGCGATCGAATCCAACCGTTCGTTGTCATCGCTGGCGCTCCGTTATGCGACTGATTCAAATATCGACGTTGCTTGTGCGGCCCTGCGTGACATTGCCGCTGACAGCGAGAATTTGACCAACAACCGCAATGCCAGCGTGCTGGTGGAGGCCTTGCGAAGCGGGTCGCCGCCAAAGGTCGAGGCAGTGCTTGAACGGCTTGAACTGCCGGAAAGCAAACGCATCGATCCCAGCCTTGTAAAAATGTTGGACGCTTCATCGGATGGGGAAACGACCGCGCTTGATCCGCTCTATCAGGCTTTCGAGTTGCCTGGCGCGGACGACTTCGTGGTGCCCGGTGAGGGCGAAAAAAAGCCGAAGACCGTTCCAACAATTCCTGGTGCCTCCGAAGAATTAATGCGCGAATTAATCCGGCGGACGAGCCCCGAAACCACCCCCGGCGACCGCTTCCGCGCTGCTCTCAACTTGGCGAAAGCCGCGCGCCCCGAAGGCTATGCCACACTCTTGCGCGACCTGCCATCGCTGACCACCGCGCAGAAGACGGCGATCGCCGAAGACCTCGGCGAGCCCTCGGTCCGCGAGGCGGGTCCGCTTCTAACAGCTTTGCTGCGCGACCCCGTTTCCGAAGTCCGTGCGGGAGGTGCCTCGGCCGCGATGGCAAACGATAAGGTTCCTTATTTTTCCAATCTGGTGCTCGAAGAACTCATGCGCCCGGGCACACCGCTGGAGGCACATGAAGTTTATGATTACCACTTCGAGTCCATCTCCCGATCGCAAAAGCCCGGCGCCGCGCTGCGCAAGTGGGCCACGGGGGTTCTCGACTCCGCCGATGCGAAGGTTCCGCTCAAAGTGCTGGCAACGATCGCGCTATCCCAGAATCCACCAACCGCGGGAGTAGCGGCCCTCGAGAAATGCACCAGTTCGCCTTCGCCCTTGCTTCGCCGCGCCGCATGGTACGCGCTTCTAACAGCCAAGCCCGCCCGCGCCGCGACATCGGCTGAGGCAATCCTTGCCGACGCCGAGGCGCGGGTACGGATGGTTTTACCGGTCGCAGTCGACCCGTCGCGCTCGGAATGGATGCATTATTTTTCCGATCTGAATGTCCTGCCCGATCACAATTGGAGCAGCTCATCGTCTAAGGCAAAGTTAGCAGAGCCGTTGAAGAACCGGCTGGCTGAAATCGCGGCCAAGGATCCTGCGCCGGTCGTGCGCTTCGAAGCCGCGTTCACGCTTTTGAAACTGGGAGTGAAAATCGATCCCGATGAATTGGCCGCACTCATTCCAACGCTGCCCAAGGAAGTCGACGCGCGCCGTCGGCTGGGCTGGTGGCTTTCGCAAAACGCCCAGCGCGCGACTCCCGGCCTGCGCCCACTGCTGTTGGTCATCGATACCTCACGCGTCGAAGCCAAGAATCTGAAACTTCTCAACGATCGCGTGAACCCGGCGCCCAAGGGAGGCTTCGCAACCTTCGCTTCGTTGGCGGACGCGGATGCCACAAAGCCAGCGGGCGATCTTCTAACACCTGAAGCAGCGCCAGCCGCAACCGTGGATCGGAAGTCACTGGCAGTGGTGTATTTCTTCAAACCCGGCTGCCCCGAATGTGCGCGGGTGAAGGAATATCTCGCGGCGATCCACAAAGACTTCCCGTCGATCGAGCTTCATGAACACAACATTCTCGAGAGCGGGGGGACTTTATACAACCAGGCGCTTTGCAACCGCTTCGAAGTGCCATCCGCCAAGCAAACACTTGCGCCCGCTATTTTCACGCAGGCGGGATTTGTGATCCGCGATGACATTTCACCGCGGTCCCTGGCGGAGCTCTTCACGAAAACCATGGGCCTCACGCAAGACGACGCATGGATGGCCTTCAGCACCGCCGAAACCAAGGCCGCTGACCAGGCAGTGGTAGAGCGCTACTCGGCGTTCACCCTGCCGGTGGTCGCGGGTGCGGGTCTGTTAGATGGCGTCAACCCCTGCGCGTTTGCGACCATCATTTTCTTTCTATCGTATCTTCAAATCGCCCGCCGCACGCCGCGTGAAATGCTGATGGTGGGAGCCTCATTCATCATTGCCGTTTTCATCACTTATTTTGCAGCGGGCTTGCTGCTGTATCAGACAATCGCGGTGTTGAACGAGAAATTCTCCGGCATTCAAAAGTGGATGAATCTCGGCTTCGCGCTGTTGGCGATTCTGGCGGCGCTGTTGTCGTTCCGCGACGCATGGCGCGCGCACCAGGGCCGCATGGGCGAGATGACGCTGCAACTTCCCGGCTTCATGAAGGACCGGATCCGCGGGGTCATCCGCACGGGTGCCAAGGCACGGAATTTCGTGATCGCGGCGTTTCTTGCCGGCATAGTCATTTCGCTGCTCGAACTCGCCTGCACCGGCCAGGTTTACGCGCCGATCATTTACCAGATCCAGCAAGGCAAGCTGAACGCGGTCGGCTGGCTGGCAATCTACAACGTTGCTTTCATCCTGCCGCTCATCGTGATTTTCCTGCTGGCCTACGGCGGTCTTCGCAGCGAAACCCTTGTGGCCGTTCAGAAAAAACACACCGCCGCGGTGAAAATCGGTCTCGGTATCCTGTTCGTCGTGCTTGCCGTGATGATTCTCGCCGGACAAAAATGGCTTGTCTCCAAGTGAGCCGGAAGCGCGTCATCATCGGCCTGGGCATCGCATTTCTCGCAGCATGCGCGGTGATGCTTTGGCCGAAGCCACCACTGGATCTCTCGAAAGACGAAGCCCCGTTCAATGCGATCGCCATGCCTCCCAGATCCGTTCAAGGGGGCATGTATATGGATGGCGGAAGCATTGGCGTGACGGTGACGGATCGAACGGGAGCCCGTTTTGAATTCAACTTTCCCATCGAATACGGAAAAATCGCGGATCCCTACCCAACCGCGTTTTTCGGAAATATCAACGACCGGAAGCAGGTTCCTCTGAAAGATCCGGCACGAGCGAAGCGCATCGCGATCCGTCTGCTCACAGACTACGGAGTCCCTACAACCTCACCTGATGAGGATTACGGGGGCACGGCGGGCGCTCGCCGCGCCCTCTCCAATCCGCCTTACCTCAAAGCACTTCGCTGGGTGGATGATGTGAAAAAGCACCTCCCATAGTGGTCGCAGCGCGATTTCCTGGCGACAGGCATTCCGCTTGCCGTGAACGGGCCTCGTCTTAGCATGGGCGCGTCGCCGGCCCTGTGAGGGCGGACGGCAAAGTTTCCCGCCACATGAACCGAATTTTCGTCGAAAAAAAGGCCGGCCACGACGCCGAAGCCGGCACCCTCCTGCGCGACCTTCGCGAATCCCTCGCTCTGCCCGGCCTTGAAGGACTGCGCGTCATCCAACGCTACGATGTGGACGGGCTCAGCAACGAAGAATTCGGCAGCGCGGCGCGGCTGATCTTGTCGGAGCCGCAGGTGGATGAAATTTCCGAAGCGCTGGCGATCGGTCCGGACGAGGAGGCCTTCGCCGTCGGATTTCTGCCGGGGCAATTCGACCAGCGCGCCGACTCCGCGGCCCAGTGTGTGCAAATCCTTACCGGCAAAGAGCGTCCCGCCGTCACCGCGGCACGGGTGATTGTGCTAAAAGGCGCGCTCACCGCCGCGGAGATCGAGGCGGTGAAATCCATTGTCATCAACCCGGTCGACTCCCACGAAGTGTCCGTGGGGGCGATCACCGGTCGCCCCGAATCCCATGAGCCCGCCGACGAGCCTGTTCTAACAGATTTCACCAGCAGCGATCCCGAAACCCTGCGCGGCAAGTTCGGGCTCGCGATGTCTGCCGCCGATGTGGTGTTTTGCCAAAATTATTTCCGCAACGACGAGAAGCGCGAACCCACGCTGACTGAGCTGAAGTTGTTGGACACCTACTGGTCCGACCATTGCCGGCACACGACGTTTCTAACAGAACTGTCGGAGGTCACCTTCGGCGAAAACACCGCTGCGGTCCAACGCGCCTGGCAAACGTATCTCGACACCCGCTGCGCCCTTGGCCGCGAAAACAAGCCCATCACGCTGATGGACATCGCCCTCATCGGCATGCGCGAACTCAGGAACTCCGGCGAACTCGACAACCTCGAAGTCTCCGAAGAAGTCAACGCCGCCTCCATCGTCGTCCCGGTGGAAATTTCAAATTTCAAATCTCAAATCTCAAATTCCACCGAAGAGTGGCTCGTCATGTTCAAGAACGAGACGCATAACCATCCCACCGAGATCGAACCCTTCGGCGGTGCGGCGACTTGCCTGGGAGGATGTATCCGCGATCCCCTTTCCGGCCGATCGTATGTGTATCAGGCGATGCGCGTCACCGGTGCCGCAGATCCGCGTCTGCCATTTTCAGAAACCTTGCCCGGGAAATTGCCGCAGAAAAAAATCTGCCGCGAAGCCGCGCGCGGTTATTCGTCGTATGGCAATCAGATCGGCCTCGCCACCGGACAAGTTGCTGAAGTGTATCATCCGGGCTATGTCGCGAAGCGCATGGAAATCGGTGCTGTTGTTGCCGCCGCGCCGCGCTCGCAGGTCTTCCGCGGATCTCCGTCACCGGGCGATGCGATTCTATTGATCGGTGGACGGACGGGCCGCGATGGAGTGGGTGGTGCAACCGGTTCATCGAAGGAGCACACCGACACCGCGCTCGAAAATTCCGCGGAAGTGCAGAAGGGCGATGCCCCAACAGAGCGCAAGATCCAGCGCTTGTTCCGCAACCCGGAGCTCACGCGAAAAATTAAAATCTGCAACGACTTCGGTGCCGGTGGCGTGGCTGTGGCGATCGGTGAAATCGCGCCGTCGCTTGAGATCGATCTCGATGCGGTGCCGAAAAAATACGCGGGCCTCGGCGGCACCGAACTTGCCATCTCCGAATCGCAGGAGCGGATGGCGGTTTGCGTCGCGGCTTCAGAGATTGCTTATTTCATCCATGAGGCCGGACTGGAAAATCTGGAATGCACGCATGTGGCCAACGTTACCGATAGCGGCCGACTCATCATGAAGTGGCGCGGCCGCAAGATCGTCGATTTGTCGCGCGCCTTTCTCGATACCAATGGTGTCCAGCAAAGCACGAAGGCGCATGTCGCTTCGATTTCCAAACGGAAAGCCATCAAACGGCCACTTGGCGACCTGAACAACTGCTCGCAAAAAGGCCTTGGTGAAATGTTCGACGGATCGGTCGGCGCCGGCACCGTGCTATGGCCATTCGGCGGTGAGAAGCAGTTGACGCCACCGGATGCGATGGTCGCCAAGCTGCCCCTGTTAGAAGGAAGCACCGAGGCATGCACCTTCATGAGCTGGGGCTTCGATCCCTTCCTGTCCTCATGGTCTCCCTTCCACGGCGCAGTCTATGCAATCACCGAGTCGGTTTGCAAAGCGGTGGCCGCAGGCGCGCGTCTCAGTGATATCCGTCTGACTTTGCAGGAGTATTTCCCCAAGCCCGGCAACGATCCTTCGCGCTGGGGATTGCCACTCGCAGCCCTGCTCGGCGCTTATCACGCCCAACACGCCTTGCGCCTCGCGGCCATCGGCGGCAAGGACTCGATGTCTGGGACCTTCAACGATCTCGATGTCCCGCCGACCTTGGTTTCATTCGCGCTCGCCCCGGGCAAGGCGGGCCTCGCGCTCTCCCCTGAGTTCAAGAAAGCAGGTTCACGCATTTCATTCATCGAGGCTCCGATCGATGCCGACGAATTGCCCGATTTCCAAAAACTGCTCCAACTTGCAGACAAGCTTCACGCGTGGAACAAACAAGGGAAAATCCAGTCGTTGCATTATGTCGGAGCCGGTGGCATCGCGTCGGCGCTTGCGAGAATGGCGTTCGGAAATTGGATTGGCGCGGAAATCAGCACATCGCTTGATCTGGACGCCGCACGCCCGACCGCATTTCTGTTAGAGCACGCGGAGGCATTGCCTTCCGACAGCGGCGTTAACGAAATCGGCGCGACAAGCAGCACTCCCGGCTTGCAGTTGAATGAAAAAGCTCAGCAGTTGAAGGATCTTCTCACCATCTGGACCTCAACCTTGGAGACAGTCTATCCCACGCGGCCAGCCACGGAAACGACCGGACTCGCAAGCATTCCAACACACAGCATGGCACCCGCCTTGCGCCGCAAATCCTCCGCGGTTGCGATGCCCAAAGTGGTGATCCCGGCATTTCCAGGCACCAACAGCGAATACGATTCCGCCAAGGCCTTCCGCGAAGCCGGTGCCGATGCGGAGATCTTCGTGTTCCGCAATCTAACAGCCGATGCGATCGCCGAGTCGTTGGATGGATTTGCCCGCGCGATCGCCAAGTCCCAGATCGTGATGTTTCCCGGTGGTTTCAGTGCGGGCGACGAACCGGATGGCTCCGCGAAATTCATCGCCACCGTGATCCGCAGCCCGCAGGTCGCCGATGCGATTCATGATCTTTTGAAAAACCGCGATGGCCTGATCCTGGGAATTTGCAATGGCTTCCAGGCGCTCGTGAAAACCGGCCTCGTGTCTTACGGCGAAATCCGCGATCCATCGGCAGACGCGCCCACCCTCGTTCACAATCAGATCGGCCGCCACATCTCCTGTTATGGCCGGACCAAGGTTGCCAGCACCTTGTCGCCATGGCTCGCGAACTGTCAAAGCGGCGACATCCACCGCCTGCCGCTTTCGCATGGCGAAGGGAAGTTCTTCGCCTCCCCGGCAGTCATCGAAAAACTGGCCGCGGCGGGGCAGATCGCGACGATTTACTGCGACCCGGAGGGAGCTCCGGGCATGGACATTTCGGTGAATCCCAACGGTTCGCTCGGCGGAATCGAGGGCATCACCAGCCCCTGCGGCCGGGTTTTCGGGAAAATGGCGCACACCGAGAGAAGTGGTCCGCAAGTTGCAAAAAACATCCCGGGCGAGAAACATCAGCCGCTTTTCCAAGCCGGAGTGGAATATTTCCGCTAACAGAAATCCTTGTAACAGGAGCCCTGGAGCGCATTTGCATGAACGCAAGGGATAATTTCATGCAATTGGCATAATTTTTGCTTCGCTTTTCCGCACTGGTTTTTAAAGATCTGCGTCGGCCACGAGCAGCCGACGATGTCAGAAGCGTTTCTTCACCAGACCCTTTCCCAGCAGCAGACCCTTGCGCCGCAGATGCGCAAGAGCCTGGAGATCCTGCAGGCGAGCACGCTGGAGTTGACGCAACTGGTCCAACAGGCTCTCGAATTGAATCCGGTCCTGGAAGACGTGACGGAGATCATCTCGCTCGATGAGGAAACGCCCGATGGCGAGGAACTGGACTCGCTCAATCACCTCAACGAGACCGACGACGATTGGCGGGACCGCTCGATCCTCGAAGGCCGCACCTCCCCTTGGACAACCGAGGACGAGGAGCGCCGCCAGCGGGTCTATGATTCGATCGTCGCACCCGAGACCCTGCAGCAGCACATGCAGTATCAACTCGATCTCTCGATGGTAGATCCCGCGGTCCGCGATGCCGCGCAGGCGATTTTGGGAAATCTCGATGACCGTGGATTTCTGGATCTGCCCGCCCGAACCCTGGCCGGGCGGATGGATATTCCGCAGAAGCACATGGATGAAGCGCTCAAGCTCGTCCAATCCTTCGATCCCGCGGGCATCGGTGCGAGCGGCATTCCCGAGTCGCTGCTACTGCAACTCGAACGCAGCAGCGGCAAGGAAACGATCGAATACAAAATCGTCCGCGACCATCTCGAAGACCTCGCGCGCAAACGGCATCCGCAGATCGCGCGCGCGTTGGGAACCACCGTCGAACGCATCGCCGAAGCGGCTTCGCGCATTGGCCGTCTCACCCCAAACCCCGGCGGCGAATTCGATCCCACCGGCAACCCCTACATCTTGCCCGATGTCATCATCGAACGCGACGATGATGGAAATTGGTATGCCAAGCTAACAGGCGAGCACCTGCCCAATCTCCGCATCAACGATTTTTACAAAGACATGATCGGCAAGTCGGGCACCGATTCCAAAGCCCGCCAATTTCTCCGCGACCAGATCCGCGATGGCCGCAGTTTGATTCATGCCATTTCGCTGCGTCAGGAAACGATTCTCGCGATCGCCCACAAGCTCATCGAACACCAGCCGATGTTCCTGCAAAAAGGGCCACGCTACCTGCGTCCGCTGACGATGAACGACATCGCCGATGAACTCAGCCTCCACGCCACCACCATCTCCCGCGCGGTGGCCGGGAAGTATGTCTTCACACCGCATGGTTTGATGGAGATGCGCGCGTTCTTCGCGACCGGTTATCAAACCAGCGACGGCACCGAGGTTTCCAACGCCGGCGTCCGCGAAGCCATCCAACAACTCGTCGCCGCGGAAAACCCCGCCAAGCCGCTGTCCGATGAGTTCCTGATGAAGGCCCTCGCCAAGCAAGGCATCAAGGTCGCGCGAAGAACCGTCGCGAAATACCGCGAGCAGCTTAACATCCTGCCCTCGCATCTGCGGAAGACGTTTTGAAGAGAGGTTTAACCGCAGATGAACGCAGATGGACGCAGATAAGAGGAATGATTGAAAGTGGCTGAGACGTCTCGTCCCAGTTCTTAGTGACTGGAGCATCTTGCTCCAGTCCGTTGCCGGAGCATCTTGCCCCGAGCCTTCCCCCCTCGTAGCTGCGCGCGTCTCGCCGCAGACCGTGTCCGCTGCGTCTCACGGCGAGTCGTTCAATTGCCTATGCTCAGCGCTTGGTCTTGTCCGCGTCTTCCATCGGCTTGATCTTGCCAACCACCAGATTGGATGTCGGTTCGCATGGGACCTCCGTGTGCTTGGGCATCTGCGGCGTGCCCGTGATTCGGCTCGCTGTCTCCGAGCCGGTCGTTCGGCAAGCTGCCGCCGATAGCGACAATGCGACCGCGGCCACTTGCGCCACTTTGATTGAGCCGCAGATCGGTCCGTGTTTGCGCTGGAGGTCGATGACATCGTCGATCGAGCAGTGGGTCAGATCGAACACCTGCTTTTGGCACTGTGAACAATGCCGGCCATTTCCCGAAATTTCCATTTGCCCGAAATCCATCGGGCACTTGAACGAGAAGTGTTGTTCCGTTAGCTTGTTCATAAACCTGATGCGGCTCCAAAATCGGGCCAGGGTTCCTTCTGACTGCCTTCGTTGCGCAGCCATTCCGCTTCTTCCTCCTCGGGAGTAAGTTCCGGACGCATGCCGTTGGCCAGCCCTTCAAACACCCACTTCTCGTATTCCTCCTTCTTCCTGCCTTCCTGCCTTCCTTATTCAAATACTCTTCATTCAAAGCAGCCGGGCCCGCAGCAGCTCCGCGACTTGCTTCGGGTTTGGTTTGGCCGTGGCGGACTTCATCACTTGGCCTGTTAGAAAGTTGAGGAGTTTTTCATTACCGGCTTTGACCGCGGCCACTTCGCTTGGGTTGTTGGCGATGACTTGGTCGACGAGTCCTTCAAGTTCGCCGGCTTCCGCGGGTTTGAAACCGAGGTCGGCGGCGATGTCGGCGGGATTTTTGGTGGGAGCATCGAAGAGCACCGCGAAGACTTCCTTGGCTTGGCTGGCTGCGAGGCTGCCGTTTTCGACCAACATAAGGAGCGCGGCGAGTTGCGATGGCGGCACCGGACAATCGTCGATGCCCAGACCGCGTTCGTTAAGGGTGCCGAGCAGATTGTTGATGATGAAATTCGCGGCCTTCTTGCCCGGAACCGCAGCAGTGGTGACGGCTTCGAAATATGAGGCGAGATGTTTGTCAGAGGACAGGACCGATGCGTCGTAGGCGGTGACTCCAAGATCGGATTCAAAACGTGACGCGAGTTCGTGCGGAAGTTCCGGAACCAAGGGCCTGACCTTTTCTAACAGCGGCGCGGTTTCGATGGGCAACAAGTCCGGGCAGGAAAAGTAACGGTAGTCGTGCGCATCCTCCTTCGTGCGCATCATTTGCGTTTCGCCGCGGTCGTCATCCCAGCGGCGGGTCGATTGGATTTGCGGCAGGCCACGGTCGAGGTCTTCGGTTTGGCGCTGGATCTCGAAATGGATCGCGCGGCGGATCGCGGAAATCGAGTTGAGGTTTTTCAACTCCACTTTCTGACCCCATGGATCTTCCTGCTTTTTGCGCAGCGAAATGTTCACGTCGCAACGGAGCTGGCCTTTTTCCATATCCGCATCCGAGACACCGCCTTGTTGCAGGATCATCTGCAGCGAGCGCACATAAGCGAAGGCTTCTTCGCCGGACTCGATGTCGGCCTCGCTGACGATCTCCATCAAGGGCGTGCCGGCGCGGTTGAAGTCGATGAGCGAGCTGCTGCCAAGGTGCGTCGATTTTGCGACGTCCTCTTCCAAATGGATCCGGTTGAGGCGGACTTTTTTGTCCGCGTGAACGATACTTTTGCGGGCATCGGTTGGATAGCAGTGATCATACAAGGGAACGCCGCCACCAATGCACAAGGGCAAGTCCATCTGGGTGGTCTGGTAGTTCTTCGGCATGTCCGGATAGAAATAATTCTTCCGGTCCCATTTCGAAATTTCGGGCGAAGCACAGTCGAGCATCAATCCTGTTAGCAGCGTCTTCTCAATGGCCTCGCCGTTCAACACCGGCAGCGCGCCGGGCATACCAAGGCATACGGGACAGGTGTTGCTGTTGGGTCCATGGCCAAACGATGTCCGGCAGGCGCAGAACATCTTGGTCTGTGTTTTGACCTGGCAATGAACTTCAAGACCGATGGTGACGAGGTAGGGCATTGGAAGAAGTTGCTAGGTTTCAGTGTTCAGTTTTCAGCAAAGAGGAAGAAGTGCCGAGTGAGCAGTGATCAGTGAGGCAGTGGAAGAGACTGGAATTCCTGCTTGTTGCTATCAACCATCATCTATCGTCCATCAACTTTTTCAATGCCTCTCAACACTCAACTCTCAACTGCTTCAAAGATTCAGTTCCTTCAGCAATTTCCTGAGCTTGGGATCGTCGAGTGCTTTTGTCAGGAGCGGGTGGCGGAGGAGTGTGCCGAATTTTCCTTCGCGGGCAAGGTTTTGGAGGGCGGGGTCTTCGACAATAATGGCCCGTGGAATGGGCAGGCCAGTCTGGGGATTGATCACCGGTTTCAAGGGCGAATCCGACTGCGAGGCGATGAGTTTCGCAAGTTCAAGCCGGGCGGGTTGGGTCAGCGGGTCGAGCCGGGTGAGCCATGATTCCGGCAAGGCCGCCTCGATGGATGCTTTCAACCGGCGGCTGAATCCAATCGGGGTGGTCTCCTCAATGCCCATCGATTTTTCCGAGTAGGCGCGGACTTCGGCGATGGAACCGGTGTGATGCACCAGTGTCGCACCGATCAACCAGATCAGGGCGGTCGGAATCAAGGCGAGCAGCAGGCGGATGGAGGTGGGAATGATCGACCGTTTGGGTGTTTCGCCCGGTTTTGTTCCAAATGGCCGCGCCACCGCTTTGGCGATCTTGCGGAGCACCACGAACGAAACCAAAAACGCAACGAGTGGAAAACCGTTGGTGATCCAGTCCACCGATTTCCCCGTCCAGTTCATCGACATCTCGGGTGCCACCTGCCACGCGCGGAAGCCAACCCAAGCGCTGAGGCTGAGCACCACCGTTCCGACGATCATGCGCGTCATCCCGCGGATCAGCACGAAGCCCGCGCAAACCGCAAAGATGATCAGCGCGGCCGTGCCAAGACTGAGCTGCGGGATGGATTCGGGAGACATTTGGGGAAATACTGAAAGGCTGAAAACTGAAATGCTGAAATAAGATGGCGAAGCCACTTGAGTAATTTCAGCTTTTCAGCTTTTCAGTGTTTCAGATTTTGCTGCCTCAGCAGATGATCTGTTAGAACGAGGGTTGCCATGGCTTCGACGATGGGGACGGCGCGGGGGAGGACGCAGGCGTCGTGGCGGCCGCGGCCTTTGAGTTCGGTGTTTTCGCCGCTGTTGGTGACGGTTTCCTGACTGCTCATGATGGTGGCGGTCGGTTTAAAGGCGACGCGGAAGACGATGTTTTCGCCATTGGAAATGCCACCCTGGATGCCGCCGGAACGGTTGGTGGTGGTGCGGACCTTGCCGTCAACCATGCGGAACGCGTCGTTGTGCTCGCGACCTGTTAGAAGCGTGCCGCCAAAGCCGGAGCCGATTTCAAATCCCTTCGTCGCCGGCAATGA
>JANMJQ010000235.1:0-2463 GCA_031371445.1 Akkermansiaceae bacterium
CGCCGCGGTGCATCCGCTCCATCATCGTCGCGTATTGGCAGGCACCGGCGATGAGTTCGTCTTCCGCCGTGCAGGAGCCGAACCAACGGTTGCCTTGCAGGCGCAGACTCGTGCGGAAAGTACCGGCTTCGTCCTCGACCCGGCCTTGGATGAAAAGATGGTTGCCGAAAATCTGGGTGACGGCGCCGTCCTTTTGAAGGGTCTCGCCCCGTTTCCTGGCGTCCTCGGGAAAGCTATTCAGGAAATTGAGGGTCGCTCGATCTGGATTCATCGCGTCTGATGTAGGGGTAAAATGGCATAAGGCGTCGTGAGATTGCGTAATACGCTGGCACACGACGCCGGGACGCGAGTCTAGACCACGATATTCAGGTGGCGCAATAAAAACCTTGTCCCTCCCTTGGCGCCAAGCCCCGCCACATGTTCACAATGTCCGTTGTTCCTAGGGAAATTACCCATGGGCCTCCGAAAAAAGGCGTGTTTATTTGAACGCCGGGGTTTCCGTGGTCCTCCCTGAGGGCTTGCATCCACCCCAAAAAATGTCCGCTAACGTGCACCGAATGTACTAGTTACACCGCTCCTTGGGCATGGCCCTGCCACTTTTCAGGCGCGCACTAACAGTTTTCGGGACGATGTTTGACGGCACGCACTGCCATGCCTAGCCCGCCGACGACGAAGAGAGCGGGGAACCAGATGGCGTAAAGCGGTGCGAGGGAATCGAGCTTGAGCACCGCGAAATCCGGGTTGGCGGGATTGACGCGGCAGGTCGTGGTGGAACCGGGCGGCAGGGCCGCGTTTTGTTGTTCAATCGATTGCTTGTCCGCTGACCAGGGGTTGTCGCGCAAAGTCAAATGAGTGCCCGTGTGTGGAGCGCCTTTCCATTCGTAACCGAAGCTGACGGATTGCCGATACTCCGGCGCTGAAAATTCATCATGCCGCCGCTCCTCGGTCTCGGCTGTTAGAATGACACATGACACTTCCGCCCAACTCCGCATTTCGAGGGCCCTGGCAAAACTCCGCGCCATCAGCCAGATGAACACGCCACCGGCACAGGCAACCCAAATACCAATGATCGCGAGAAACCATCGGCCGGACCTGCCGCTTGAATGATGGACGGACCCGCTCATTCGAAGATCTGCTGAAGTTCCGCGCCGATCACCTCCGCTGCTTCCGCAACGCTGATCTTGCGGTCCGCCTCGTCGGCAAGACAAGTCATCGCAACGCCCTCAATGCCACAGGGCGTGATCGCGAAAAACGGTGGCAGACTTTCGCGGGTGATGTTGATCGCAAAGCCATGCATGGAAATCCATTTGCGCACGCCGACACCGAGCGATGCCAGCTTGCGGTTGTCAACCCACACTCCGGTCAGCCCGTCACGACGGCCGGCCTTCACACCGAAGCGTTCGCAACTCCGGATCAACGCATCTTCAATTTTCCGCAGGTGCTCGTGTAGGTCTTTGCCGCGTGTCGCGAGATTGAGGATGGGATAGCCGACGAGTTGGCCGGGACCATGATACGTTGCCTGGCCTCCGCGGTTGGTTTCGTGAACGGGGAAGGGCAGGGTGGAGGAATCGCGCAACGAACTTTGGTCACGCAGCCGGCCGATCGTGTAAACCGGCTCATGTTCTAACAGAAGGATCGTCTCGCTACCCGATTCCGTGAGCAGCGCATCCACGAGATCTTCCTGCAATCGAAGTCCCGCTTCGTAGGCAACCGGTTCGGGAAAATGACAGAGATCGGGCATGGTCAAATAAGGCGGCGTTCGAGCAATTTGGCCTTCAGTGGATCGGAAGCCTGCAAGTGCGCCATGCCCACGGCAAGCGCGTCCGCCGCATCGGGCGACGGTGTTTCGGAGAGACCGAGCAGGGCCCGCACCATGAACGCCACCTGTGTCTTGTCGGCGGTGCCATTTCCCACGACGGCCATCTTCACCTTCTTCGGCGAATATTCATAAATCCGCAAGCCATGATCCGCGGCGGCGATCATGGCCGCGGCGCGGGCGGCTCCCATCGCGATCGCGGTCTTGTGCGACTGGACATAGATAATTCCTTCGACCGCAACCTCATCCGGATGGAATTTCAAAATCACGTTCGCCAAATGAGTGCGGATGGCTGCCAGCGCCGCCGATTGGGGGATGGATTTTGGAATCGAAATCACATCCAGCGCGAGCACGGTGGGTCGGCGCGGATCGCCCTCGAGGACCGCATAGCCGGTATTTCTAACAGCAGGGTCGATGGCTAGGACGATCATGCGTTGCCGCCATCACGGTCGCGGCGGGTCCCCGCGTCAAGCGGAACGCGGGATTTCCACCTCATATTGAGAATGCGAACCGCGAATGGACGGGCATGTAGTCATTCAAGTTTTTTCTTCATGCGGTATCGGTTTCTGGATGGGAAAGGATTTGGTTTTTGAAGTAGAGCACGCAGGCGGGGAGCGTCGTTGGCAGTGAGAGCTGGGCACGGAGGG
>JANMJQ010000103.1:0-4188 GCA_031371445.1 Akkermansiaceae bacterium
TGCAGCGAAGATTTTCTGCGTCGCATCAATCCTCATCTCAGAAGTTCACCCGTCGTCGGTTCCGATTTTCAGGTGCCGAACGTGATTCCATTTGAAATCGAAAAATCACTCGACGCCCCCCTGCAACCCACCGCGGATCCACAAAAGCCTGTCACGGCAGGCATCGTGCTCGTGTCGCGATTGGAAATTTTGCGCGATGGAAATCTCATCGCCGTCCTGCCACTTAATTCAGCGCGTCCTGCTCTCGTCGGCCGTGACAAATGGACCGTGCTCAACGCCATTCCACAGCCGCGAATGGCCACCAAGCGTGAACTGCGTGAGATTCCGAAACCCAAACCAGCACCACCACCCGCAGCTGCTGAAAGCCCCACTCCTCCACCCGTCGCAGCTCCTCCGCGCGTGCCTGCCCCGCCGCCCGAGGTTGCGCCTCCTCCCTTGGAGACGGAGCAATACCTCGCAGGCGGTCCCAACAACCCAGTCGGCATCCTTTGGATCAACCTCGCCAAGTCAGGCAGCACCGATCCCTTGCCCTACGGATTGCACGGCACCAGCATCCCTTCAAAAATGGGAACACTGCAAGGCATCGGCGGCTTCCGACTTACGAACTGGGACATCGCCCGTGCTGTTAGATTGATGCCCGCGGGAACGACGATTCAGTGGCGGGCGCGGTAGGTAAGATGAAATGGATCCCGCGAAAAACATACGCCGGTGATCCTGATCATGGCCTGCTATGGGTTGCCGCGCCGGTTCACCTGGGCGCGGGCGCTTGTCGGGCGAGGGGTCAGGTTTCGCATTTCAACATTTCAAGTCTCACGCCGCGCATGGCTGCACTTCCTTGCGGATGGCTTCGCCTTTTTCGCGGTCGGCGCTCAAGAATTCGGAGTCAAGCTGGAGATTCATCCATATGCCGGGGGTGATGCCGAAGAAATCGAGCAGCGGGATGAGTTGCGGTTTCTTTTTCATGGCGTTTTCGCAGCTCCGAGTTTCTGCAGAAGGTTTTTTCCCAGCACAAAGGCATAGAGGCTGGTAGGGACGAATTCGATCTGGATGCCATCCACGGTTTTCCAGGCGTGGATGGTTTTGGTGGTGACGATGCCCGCGGAATCATCCAGTGGGTTTCCGGGGAGGTGATGTTCCTTGGCGAAGGCGATCACGTGCCGGAGTTGCTTGGAATCGTTGGCCGGGCGGTCGGACCATTTGACCTCGACGCACCAACTCGGTTTCTGGGTGGCGGGATCCAGGCTGACGATGTCGATTTCCCCGGTCGCCCAGCGCGCGTAGTGGAGGTGCGAGAGTAATTCCGTATCGTGGAACCACTGGCAGTAGATGGCGGTTTCAGCAAGGGCACCCATCGCCTGATCGTCATCGGCGAGGCGGCCAAAGAGGGCGGCGCGCATGGTGGGATTGGTGAGATAGACCTTGAACGAGGTGGCCCGCTCGAAGCGGCGGGCGCTGCGGTCGATGCGCTCGATGCGGCGGATCAGGAAAGCGGCTTCGAGATACTCGATGTAGCGGCGCAGGGTGGTCTTCGCCACGCCTGAGGATTGGGAAAGCTCCTCTAGGGTGATTTCGTTGCCGGTGTTGTAGGCCAGCGTGGTGAACAAGCGGTTCAGTTCCTGAATGTCGCGAATGCCGTAGAGCTGGGGTAGGTCGCGCAGCAGCACCTTGTCGATGATGTCGCTCTTGATGAAGCGCTCGGGGGCGGAGCGGATGGTGGGATTGAAGACCGCTTCCGGGTAGCCGCCGATGTTGAGGTATTGTAGGAATGCATTGTTGAGCGCCTCGATATCGGTGGCGCGGCAGCCGAGTGGCAGATCGTCCGCCGCTTCGATCAGCGGGGATTTTTCCGTGAACTGGAGGAATTCATGGAACGTGAGCGGAGGCAGGAGGAAATCGGTGAAACGACCGGCACCGGATTCGTTGCTTTTCAATTTCAGAGCCGCGGCGGCGGAGCCTGAGACGATGAAGCGGAATTCCGGCCAACTATCGACCAGCGACTTGAGGTGCACCTCCCATTGTTTGAGATACTGGACCTCGTCGAAGATCAGGTAGAGCGGGGCGTTTGGGGCGTGGTTGAAACGCTGGCGGAACATTTCCACGAAGCGGGCGAGTGGGATGTCCGTGTAAACCGGGGTTTCCAGCGACACGAAGAGAATCTGATTGCCGGGAATGCCGCTTTCCAGCAAGCCGTGGATCGTTTGATGCAGGATGACGGTTTTCCCGACTCGCCGCGGCCCCAGCAGCACGATCGCCCGGCGGACACTCCGGTCCGTCGCCAATTCGTAGAACGGGACGAGGTATTCGCGCTTGGGCAATTCCCGGAACGGCACCGCCGCCGCGTCCGGGCCCCACCATGGATTGTCGAAGAGCAGGCGGGCTTCAATGTCGGCTTGGGAAATTGAAAGCATGACAAAATAAGAATCACATGAAATCCTTAGTCAAGTCGTTTAGCTCCAAAGTTGGCAAGGTTTGGTCTAAAATCGAATTCTGCCGGACGAGGGCGGCGCGGTCTCTCATCCTCTGACAGAGGGATTCGACAAGCAGATCGCAGCTAGGCAGTTAGCCTGATTCCATAGGAATGCTTAACGCCTGCTCGCAGCCAATGCTTTTCCTGTCGGAGATTTCTTGTTCCCACGGATTTTCTCCGGCACCCCTTCGGCAACCAGATTTCCTCCGTGAATCCCGCCACCGGGCCCTAGCTCGATGACCCAATCCGCGGCGGCGATGACTTCGAGGTGGTGTTCTACTACAAGCACCGTATGTCCCGCATCGCGGAGGCGGAACAGGGCTGTTAGAAGGCGGGCGACATCGCCGAAGTGGAGGCCGGTGGTGGGTTCGTCGAAGAGGTAAAGCGTGTGCGGCGCTTCGGGCCGGGCAAGTTCGACGGCCAGCTTGAGGCGCTGCGCCTCGCCGCCGGAAAGCGTGTTGGCGGGTTGGCCAAGTTGCAGGTAACCGAGGCCAAGGTCTTCGAGAATTTCAAGAATGTGATGGATCTTGGGGATGGGCCGGAAAAATGCGCAGGCATCGCTGACTGCGAGATTGAGCACATCGGAAATGGACTTGCCCTTGTAGGTGACCTCCAGCGTTTCGCGGTTGAAGCGACGGCCATTGCAGGCGGGACATGGCACCCAGGCATCGGGCAGGAAATGCATCTCAATTTTCAAACGGCCGTTGCCCTGGCAGCGCTCGCAGCGTCCACCGGCCGCATTGAAGCTGAAGCGGCTCGCGCCGTAGCCCCGTTGCTTGGCAAGAGGCAGCTTGGTGAACAGCTCGCGGACGAGGTCGAAGATGCCGGTGAAGGTCGCGGGATTCGACCGCGGGCTGCGGCCGATCGGCGATTGGTCCGCGACCACGCATTTGCCAACATGCCCGATGCCCTCGATGACATCATGCTCGCCCGGAGCCTCACCCGAGCCATTGAAATGCCGGGCCAGCGCGCGGCGCAGGATGTCGTCGGCGAGCGTCGATTTGCCACTGCCGCTCGGACCTGTTAGAACGACGAAGCGGCCAAGCGGAATGCTCACATCGAGGTTTTGCAAATTGTGCTCACGCGCTCCACGGATCACGAGATGTTCCTGCGGCTTGCCCTTCAACGGCGGAGGAGCAAATCCCGCGATCTCACCGCGCAGCCATTCGCCCGTCGGTGACTGGATCGTCGCGGGTGGTCCTGCCGCCAACAAGCCCCCGCCGGCCGCACCAGCGCCCGGGCCCAGATCGATCAACCAATCCGCGGCGCGGATGATTTCGGAATCGTGTTCTACTACAACCACCGTATTTCCAAGATCCCGCAACCGTGTCAGCGCCCCGATCAAGCGCGCGGTGTCAGTGGCATGCAGGCCGATGCTTGGCTCGTCCAAGACATAAATCACGCCCGACAGCCCCGCACCAAGCTGCGTTGCCAAACGGATCCGCTGCGCCTCGCCGCCAGACAAGGTGCCGCTAGTCCGGTTGAGCGTCAGGTAGCCAAGCCCCACTTCTGTTAGAAATGCCAAACGCGTCCGCACATCATTGGCAAGGCGCAGGCAAATCTCCGCTTTCGCAGGCGGGGGCTGGAAGCCGTCGATCCATGCCATCGCATCGACGATGGAGAGTTGGCAGAAGTCCTGGATTCCAAGCCAAGAGGTTGGGGAAGTTTTCAGTTGGGAGTTTTCAGTTTTCAGGGAAGAAGCAGAGTCTCGATCCGGCGCC
>JANMJQ010000126.1:0-5454 GCA_031371445.1 Akkermansiaceae bacterium
CGCGACAGCCGCATCAAGCTGCGCATCCCCGCCGGTGTCGACACAGGGACGCGCCTGCGATCGTCGGGAAATGGCGATGCCGGCGTCCGCGGCGGCGCGGCGGGTGACCTCTATGTGTTCCTCCATGTCCGCGATCACGACGTCTTCCAACGCGAGGATGCCGATCTCTATTGCTCGGTCCCGCTGCCCTTCTCGGTGGCGGCGCTCGGTGGTGAATTGAAAGTGCCTTCACTCGACGGCCAGTCATCGATCAAGATCCCGGTCGGCACCCAGGGCGGCACCGTTTTCCGTCTGCGTGACAAAGGCATGCCCTCGCTTACCAACGGCCGCCGCGGCGATCTGAACGTCACCGTCCAGGTCGAAGTCCCCACCAAGCTCAACTCCGACCAGCAGGAAAAACTCCGCGCCTTCTCCGAATCCATCGGCGAACACAACTCGCCCATGCAGGAAGGATTTTTTGAAAAAGCGAAGAGGTTCTTCGACCTTTAAGAAGTTTGCTAGTGTTCAGTTTTCAGTGTTCAGGGAAGATTTGTTGCAGCGCTTCTTTCTCTTCCTGAAAACTGCACACTAAAAACTAACAAACTTCTTCAAATGCCCCGCTTCTATCTGCCGCCTGAAGCTTGGGAGGGCGATGCCGCTTTGACGGGCGACGAGGCGAAGCATTTGGCGCGGGTGTTGCGTTTGAAGGCGGGGGACCGGGTGGTCGTGTTTGACGGCAAGGGCCGCCGGGCCGAAGCGGTGGTGCGGGATATTTTCCGCGACCGGGTGAGCTTGGAAATCGGCACGTTATTGCCATCGGCGCCGCCGCGGCCGCGGATTGTGTTGGCCCAGGCCATTCCCAAGGGGAAGACCATGGATACGATTGTCCAAAAGGCTGTGGAGCTGGGAGTTGCCGCCGTCCAACCTTTGGTGACGCGCAACACGGTGGTCGTCGCTGGCGACGAAAAGTCGGACAAATGGCGGCGCACGGCGCTTGAGGCCTGCAAGCAATGCGGCCAGGACAGCCTGCCGGAAATCGGCCCGCCGCTCGCCTTCGACTCGTGGATGGCCAAGCAGGCAGGGCTTCCCGGCTTGAAAATCGTGGCCTCACTGGCAGCCGGAGCACTTCCAATGCGCCAAGTTCTTCGGGCTCAAGCGGTGCCGTCCGAGGTGGTCTTTCTGGTGGGTCCGGAGGGTGATTTTACGCCGGCGGAAACGGAACTTGCCCTCGCATCCGGGTTCATCCCGGTTTCATTGGGTCATACGGTATTGCGCGTCGAAACGGCCGCATTGTTCGGCCTTGCGGCACTGACCTACGAGATCGCGTAGGGTCGGATTGTTCGTTGGAGGTTGATATTTCAGAATTATTTGATAATTTCGGTGCGTCCCTGTCCCTTGCTATGAACTCTTTCAAAAAATTTGCCACCGCTGCCTACTTTGGAAGTTCACTGATAGCCTCTGCCTGGCAGCCTGGCGTGATTCCCGCCGCCGGAGTGGAGATGGTCAGCAAAGGCTTCTCGGTGGACACCAAGGACCGCAATGACGTGGTGGCCTTTTGGCAAGCTGTCTATCAGGCCTCGGAGGGCTATTCGGCGCGGATTGCCTGGACGGGAAATTATAAGGGGACGAACGGCGACGTCTCTCCGGTCTTTGTCCGCGATGTCGAGCGGCGCCTCAATTTCTTCCGCGCGATCTGCGGTGTGCCCGCCGATGTTTCGGTCAACAGCGGGACCAAGGTGGTGATCGGGGCCACCGACGCCTACAAGCCACTGGCCTCCACGACGAAATCCTCCGCCAGCCAAGCGGCGGCGCTGATGTTGGTTCGCAACTACAATTCTTCGACCGGGGCGAATCCCGCGATCACCCACAACCCCGCTTCGTCGCTGGTCGGTTGGTCCACCGCCGCGTGGAACGCCGCCGCGCACGGCAATTTTGCCTTCGGCCTCTATGGACCGGGAGCCATCACGGAATACATGGCGGAAGAGTTTTCCAGCACCACCGTCGGCTCCACTTGGAACAGCCAGGTCGGTCACCGTCGCTGGTGTTTGTTCCCACGCGCCACCGATTACGCCACGGGCGATCAACCGGGGGCCAGTGCCTATGTCCCTCCGACAAACGTTCTCTATGTGATCCAAAATACCGCCGAGGTGCGCGCCAATGATGCCTCTGGCTTTGTCTCATTCCCCGCCGCGGGCTTTTTCCCAGCATCCATCAATTCGCGGTTTTGGTCGGTCAGCCGCCGCGGCGCCGATTTCACCTTCGCGACCGTGAGCATGACCGATTCCACCGGAAAAGTCCTCACGGTGAGCAACATCAAACGCGATACCAGTTACGGCGACCCCGCGATTGTCTGGCAGGTGCCGGATCCGGTGTTGGCACGATCGGTCTTCAAGGACACGACGTATAATGTTTCCCTAGCCGGCATTTCCGGAACGGGAGTTCCGACGAGCTACAGCTACTCGGTTACGCTGATCAATCCCAATAGCCTGACCTCCGACCAAACCCTCAGCGGATCGTCCACGCTGGCGGCGGCGGGTTCCGCAACCTACACCTTCACTCCGCCTTCACGTGCGGAGGCAATCAACGTGGTTGCCGCGCAGCGCAGCAGCAGCATCTGGAAGTCCGATGGAGAAAGCTCCGCCCTGCCGGCACTCATCGATGGAACGGGCACCAACTACGACCTCGTCGCCACCACTTCGTCCTTCCAGGGCTTTGGCACGGTCAGCGGCACCAAGGCATTTCACCTGACCTTTCCCACCATTTATGACGCGCAGGCGCGGGGAGTGCCGCAGCAGTATTTTGAAATCGACCGGGATATCCTTCCCAACGCGAGCGCCACCCTTAGCTTCAAGTTCCGGCGTGGATTCATGACCACGGGCAGCAGCCTGGTGGTGGAAATGACCGCCGACGGTGGTGTCACCTGGGTGCAACTGGGCGCTGCGATCAACGGTGTCTCGAACAGCGCCATGGATACCGCGGTGTCCACCACGACCCGTTCGCTGCCGCTGTCAACCGAACCGATCCGCGTGCGCTTCCGCTATTTCACCAACGGTGGCGCTGTCTTCACCCATGATGCGACCCCGACCTATGCGACCGGGATTTTCATCGATGATATCACGACCACCAACAGCGATTGGTTGGAGGAAAAGAAAGTCAACAGCGTCGCCACCACGGCCACCAGCTTTCTGATGAATGCCACGTCGTCTGGCGCAACCTTTGCCAGCGGCCAAAAATGGCATCTGCGCCTTCGCACGAAACTCGGTGGCAAGTGGTTCCCCGCCGGGCCCTCGAAGATTGTTTCGATCACCGCGTCCTGAGCGGCTCGGCACTTTTCGCGGCTTCCCAGGCCTCTTCCATCTGCTGGGCAGTCGCTTCGCCGAGAGCCAGGCCTTCGGCTGTTAGAAGCTTTTCCATCTCGCCGAAGCGCCGTTCGAACTTGTCGTTCGCAGCAGTGATCAGCAGTTCCGGATCGACACAGCGGAATCTTGAGAGGTTCACGACCGAGAACAACAGGTCGCCCAATTCTTCCGACACGGCATCCATGTCATGGTTGTCGGCTGCTTCCTGAAGTTCCATCACCTCCTCGCGGATCTTGGCGATGACGCCCGACTCAAGCGGCCAGTCGAAGCCGACCTTCGCCGCTTTCTTTTGCAGCTTGGCGGCCCGCAGCAGGCCGGGCAGGCCTTTGCCTACCCCATGCAAATAGGGCTTCGCCTCGTGGCCCTTTTCCGAGCGTTTGATTTCATCCCATTGCCGAAGTACGGCATCTGTCGTAGTTGCATCGCTCACGGCGAAAACATGCGGATGACGGCGCACCAGTTTGTCAGAAATGCCGCGCGCCACTTCGTCGAGACCGAACAAGCCCGACTCGTTCGCGATCTCGCTATGGAAGATGACCTGCAGCAACAAATCACCGAGTTCCTCCTGCAAGTGGGGATAGTCGCCGCGCTGGATGGCATCGACGGTTTCATAGGTTTCCTCGATGAGGTTCGGCACCAGCGAGGCATGGCTTTGCTCGGCATCCCAGGGACAGCCCCCTGGCGCCCGCAGGCGATGCATGATCGCGCGAAGGCGTTCGAGTTGCCGGCCCGGCTCGGGGCAATCGATCATTTCACCGTCGGTCATCATTGCTTCATCGTGGCTCGGAAGCCTTTTGCAGGAACTCGCGCTCTTCGGCGGTCAGGCTTTGGAAACCCTCGCGTGAAATCTTGTCGAGGATCGCATCGACCGCCGTGTCCTGCCGCATCTCCAGCTCGGAGCGTGGCCGCAACTTGGGCAATGATCGCTGCATCGTTGGCTCGCGTTGCACGAGCACTTGGCCGCTGCTTCCTCCCAGCAGTTTAGGAAAGCGCATGATGATGAAACCGACAATCGCACCGCCGAGGTGGCCGGCCTCGCCACCTTCATTGCCGCCGAAGCGAAGGATGATCGATCCGCAGGCGATGGCGATGAGCGCTAATGCGAGTTGCCGCATCGAGAGTTCGATCGGTGGAAACAGCAATGCGACTCGCAGGTTGGGTGCAATGAATGCGACGCCGATGAGAATGCCATAGATGCCTGCTGAAGCACCTAACAGACCGGATTGCAAATGATCGCCGGGCAAGGCACCAAGGCTAACCAACAAGGTGTAGAATGCCGCTCCGGCAATTCCGCAGATGAGATAGTAGGCGAGAAATTTCTTTGACCCCCACCAGCGTTCCAACCATGGCCCGAAGAAAAAGATGCCGAGCATGTTGGCGAGCAGGTGGAAGAGATCGGCGTGGAGGAATTGGAATGTTAGAAATTCCCAGATCCGTCCTTCGTTGATGCCGGACTGAATGGTGAACACTCCGAAATCACGAAACAGTCGTCCGCCATCCGGACCCACCAACAACAGATCGACGAAATAAACCGCACAATTTGCGATCAGCAGAAACAACACGACCGGCGTCAATCTCGACATCACGCCGCCCTCGCCCGGCCGGTCGCGGCGGTGGTAATCCCGATCTGCTATTCCCATTGCGCTGTGATTACCATGTGATTGCGGGTGCTGCAAGGACTGCAAATAAGTGGAATTTTTTTGCAACAAATCGGTCTTTGGCAGCGTTTATCCTGATGTCGACACGATCGACGATGGGCGGCCACCGCTTCGCGTCTTGCGCGGCTCGAAGCGACGGCGGCCCTTATTTTTTGGCCGACTGGAGCGCTGGTCTTCAGACCGGCGAGATCCTTGGAGTGCGGCGGGAAGCGAAGCGCCACACCGCTTTGGATGGGTTTGGAACCTCGGCGCGTGTTCGGGCATCGATCATTCCTCGCATTGCGGCGAATCCAAAGCGGTGTCGCCGCCGCGCTCTGCCCTGCCCGTTACCCATAAATACGGTGGCTGAAGATTTTCCATGCCTCGGCATAGATCTTCAATTTTGCGAATCCCTTCCATAACACCTCCGATCCCGGGTCTCCATCGCTCTTGCGGGCCAGGAAGCCTCCTAGTTTGGC
>JANMJQ010000134.1:0-1733 GCA_031371445.1 Akkermansiaceae bacterium
GCGGAACGGAGTTTGCGCTGTTTGCGCTCCGTGGGGGTTTCAAAGGCGCGGCGGCGGCGCATTTCTTCGAGGATACCCTCGGTATCAAGCTTGGTTTTCAGGCGTTTGAGAGCACGGTCAACGGGCTCGCCTTTCTTCACAGTCACTCCACGCATGCGATGATTCTTGGTTGTTTGGTTGGATCCGCCTTGGATTCGGGGGCGCGCTTGATGCGGAATTACCCCCCCCTTGTCAAGACGGATCGGGGGCGACAATAAAAAAATGCGTGGGCTTGCTTTGGGTCCCGTCCGCAGCTATTGAGCCGCGTCCTTCCGCTATCGGCGAGCAATTTCGCCGACCGTTCGGTTAAACATCCGGCTGCGAAGGGTTCCCAAAACCAATTAATATGCACCGAATCCCATTCGATAGGGTGAACTGGACTACCAGTATCTTCCTCATCGGTACCGCCCTCACCGCCCTCATAGGACTCCCCATCTACCTCGTCAAATTTGGCTTGGACTGGTTCCAGGTGGGAATGTTCTTCTTCTACCTCATCGCCACCATGATGAGCATCACGGTCGGCTACCACCGGCTTTTCTCCCACCTCTCGTTCAAGGCAAAAACACCGGTGAAACTTTTCACCCTTATTTTCGGCGCCTGTGCCTTTGAAAATAGCTGCCTGAACTGGGCTTCCGACCACCGGACCCACCACAAGCATGTCGATCACGACGAAGATCCTTACGACATCTCCAAAGGCTTCTTCTGGGCGCACATCGGCTGGCTGCTTTTCAAGCTCAACCCCGAACCGCCGATGGACAACGTCGCCGACCTCCGGAAAGACAAGCTCATCGTGTGGCAGCACAAATACGTCCAATGGATCGGCTTCCTGGTCGGTGTCGTCATTCCCGTTGCAGCCGGTTACGCATGGAATGCCACGCACGGCATGAACCCTTGGCTCGGCGCTCTCGGCGGTTTCCTGATCCCCGGCGTTGCCCGGATCGTGGTCGCGCAGCATTGCACGTTCTTCATCAACTCCTTCTGTCACATGCTTGGCCGCCAACCCTATTCGACCAGCCACAGCGCCCGCGACAGTGCGATCATGGCCTTCTTCACCTTCGGCGAGGGCTATCACAACTATCACCATGAGTTCCAGCACGACTACCGCAACGGCGTGAAGCCATGGCAGTGGGACCCTTCGAAATGGACCATCTGGACGCTCTCGAAACTCGGTCTCGTTGACGGACTCCGCCGCGTGCCGGATGGCCGGATCCTGCTCGCTGAAATGGGCGAAGTCCGCCGCCGCGCGCAAACGCATCTCGCCGAAATGCGCGAGCATCCCGCCAGCGCCAGCCGCGTCCATCGCGCCGCCGATGCCCTGCACGAACTCGTCGAACAACTTTCCGCCAACTATCATGAGCTGGAAAAAGCGGTTTCCGATCGCGTCCAGCTTTCCCGCGAAAAGCTCAACCACTGGCAAAACGAAACCCGCAGCCTCATGCGCCGACTGCGTCATGAGCCGGAGTTTGCGTTGGCATAACGTGGTGGCGATCACTGGTCGCCACGAATGAATCCCTGCCCGTTAAGCCCCATCGGCCTAACGGGCATTTTCGTGTAATCTCACCACACCCGCTTCACTCCATATTTCTCGAACGCATCATCCGAGCCGATCACGGCGCAATTCTCCCTCAACGCTTGTTCATTGAGGTCGCCTCCACGGCACGCAACTCCACCACCGGCTTGTCCCGCCGGGAAAT
>JANMJQ010000135.1:0-23913 GCA_031371445.1 Akkermansiaceae bacterium
GTTCGCGATTTCCATGGCGGTGTGGCGCTTTGTTTCGAGCCACGACATTCATTGCGTGTCGTGTCAGCCGAAGGCACGACATATGACTTTGTCGCCTGTTTCGAGTGCTCTCAAGTTGCCGTTTACCGCGGTAAGGAACGCATTGGATTAGCAGGCATGACCGGCCTCCAAAAGCCCCTCGACGATCTTCTCACCGCCGCCAAAGTGCCTTTAGCCAAGCCAGCTTCTTCCAAATGACGGCCGCCGAACAAGCTGTGGGTGGCAACCTTTCATAAACCTTCCAGTTGATTTTTCAATTGCGTTTCAATCACGCGGTGCCACCACTCTATCGTTCTGCTGAATATTATCCCACCATGAATCGCCGACTCACACTTTTGATGCTGCTGGCATTCATTCCAGCATGTCTCACTGGAGAGAGCATTCTTCCCGTGAACATCACCAACGGGAAGTTGGTTCCCGGCAGCACCTCTCCCGACAAAAAATATTGCTTGCTCGAAGTATTTCACTCCGACACCACGCAGAACTCTGTGATCTTTGCGACATTGGATCGCGCTAAGAACCTCGGATATGCACCGCTTTCGACTGAGTGGAGCACGGACATTCCCTACAAGCGCCGTGCGATTATTCTCTGGGCTCCTGACAGCAGTTGCATCGCGCTCCATGACTCACTCAACAAGCATAGCGCTGCGAGTATCTACCGCCATTCGGGCGACGGGTTTGTCTCTTTAACTCTGCCCGATTTGCTCGACGAGGCCTGTCGGTATTGGAAGGTTGATCGCGCCGGACTGGCAAGTTCGGGTCAGCGCCCCCTCCGCTGGGATGCCAATGACGCACTAGCGGTCGAGGTGACTGGCAAGCACAGGAGCGGCAGACCACTCTCAACAGTTATACACCTAAAGATTTCCAATGAGGGCGTCGTCACAATCGCCAAGAAATGAAGAGCAACCATGCGATGCAGCTAACAGGCTCCGCTGTCACGGTAGCTGCTTTTGGGCGTGCCGAGCCGGCGGCTTCGTTCGCGTCTCTTGGCTTCTCCCCGCCTTTCGCTTCGTTCACCGGCAGCTAGCGCGCCAGCTCCGCCTGTAGCTGATCTTGTTCTCGTTCGACGAAGAAATGACAGTCGGCAAGATCATTTGCACGAAGTGCGGCGTTGAGATTGTCCTCGCGAATACCAGCCTCGCTGTTTCATTTCTTAAAATGCTCCCAGCCGCCTGCTAAATTCTGGCCTTTCCCCCGCTCCACCAATTGGCCGATGCGGGTCAATGGTATTTCAAAGGGCCAGGTAGCGAGCAGTTGATCCGTTTGGGCGGGATCGATGGCCAACAGCAATTCGAAGTCCTCGCCATCGCCAAGGGCCTGTGTGGTGTTGCTGCCAGGCGTCAGTGGCAGCGCTGTTTCATCGATGATAAAGCCACAGCCGGAAGCTTCGGCAAGCCGCGGGAGATCCTTCGCGAGGCCATCGGAGAGATCCATCATTGCGCTGGGCTTGAAATGCTCCACGAGCCAGGCGCTTTCTAACAGACGGGGCGTAAAATCGAGATGCTTGCCAGCCAGCGAACCGCCCAACAGGCCGGTCACGAACAAGGCGTCGCCGGGACGGCCGGTCGAACGCAGGACCAGACGCTCACGTCGCGCGATGCCCGTCGCGGCGATTGAAATCACCGCCGCGGAGCCGGTGGGCACGCTGGAAGTTTCGCCGCCCGCAAGCAGGCCGCCGAATTTTTCCAGGCAATCGCCGATGCCGCGATAAAGGTCTTCCGCCCATCTAACAGAAGTCTCCGCTGGCAGGGCGAGGGTGATGAGAAAATGCGCCGGCGTGCCACCCATCGCGGCAAAGTCGGAGATGACGCGGGCGGCGGCTTTCCAACCCACGGCGCGCGGCGGTGCTTCTGTTAGAAAATGGACATGCTCCACCAGCGCGTCGGTTTTCAAGAGTTGCACGAAAGGCGATTGCGGATCGGCATCGATGACCGCGCAGTCGTCACCTGGTCCGGCGGCGGGGTTATCGGAACGGGGAACGAGCGCGACCAATCTCGCGATCAACGCATCCTCGCCGATTTCCCGCAGGGTGCTCACGTCGATGGGTCGATGGGAAGGTGCAGATAGCGGACCGCGAGTTGGATGAGAACGGTCGCACCGTTGAAACAAAAGTGGACGGCCATGGGCGCCCATAGCGAGCCGGTCATTTCATACATCGCCACGAGCACACAGCCGAAGACGAACAAGGGCAGCAGCGCCGCAACACTGCCATGGGCGGCGGCGAAGACCATAGCCGAGCAGATGCCCGCGACCCATGGACCGGCGAATTTTTTAGCGGCGGGATAGAGATAACCGCGGAACACAATTTCCTCGCAAATGGGAGCGGCCAGAACAGCGGCACCTGCCATGAGCGCGAGCACGGCGGGATCGTTCGATTCCTGCAAGAGCTTCACCGTGTCCTGCTCGACCTCCACGCCAAGCGATTCGATCCATTTCATGAAACCGGAAAAATGCAGGCCCGCGAAGAAGGCCCACATCGCCAGCACCGTGCAGGGAGCGATGAGAAAAACCCAAGGCCACTTCGGCCAGCGCAGTCCGAGCCAATCCACGATGCGAACGCGCCATGCGACAAATCCGACGACGATGCCGGCACTGAGAAATTGAAAGCCGATCGAGCTGACCAATGCGGAGGGATCCAATTTCACCTCACCGGCCATCCGGACGGATGCGATCACCAGCATGAAGAATGTGCCAGAGATGAAGGCGAGGCCGAGCAGGTCCGCGGCATTGTAAAATGAGGTCTGCACCTTGCCCGCGTCAACCGGCGGCGCCGACTCGACGGGCAGCGGTGCATGCGGGCTTTCGTAAGGCGAGTCGCCGGCAGCGACCGGCAACGGCTCAAACCACGGCGGAGGCTCCACGGGTTTTGCCAGCAATTTCCGGACAACGGCCGTGACCGTAAAAAGACCGAGCGCCGAGCAAAAGGCCGTGATGATGACTGCTTCGGTGGGATCGGGGATCTGCGGCATTTTTTCCGGGGCCACCGTGCGACGTCCTTTGCGGGTCGGCCAATGGAAATTTCGGATTTCGCGGGAATTGATTAACCTTCCTTTGAAATCAGGCCATGCTTGCAAATCCCCTCCGGATGCGGAACGCTGGCGGAATCACCGCGACCCAGCCAACACCCGGCCGACCGCCGAATCCCTACCTCGCCATTTTGCGGAGGGACTACCCGGAGCCATTCATCGCGCTGCTGGCATTTCTGTTAGGGATTTGGCTGTGGGACCACTATTTTGGAAAAACCGAGGGTTATCCGCCGGGGACAGAGGAGATCGCCTTGATCAAAATCGACCGCGACCTGCGGCTGGCCGACGCAATGACTGAAGATCCGCCGTGGCTGCGGAAGCTGGCGAACGTCGATCAGCCGGTTGACGTGCGCCGCGACGCGCTGGTCGTGCTGCTGAAATTGGAGAAGGAAAAATCGCTGTCACCCCAAGGCCGCGAGGCATTCGGGATCATCAAGGCCGAGCAGGAGGGCCGGCCGATGCGGGAGATGATCGGCGCTGCCTTGGGCGGCAAAATGATCTCGGATTTCGAGCAAACATCCGCCGCCCTGGCCGCGCATGACGGGACTTGGTGGCATGCGAAGCTGATCGATTCCTGGGAGGAAAACGCGCGGCCCGCGGCCTATTGGCGGCAAGCCTACGGCAACGACCTGCGGCAGCTCCGGCTCCGGGCGGTGGTGGCGGGAGCGAGCGTATGGCTGTTGGGGATCGTGGGACTCACGTTCATTCCCGCAAGCATCAGGGCGATGAATTCCGGCCGCAGCGGGCAGCGGCAAGGCTATGGGGGCGCATGGCCGGTGGGGTTGGGCTTGGTGGTGTTTCTGGTGGCGACCCTTGCATGGATCGGCTTCACGATGACCCTTGAGCTGGGCATCAGCGCCTTGCCCGGCTTGCACCCGGCGGTGGGAATTTTCCTGGATTCCGCGGCCCGGATGCTGCCGCCGATGATCGCGCTCGGCCTCCTGTTCCGCCGACCCAGCCATGCCTTGAGGGTCACCGGCTTGAACCGGCCGGTTTCTCCGAAAATCGTGCTCGGGATGTTTTCGCTGCTGATGATCGTGGACCAGATATTGCGGCGGGCCTTCGACACGGCGGGCTCGGATCCCGGTGGCGGCCTGAGTCTCGGCGACGCGGGCTGGTGGGGACTTGGCTTCGCTCTGGTGTCGGCTTGCCTGCTGGGACCGGCGGCTGAGGAAATCCTCTATCGCGGCGTGCTGTTCCGCTCCCTGCGCAATCGGCTCGGAGTGATCGCGGCGGCGGTTATTTCATCGATCGTATTCGCGGTGCTGCATTTTTACGACGGCTACGGCCTGCTTAGCGTGGGGGTTTTTGGCTTTGCCTGCGCCGTGATTTACTCGTCCAGCGGCTCGCTCGCGACCGTGATCGCGCTGCACATGCTCTACAATACTTCGATCAAAGTCCCCGAATGGGTCGTGTATCACTGGCCGCTCGGTTGAAAATCAAAGGGATGGAACTGGCCCGCAGGTTGCTGGAAACTTCTAGGAAGTTTTGGGGTTTCTCCGAAGGTTTTATTTTACAAATGCGCTCAGGTTCGTCACAGGCGGCCCCCGAAGCAGCTATTCCAGCCCATCATTAAACTTGAATTTCAGTCACTGCGAGAGCTAGCCTGCCCTGCACGCACCGGCTTCGCGCAACTTCATCCATGAGCGCCTCCTCAGCACAAGCCGGTTTCGTCGCACCGGACGCGGCCGAACTTGCGCCGCATTTCCCCGGTTACGAAATCCAGGGCCTGATCGCCACCGGCGGCATGGGCGCTGTTTATTGCGCGGTGCAAAAATCGTTGGACCGGACCGTCGCACTCAAGATCCTGCCCACCGAATTCAGCAAGGACGCTGCCTTCTGCGCCGGCTTCGAAGCTGAAGCGAAGGCCATGGCGCGGCTCAACCATCCGAATCTCATCGGCGTTTACGACTTCGGCGAAGTCAACGGGATGCTCTACATCATCATGGAGTTTGTGCCGGGGAAATCGGTCTATCACTCGGCATACGGCCGGGCGATCGATCCCGCGGAAACGATCCGCCTGGTGACCGGCATCTGCAATGGACTCGCCCACGCGCACGAGAACGGCATCCTTCACCGCGACATCAAGCCGTCGAACATTCTGCTCGATCTTAATGTGCAGCCGAAGATCGGCGACTTTGGTTTGGCGCGTCCGATCGAATGGAAGATCCAGGAAGGTGATGAAATTTTCGGAACCCCGCATTACACCGCGCCAGAGGTGGTGAATGCGCCGCACAGCGTGGACTACCGGGCCGATATTTTTTCGGTCGGCGTGCTGTTGCACGAGCTTCTAACAGGAAAGCTGCCCGCCGACGATCCGCGCCCGGCGTCAGCAATCATTCATTGCGACCCACGCTTTGACGCCATCGTCAAGAAGGCCACGCAAACTTTGCCGGCCGCGCGTTATTCCAGCGCCAGCGAGATGGCCAAGGACCTGCAGGTCATCGGCACCGCGCTCGCGCAGAAGTCAACCCGCGTCGTGGCACCCGCGGGGATTCACCGCGGCGTGAACACCCCGCGCTCGCATGGTTACGCGAAGCGGAAGAAGTCTTCAAGCACACCCATTGTGATGGTGGTGTTGGCCCTGATCGCAGCTGCGGCTGCTTATCATTTCCTCGGTGGCAAGCCCCCCCAACCAAAGCCGGTCGAAGAGCCGGTGATCGTCGTTCCCGCCAAGCCAGAGCCCACGAAGCCCGCCACTTCCGACATCCCGGAAGACATGGGTCCCGGCACCGCAACTCCTCCGGAAATCAGCAAGACGCCCGTGAAGAAGCCGGTGATGGACCCGGTCGAAGTTGCGCCGGTAGAGGACAACACCGATGGGGTGAAAAAGCCCGTATTCGATGGAACTGCGGCACCGAAATACGATGTAAACGCATTTTTGCTCAGGGCCCGCAAGGCGATGCAGGAAAAGTCGAAGCGGTTGGTTTCGATCACTTCGGCGCAACTCAACTCGAATTTCAGCGACTTCGAAAAGGAATTCCGCAAACAGGCGCGCAAGGGGAAAATGGGCATTGATGAGGTCGATGCGCTCGTGGAGACATGGAAGACCAAGGGCAATCGCATTCCTCCCTCAACCGACCAGGGCTTTGCCCGCGATCCGCAACTACAGGCAATCCGCGAAACCTCCGAAGCCCGGCAAAAGGGGATCGACGAAACGCTGAAACAAAACATCGAGCAGCTTGCCTCTATTTACCTAGGGGGCCTTGAAAAGCAGATCGAACGCCTTGAAGCCGACAACGACCTGGGCGCGGTTAGGTTGCTGAAGGAGGAAATCGCGCAAACCAAGGGTTCCTCCACTTATTTCAGCGGGCTGATGACGGGAACCTCCGGCAACGAGTAAGCTTCCGCTAGCGGACCGCGTTTTCCTGCTTAACCTGCGGCGTGCCGAAATCCGACCCGACAGCCGCCGCGCGCGGCCGCCAACCTGCCATCGTTCTCCGTGGCTGCCGCCAGCATAACTTGCGTGGCCTCGACCTCGATATTCCGCTGGGAAAATTGACCGTCGTCACCGGTCCCTCCGGCTCGGGAAAGTCTTCGCTCGCCTTCCACACGCTCTACGCCGAGGGCCAGCGCCGGTACGTCGAAACGTTTTCGCCTTACGTCCGCCAGTTTTTCGACCGCATGGACAAGCCGGCGGTGGACCACATCGATGGCATCCCCCCGGCCATCGCCATCGAGCAGAAAAACCATGTCCGCACGACCCGCTCGACCGTCGGCACTCTAACAGAAATCAACGACTACCTGAAGTTGTTGTTCGCGCGTTTGGCGAAGGGCTACGATCCGCAGACCGGCGAGACCATCCAGCCCGACTCACCGGATTCCGCCGCCGCGTGGGGGAATGAGCATCTAACAGGCAAGCCGGTCCTCATTACGTTTCCCATCCCGCTCCCCGCCGATGCAATCGCGGAGGACATCCTGCCCTTCCTCAATGCACAGGGTTATCTGCGCATCCTCATCGGTGGCGAAATCATCCGCACAGACGAAGCGTGGACTTCCACCGCCAGGCTGCCTCGCGCGATCCAGGTCGTGCAGGACCGGGTTACCATCGACGCCGAAAACCAAGCCCGCCTGCTCGAAGCGCTGGAAGCCGCGTTTACGCTCGGCAAAGGCCATGCAAGCATATCTCTCCCTGAAAGCTTTTGTGAGCACCAGCGAACCCTACCAAACCCGCAACGCGCACACCGCTTGGACCAAAGTCAAAACCCGAAACTGAAAACTGAAAACTCTCGTGCGTTCAGCACGAGTTGGACCAACCCGCGCACCGGCTTCACCTTGCGCCCGCCGGTCGCCGCTTTGTTCTCGTTCAACAGCCCGCTCGGTGCCTGTCCAAAATGCCGTGGCTTCGGTCGCGTCATCGGCATCGATCTGGAAAAAACGGTTCCCGTCAAATCCCTCTCCATCGCCGGCGGCGCGATCAAACCTTTCCAGGGCGAGCGCGGCGACGAGTGCCAGCGCGATCTGCTCCGCAACTGCAAGGAGCGGCGGATCGACATCAATTGCGCCTTCGAGGATCTCAGCGAGGAGGAACAGGAATGGATCTACTATGGAGACCGTAGATCATCCACCCTCTCGCCCGAAGAGCTTGAGGAACTCTGGCAGTCCGGCGGATGGTATGGAATCAAGGGCTTCTTCGATTGGCTCGAGACCAAGGCCTACAAGATGCACGTCCGGGTCTTCCTCGCCCGCTACCGCTCCTACACCACCTGCGACGCCTGCCGCGGCAAACGCCTGCAACCCGAGGCGCTCTGTTTCAAAGTCGGCGACAAGACGCTTCCCGAACTTTGGGCGATGTCCATCGGCGACCTGTTGGCGTGGTTCACGAGCGAGTTTGCTAGTTTTCAGTGTTCAGTTTTCAGCAAAGATAAAGATCGCTCCGAAGGTCTTCCTGAAAACTCCAAACTGAAAACTAGCAAACTTGATGCCACCCTCGACCTTGTTCTAACAGAAATCAGTTCGCGCCTGTTCTATCTCGACCAGGTCGGCCTGGGATATCTCACCCTTGACCGCGCCACCCGCACCTTGTCGGGCGGCGAAGTCGAGCGGGTCAATCTGACCACCTGCCTCGGCGCGGCGCTGACCGGCACTTTGTTCGTCCTCGACGAGCCCACCGTCGGCCTGCACCCGCGCGACATCGACCGCCTGGTTGGCGTCATGCATGGCCTCCGCGACAAGGGCAATACGCTGGTCGTTGTCGAGCACGAGCAAGCGGTGATGAAAGCGGCCGACCACCTCGTCGATCTCGGCCCCGGCGCCGGCTCCTTCGGCGGCACCCTCATTTACGAAGGCCCTCCGAACAAAGTTGCTAGTGTTCAGTGTTCAGTTGTCAGCAAGACGAAGAAAACAACCTCTTCCCTGAAAACTGAAAACTGCCAACTAGGAACTTTACCATGGTTGAGCGGTGAAAAATCCATTGCCATCCCCTTGAAGCGTCGCAAGCCGGGCAAAGCCAAACTGCAGATCAAGGGTGCCTCGCGCCATAACATCCGGAAGCTCGATGCGGATCTTCCGCTGGGCCTCTTCGTCTGCCTGACCGGCGTGTCAGGCTCGGGAAAATCCACCTTCGCCCATGACGTCCTCTATCTCAATCTTGCCCGCAAGTTCAGCCGTGACGTTGGGGATGATCCGGCACCGCTGCGCGAACTACTAGGATCGGAGTACTTGGATGGTGTTGAACTGGTGGACCAAACCGCAGTTGCCCGGACCCCGCGCTCGACGCCCGCGGTTTTCCTGGGTGCCTTCGATCCGATCCGCCAGTTGTTCGCGCTGACTCCGGAAGCGCGCGAACAGGATTTGAACACGGGGTTTTTCTCCTTCAACTCCGGCGCCGGTCGCTGCGACCGATGCGCTGGCAATGGCTTCGAGAAGGTGGAAATGCAGTTCCTTTCGGACCTCTACGTGACCTGCCCCGATTGCAACAGCTCGCGCTACAAGTCCTCCACACTCGACATCCGGTATCTGGGAAAATCCATCGCCGACATCCTCAATCTAACAGTTGCCGATGCGATCACCTTCTATTCAAGGAGCGTGGGCGTCTCGCCCACATCTGAAAAGGGCAACATTCCACCCGCCCACGCAAAGCGCCACCGGCAAATCACCAAACTGCTCGCACCCCTCGCCGAAGTCGGCCTCGGCTATCTGAAACTCGGCCAGGCTCTCAACACCCTTTCCGGCGGTGAAGCCCAGCGCCTCAAGCTTTGCCAGCTCCTCGCATCGACTGGAACGCGGGATTCATCCGGCTCGAAACTCCTGATCCTGGACGAGCCCACCACCGGACTCCATTTCTCCGACATCGAAAATCTGTTAGGAGTTTTCCAGAAGCTCGTCGATGCCGGCCACTCGCTGTTGGTCATCGAGCACAACCTCGACGTCATTAAGTCCGCCGACTGGATTCTCGATCTCGGCCCCGAAGCGGGTCGCCACGGCGGACAGCTCGTCGGCCAAGGCAGCCCCGAAGACATCGCCAAGCTCAACACCCCCACCTCCCACTTCCTCAAGCAAGCCCTCGGCCTCTCTCCCTCTACTTCTTTCTCTTCACCATCAACCATCAACCCTCAACCATCAACCTCTTCAATCACCCTCCGCGGCGCGCGCCATCACAACCTGAAGAACATCTCCGTTGACATACCGCGCGACCAACTTGTCGTGATTTCGGGGCTGTCCGGCTCCGGCAAATCCACCCTCGCCTTCGATATCCTGTTCGCCGAAGGACAGCGCCGCTTCCTCGATTCGATGTCCGCCTATGCGCGGCAATTCGCCGAGCAATTGGAAAAGCCGGAGATCGACCAACTCGCGGGCCTGCCACCCACTGTCGCGATCGAACAACGCGTTTCGCAAGGCGGGGGCAAATCCACGGTCGCAACCGTCACCGAGCTCTGGAACTTCATCCGCCTGCTCTATTCGAAACTCGGCACGCTGTATTGCCCCGATTGCAAGGTGCCGGTTGAGAAGCAATCTCTAACAGCCATTGAGAACACCATCCGCGACCACCTCACCAAAGGATCGGTCACGATCCTCGCCCCCTTGATCCGTGGCAAGAAAGGCTATCACAGCGAAATCGCCGAGTGGGCGCTCAAACATGGATTCACCCGCCTGCTGGTCGATGGCAAATTCCGCGATGCCGCGACCTTCACCCGGCTCGAGCGATTCAAGGAGCACAATATCGATGTGGAGGTTGCTAGTTTTCAGGGTTCAGTTTTCAGCAAGAGCAAGAATTCAAAGTCTTCCCTGAACACTGAAAGCCTTAGTGAGCATTCGCGAACTCTACAATCGCCGCAAAGCGCACTTCGCTTGGACCCGAGTCAAAACTTGAACCTGGCAACTTCCATCTCCCACGCCCTCTCCATCGGCAAAGGCTTGATCAAGCTGCACCCTGGCAAAGGAGCGGCGGTTCTGCTCTCCGCGAAATCGAGCTGCCCGTGTTGCAACCGGTCGTTCGAAGAGCTCGATCCACGCTTGTTTTCGTTCAACTCACCGCACGGCTGGTGCCCGGAATGCCGCGGGCATGGGCGTGTTCCCAAGCGCCGCCAGCGTCTCGATTTGTCGCGCTATGATTCCGTGCTTGAGGCCGAGCTCGATGCGGACCGTGCGATCGAACGCATGGAGGATGCTGAGTTCATCCCCTGCCCCGTTTGTGAAGGATCCCGCCTCAACCCCGTCGGCTCGGCGGTCCGCCTCACGGGATTTCAAATCTCAAATCTCAAATCTCAAATCTCATCCACCGCCATCGCCGACCTCGGCCACCTGTCCATCGATTCCGCTGCCGCACATTTCTCGAAACTCAAATTCACTCATGACCGCGACATTCTCATCGCGCGGGACATCCTTCCTGAAATCCATCAACGCCTTGCATTCCTTCAGGAAGTCGGCCTCGGCTACCTGCAACTCGATCGATCCGGCAACACCCTTTCCGGTGGTGAATCACAACGCATCCGGCTCGCCGCGCAACTTGGCTCAAATCTGCGCGGAGTCTTGTATATTCTGGACGAACCCACCATCGGCCTCCATCCACGCGACAACGCCGCATTGCTGAAAACCCTCATCGCCTTGCGCGACCAAGGCAACTCGCTCATCATCGTCGAACATGACGAAGACACCATCGCGGCGGCGGATCATCTCATCGACCTGGGTCCGGGTGCGGGGAGGTTGGGTGGGGAGATCGTCTATCAAGGAAAGCCGCCGCAAGTAGCTAGTGTTCAGTTTTCAGTTGGCAGCAAGAAGCAGAACTCTTCCCTGAACACTGAAAACTTAAAACTAGCAAACTCTCCAACCTTCCGCGCTCTCTCCACAGTGATGAATCATCCCATCCGCGGCTCGCGGCGGGCGATTGGGAAGGATCATCCCTTTTTAATAATTTCGGAATGCCGCGCGAACAATTTGAAGCACATCGATGTCGCCATACCGCTTGGCCGGCTCACGGTTCTAACAGGAATTTCCGGGTCGGGAAAATCGTCGTTGATGCATTCCTGCCTTGGCGCGCTTTTCAAGAACGAGGCCAAGACCACACGGATTAAGAAATCGAATTTACCCTTTGGCAAAACCAGTGGTGAGAAAGGCATCAAGGCCTGCTATGAAGTCGACCAGTCGCCGATCGGCAAAACCTCGCGGTCATGTCCGGCGACCTATGTCAAAGTCTTCGACCACATCCGCGCCTTGTTCTCGCAACTGCCGGACGCCCGCATGCGCGGCTTCGACGCGTCGCGGTTTTCCTTCAACACCGAGGGCGGGCGTTGTCCGGAGTGCAAGGGCAACGGCCGCGTGAAATTGGAAATGGATTTCCTGCCGTCGACCTGGGTGCATTGTGAGTCCTGCAACGGCCAACGCTACAACCCGGCAACCCTTGAAGTCACATTCCGCCAGAAAAACATCGGGCAGGTGCTGGCGATGACGATTGATGAAGCGTCCTCGTTTTTCGAATCCCAGCCACGGATCGCGCATCCCTTGAAACTGATGGCCGATACCGGCCTGGGATATCTTCAACTGGGCCAACCGTCACCCACCCTCTCAGGCGGTGAGGCGCAACGTATCAAACTCGTTTCCGAACTCGTCAAAGGCCGCGGCACCAAAGCAACGCTCAACAACGCGTTCTTCGCCCAACGCAACCTTTACCTCATCGAAGAGCCAACGGTCGGCCTTCATCTTGAGGACGTGCAACGCCTCATCGATGTCCTGCACCGGCTCGTCGAAGAAGGACATACGGTGGTGGTCATCGAGCACCACATGGCCGTCGCCGCCGAAGCCGACTGGATCCTCGACCTTGGCCCGGAAGCCGGCGAAAGCGGCGGCCATATCGTTGCGCAGGGGCCGCCGGAGAAAATTGTTAGATCGAAAACTTCACGGACCGCGCCGTTTTTGAAAGTGGCACTGCGCCTTTAAACTGGAGCGCTGAATTCATTCCGCCCCACCTCTTCCATCTACTCGGCGAGCCACGACATGAATTCGCGGATGCTGGAAGGTGCGACGGGCTTGACGAGGAAATGGTCGAACCCAGCCTCGCGGGCTTGGCGCTTATGGGCATCATCTTCCCAACCGGTTAACGCGACGAGGATCGGAACTGTTTCCAATTGCGACGCCCGGACCCTGCGCGCGACTTCCAAGCCGCTGGTTCCTGGCATTTCAAGATCGATGAAGGCAATGTCGGGCACGCTCTCTGCAATCGCCGCGACCGCCTCATCTCCGTCGTAAGCCGTCCGCGTATCGAATCCGTAAATCTGGAAAAACATCGCCAGCATGTCCGCGAGTGTCTTCGAATCGTCCACCAACAGCACGCGTGGGAATTTTGCGAGCACGGCATCCAGGGTCTCGTCCTCCCAAGCTCCGGTATCGGGGCCGGGTGCGACAGGCGCTGCGGACTGGGGCATGGTGGAGAGAGTGTTCAGTTTTTTCAGGCAATTCCTTTTATGGAAAAAGGAAAGGAAATTCCTAATTGTCATGCTGCGGCGCTGGTTCGAAGGCAGCGGGATCGTTAAGCAAAGTTTCCATCAACGCGTTGAGTTCGTCCACCTGGCGGTCGAGCACGCCGATGAGCTTCATCTCTTTTTCGGAACCGCCGCCGACCATTCGGAAAATTTCAAGAGTCGTGCGGATGGACGACAAGGGCGTGCGCATGTCATGCACGGCTTTCGAAACGATTTCAGGCCAAGCCAAAGGATCTCCGTTGTTCACCATTGGCACCGTCCCGCAGAAAGGGACGGTATCAAGTGAAATTCTCCTCATCCGCGCGGAAGCCCTAACAAACTCTTTGTTCCATGGGGATGCGCCGCCAAATTAAACCTTACACATGAGGAAACCGCCGCCGAAACGACTCTGCGAGGAGTACTTGCGCGGCCGCTATGACCTCGAGGTGGTGGACATTTCCCAAAACCCTGCGATGGCCCACGAAGAACAGATCATCGCCGCACCGACCTTGATGAAAAAACTGCCTCTGCCGCTGCGCCGTTTCATTGGGGACATGTCGCAAACAAACCGCATCCTGCTGGGCCTCGATCTGGGGCCATGCCAGGCATAAGCGGGAAGCCAAGTTCGCGATCCGATGTCTTCCTCCAACGATCATCACCTGCATGAAGAAATCGCCGAGTTGCGGGCGCGGTTGGAGGAATCCGAGGAAACCCTGCGTGCCATACGCTCCGGCAAAGTGGACGCGCTGGTGGTTCAAGGCGACGGCGGGCCTCAATTGTTCGTCCTGCAAAATACGGGCGCGGAGTCGAACCGCTTCAGGAGCGACATCCTCGAGAAAATCAGTGAAGCCATTGTCGCGCTCGATGAGGACCACCACATCATTTATCTCAACGACGCGGCCGAAGGACAATACGGTGTCGAACGGGGCCATGCTCTGGGACGGCCGTTAGCGGAGCTTTACGAAAACCGATGGCTTGCGCCGGACGATGGCGAGCGGGCGTTGAAGGATTTGCAGGACACCGGAGCGAGTTGAAACGCATCGAAGCCGCGCTTGCGGACCACGTCGCCGACCTGGCACAAGCCGACCACAACAAAGACGAGTTCCTCGCGATGCTGGCGCATGAATTGCGCAATCCGCTGGCACCGCTCCGCAACGCGACCGAAATCCTGCAAACACCCGGCGTCGGTGCCCGTGAACGGGAGCACGCGCAACAGCTCATCAGCCGGCAGATCGTGAACATGAGCCGCATGATCGATGACCTGCTCGATGTCTCGCGCATCACCCAGGGAAAGATCGTGCTGCGCCGCGAAACCGTCGAGCTTGGCCCCATTCTAACAGCCGCGGCCGATGGCTTGCGGGCGAGTTGTTCCGCCAACCGCCAGATGCTCGCGGTCACGCTGCCCGCCGAGCCGGTTTACCTCAAAGCGGATGCAACACGACTGGAGCAGGTTTTTGGGAATCTGTTAGGGAATGCCTGCAAATACAGCGGCCCCGGCAGCCACATCGCCCTCACCGCCATGCTGGAATCGGATGACACGGTTGTCGTGCGTGTGAGCGACGACGGTGTGGGCGTTGATCCGGAGTTGCTGCCACGCATTTTCGACTTGTTCGTCCAATCAAGCCGCACGCTCGACCGCGCGCACGGCGGGTTGGGGATCGGCCTGACCATCGTCAACCGCCTGGTGAAACTGCATGATGGAACGATCTCCGCGCGCAGCAATGGGCTCGGACAAGGCACCGAATTTTCGATTTGTCTGCCAGTCGTCCCCGCGCCCCTGTCCGCGCCCACGACTACGCTGGCCGCGGACAAGCTGCGGCCGCTGCGTCTGCTCATCGTCGATGACAACAAGGATGCGGCGGAGACCATCGCGATGCTTCAGCAACTTCACGGGCATCGGACCCGTGTCGCCCACACGGGTCCTGATGCGCTGGCCGTTGCCGCTGAATTCCAGCCCGAGGTGGTGCTGTTGGATATTGGATTGCCGGGGATGGACGGCTTCGAAGTGGCGCGTCGCTTGCGGGAAATGCCCGGGATGGAATCCGCGTTCCTCATTGCACTCACCGGCTATGGCAACGACCGGTACCGCCAGCGGGCAAAGGAGGCTGGATTCGACAAACACCTGTCAAAACCCGCGGATTTGAATCAGCTTGCGATCTGGCTCCGCGAACGGGCGTGAGGTACTACGGTATCCATAGTAAAAGCCACCTCACAAACAAATCCGCCGGAACAGGACATCGAGCGGAAGCTGCATGCCGATATAGAAATCGCCGAACTCCCCATAGCGGGCGGTCACTTCGTCGAAGCGCATTTCATACACGATCGAGCGGATGTCATAGGTATCCTTGGCAAGCAAGGTGACGCCCCATTCGAACTCGTCGAGTCCGGTTGAGCCGGTGATCAGCTGCAGGATGCGTCCCGAATACGTGCGCCCCACCTTGGCATGCCCCGCCATCAATTTGCGGCGGCTTTCGAAATCGAGCGCATACCAATTCGCCTCATGATTGCGGCGCTTGGACATCGGATAAAAACAAATCACAGGCCACGCCGGCATATCGGGATACAGGCGGTATTTCATGTAATGCTCCATCCGCTCGTCGAACTCCTTGAGACCAGCGGCGTATTCCGGGCTGCTTTCGCTGAGATCTTTTTCACCCACCAGCGTTTCGGCAATGTATTGATCGCGGGTCGTGGTGTATTCGGAGCGCTCGGTGATGGAGAGATACGAATACGCCGCACTCAGGATTTCCGGCCCGAGCGAAAGGCCGAGCTGCTTTTCGTAAAGATTCGCGGTCTGCAAATCCGGTGTGAGCAGCATGAAACCAAGATCGGCCTTCGGACTGGCCACGGAAAACACCAACAACTGTGTGTCCGGCGTAGCACGGATTTCCTGCACCAATTCTGTTAGACGGGTCTTGGCCTGGCGCTTCTCATCATCTCCATAAAGCGACCATTGCACATGATCGACATGATAAAACAAATGCATGACGTGCCACCCCTCTTTGGGCACAAGCGGCGAGTAATCGTGTTCTGGCATGGTAAAATAAAATCAATGGCGGGCGGTCGAGATGTTCATCTCGAAAAGTTTTTCGTAGGCTTCCGGCGGTGACGCGTCGGATGGGGCTTCACGCACCTCGATCGTCCACGGCCTGGCCTCGCCGGCGCGATAAGCGGCATGCATTCCCAGGTCGTCGAAGCCGGCCGTCGCGGGCACGCTCAGTTTTCCCGGGCTTTGGATCGGACGGGTGATGGCATCGCCCACGGATTCGCCGTCGCCATTGCGGAATAATATCCGCAACGCGGCCGGCCCGCCTTCGATTTCCATGTCGAGCACAGGCAGCAACAAGGTGCCGCGCCGCGAAGTGTCACCCGCCCGCGGGGCGCGCCAGTAGGTATCTGCCGAGAGCACCGTCAGTTTTTTCCCTTTTTTCGGAAAATCGGCGGCCACGGCCCGGTCCGCACCGGCGGGAAGGTGATAAATGGTGGTCCAGAGCCAGGCACCCGCGCCACCGACGAGCAACAATATCAGGCAGAGCAGACCGACGCGTTCGATTTTGGAAAGGGCCGGCAGCATTTTCAGTGTCACCGGCACTGCGTCCGCACGGGGATGCGGAGTGAATTCGTCATCATCGTCGTCCGAAGTTTTCGGGACCGGCATATCCACCAAACCAGCGACAACCGTCGGCGTAACCGCAGGCATGACTTCGGCCTCCGGCGGGGCATCCAGAGGCGCATCGGCTGCCGCGGGTTTTGAAAGCTTGGCCGGAGAGGATGGGGGCAGCGGCTCCGCGAACGGCACTTCGGCACCGGTTTGGTCCCAACGGTCGAGATCGTCGAATTCGCTCAGCGCCGGAGGCCGGGTCGGGGTCGGAGCGGCCTCTTTCCCGCGCGCTTTCCCGACGTTGACGTTGATGCTGCCTTTGGAAATAGGCTTGGCCGTGTCGTCCACGACCCGCGGCGGCACTGTTTTTCCGCGGTCCCGGGGTGCCGGAATCCCCGCTGAACGTGTTTCCCGGGGGGCTGGTCCGGTCGTGCTGTCCTCGCTGGGATCGAGTTCGTCAAAAGCCCACAGATCGACCTCGGTCGTATCCTTGGCGAGGTTTACGCTGTTAGGTCGGTGCCGCGGAGGCAGGCCGGAACCTTCCGGCGGTGAAGGTGGCGTTGGAGTCATGTCAGGCGGCTAGGGATTATGTAAAGCGGCTGCCGGGGCTTGGCCAGTGCGAAAGCCGATTGCCAACCAGGTAAAAATCGGTTTGCATCGGCAGCGCCCCAATTGCATCCAAGGGGTCGTTAATCGTTTAAATATCTCATGGCTGATCGCGAAGACAAGAATGTGGAAAACGTGCCCGGCAAGTTCTATGTGGACAGCCAGTGCATCGACTGCGACCTCTGCCGGGAAACCGCGCCCAACAATTTCACACGGGCTGATGACGAGGGCTACTCGTATGTTTTCAAGCAACCCGAAACGTCCGAGGAAATCGCCCAGTCGCGCGAAGCCATGGAAGGTTGCCCGGTGGAAGCCATCGGCGATGACGGCGAAGCGTAAGCTCCGGCCGGCCGCGAAAGATTCGCCAGGCCTCGGCAGGATCCGCGAGGAAATCCTGCGCGAATGGCGCGGCATCGACGAGCCCACCAACCTCAACGCCCACATCCATCCGGCGGAAAAATTCCTCTCCGCCATCCTGAAAGCCGCCGGTGCGGAAGATGGTCTCACCGAGGACAGCGTCCGCAGCATGTGGAAGGAGCTCGCCGGCGATTTCATCGCCCGCCACAGCGAACCGGTCTCCGTGAAAAACGGCGATCTCGTCCTGCGCGTCACCCAACCCGCGATGCGCTTCCACCTCGAACAAATGAAACCCCTCCTCCTCACCCGCATCCGCCAACAACTCGGCGAAGACAAGGTGCGGTCGGTGAGATTCTCACATGGGTGAAAAAAGTTTGCTAGTCTTCAGTGTTCAGTTTTCAGGAAAGAACCGCAGTAACCGCTAAAGGCACAAACGAGCGCGAAGAAATAGGTCGGTGGTGAATGTTCGGTAAAAAAATCTTCCACTGATCATTCGCACTTCTTCCTCTCCCCTGAACACTGAAAACTGAACCCTGACAAACTTTCTTCCCCCATGTTCCACAACCTCATCTTCGACTGGTCCGGCACCTTGGTGGATGACCTTGGGCCGGTGATTGAGGCGACGAATGTGGTGCTCGGGAAATATGGCGTGGCGGCGCTGGACCGCGAAAGCTTCCGCCGCGTGTTCCGTCTGCCATACAGCGAGTTCTACGCGGAGATGTTGCCACACATCCCGTTGGAGGAATTGGAAGCTCATTTCAGGCCGGCCTTCGATGCCGCACTGGCCCCTGTTTTCGTTTTGCCTCATGCGCGGGAAAAGCTCGACTGGTGCAAAGCGCTTGGCATTCGCACCTTTGTGCTGACATCCATGGATACCGCGGCCTTCGAACGCCAACTCGATGAGTTCGGACTGCGCGGGCATTTCGAGGCGACCTATTCAGGCGTGCTCGACAAGCGCGAGGTCATTCATGAAATCCTCGCCACCCACCATCTCGATCCCTCCGAAACGGCCTTCGTCGGCGACATGACCCACGATGTTGAAACCGCCCGCCACGGCGGCGTTTCATCGATCGCTGTTCTAACAGGTTACAATCATCCCGAAATCCTCGCATCTGTTAGACCGGATCTAACGGTGCCCGATCTCGGCGTGTTGCGCGGCTTGCTCGATAAACGGCGAAGCACTCGAATCTCCCCTTCTTCCCATGCGGACGCCATCGAAATCCGACGCCTGAATGTTCGTTCCCACATCGGCGTGCCGGATGAAGAGCGCGCGGTGCCGCAGGATTTGTCCGTCACGACCCGCATGATTCCAAGCGCCGGTTTCGAGGGTCTGAACGATGAAATCACCGCCACAGTCGACTATCATGCGGTCTCGTTGGAAATCAAAGCGCTCGCCGCCAGCAGGCCGCGCAAGCTCATCGAAACGCTCGCCGTGGAAATCGCGGAGCATCTTCTCGAAAACCATCCTCTCACCCGCGTCGCTGTTTCCATCGAGAAAAAGATCCTGCCCAACACCGACTGCGTCGCCGTCCACATCGAGCGAACTCGCACGTAGTTCCCCCAGTTATGCTCTTTATAGAGAGCTTAATCCATTGCCCTTTTTGGGGAAATTCACTCCATTTTGAGGAGTTGGAGGTCGGGGAGGGAAAAGGATTTGAAGTCTGAATCGAAAGTAACGAAGGCGAGACTTGCGGACTTCGCCCAGGCGGCGAGATAAGCGTCCATCCAGAGCTTGGGCGAGGCCGTGCGACTGGCGATGTGTTGCCGCCATGCCCCGTCGAGCCCGGCCGGTTCCATCGGTAGGAAGGCGGTGCGGATGTCGCCGGTGAGTTTTTCCCAAACCTGCCAGGCATTGTCGGGACTGTGGGTGTCATCCCCCATGACGCTGCGGTTGGTGAGCAGGCGGAGGACGGTTTGCTGGAGCGGCCGGCACCAGCAGCAGGCGGCGGCCGGTCGCTCGCTCCACCAGGCGGTGGCAACAGCGTGATGCTGATGACGTTCGACAAGGATGGGCAGCCAGACGTTGGCGTCAACGAGGGCGGGCATGGGCGGCGAGTTCTTCCTGGTCCATTTCCTCAAGCGCATGCCCGACGGCTGCGGCGGGGATTTGCGGTGCTCCTTTTCCCGCCGGGATCAGCGGGCCGCTGAGGCGGTAGCCCTGTGGGTAAGCTGTCCGCAGGCTCCCGGCACCTCGATGGCGGCTCAGTTGGGCCGGAGTAACGACCGGGATTTCCGCAGTGATCCGCGAGCTGCCACCTTCATCGAGCCATTTCTGAAAGAGATCCGCCGCTACTTCGCGAATGCGCCGTCCCTCTTCGGCCGTGCGCGCTTTGACCCGTCGGTAAAGATCGTCCGGGATATCGATGGTTGCCTTCATTCGTGGCAAGTTAGCTGGTTTCCTGTATCGCGTCAAGGCAGGCGGCGGATGACATTACACGGCGAGCGATGTGATCGGATGGGCTCACGGGGATGCCGGGCACACGAGATGGGACGCCTACGTCCCATCAATCCGGATGGACGTAGGCGTCCATCCTCCATATCGGCGTCCACCCTCTTCGCCATCAACCATCAACTCTCAGCCATCAACTTCTTCTACGACAGATCCGAACCCCCGCTGGGACGGACGGCGACTTCATCGCCGATGCTGAGCCCGAGCTCGTCGAGATGCTTGCGCGAGATTTCGATTTCAAGGAACTGCCCGTCTTCCATCTTCACGGTGAGCGTTGCGATGGGGCCTGCGGAGAAAAGGTGCTGCACCCTGGCCAGGGTATCGGTGGCTGGATCGAGTTCCGCCGCGAAAAGCACGTCGATTTCATGCGGCCTTACGTAGCGTGTGCTCGCGCCGCCGTGCAGCTTGTTGACGTTGCCCAGGAACTCATAGACGAATGGGCTGCGCGGATTGTCATACACGCTCTGCGGTTCGCCGACTTGTTCGATGCGGGCATTGCGCATGACAACCACCTGGTCGGAAAGCTCGAGCGCCTCTTCCTGGTCGTGCGTGACAAACAAGGTCGTGAGGCCGATTTCATCATGAAACTGGCGGAGCCATCGGCGCAGATCCTTGCGCACCTGGGCGTCAAGCGCGCCGAAGGGTTCATCTAACAGAAGCACCTTCGGACGGATCGCCAGCGCGCGGGCCAATGCAACGCGCTGCCGCTGGCCACCGGAAAGTTCGTGCGGACGGCGTTTGTCGAGGCCTTCCAATTTCACCAGCTTCAGCAGTTCCATGACCCGGTCGCGGATATCGGATTTTGCCGGGCGCTTGGAATGCGGCAGCACACTGAGGCCGAACGCGATGTTCTGCGCGACGGTCATGTGGCGGAACAACGCGTAGTGCTGGAAGACAAAGCCGACACCGCGCTTGCCCGCCGGGATTTCGCTGACGTCCTCGCCGTGAAAGGCAATTCGTCCCGGACCGGGATCGGCGAACTCCAAGCCCGCGACAATCCGTAACAGCGTCGTTTTGCCTGAACCCGATGGACCTAACAGAGCGGTCAATGAGCCATCCGGCACATCCAGCGTGACATCCTCAAGCGCCCTGTAGGTGCCGAACGTTTTGCTGATGGAGTTGATCGAGATAGACATGCTAAAAAATCATTTATGGCCCCCCGCATGGTGGCCGGAAATTTGTTCGACGAGAGCTTTCAGTCCGAGGGTGACCAGGGCCAGGAAGGCAAGCAGCGTGGCGCAGGCAAAGGCAGCGCTGGATTGATATTCGTTATAGAGCACCTCGACATGCAGCGGCAGCGTATTGGTTTCGCCGCGGATGTGGCCTGAAATGACCGACACTGCGCCGAACTCACCCATCGCACGGGCATTGCAGAGCAAGACCCCGTAAAGCAGCCCCCACTTGATGTTAGGAAGGGTGACGCGGAAGAACACATGCCATCCTTTTGCACCAAGCGTGACGGCCGCTTCCTCTTGGTCGCTGCCCTGCGATTCCATCAAGGGGATCAACTCGCGGGCGACGAAAGGAAAGGTGATGAACACGGTCGCAATGACGATGCCCGGCAACGCGAACACGATCTTGGGCTCACGCAGCCACGCCGCCAGATCCGCGAACAACCAATGCCAGTTTTCATACTCCGCCCAGCCCGCCACGACGCGGGCGGCGGGGGCGAGCGCATCGGCCACCATCGTCTGCGGAAACCAACCCTTCGCGCCGAAGATGAGCACCCATACCAAGCCTGCGATGACCGGCGAGACCGCGAACGGAAGATCAATCATCGCCAACAGCAAGGTGCGTCCGCGGAATTTATGTTTGGTGACCAGCCATGCCGCGGCGACGCCGAAGAGCGTGTTGAGCGGCACGGAAATCCCCGCCGCCAGCAAGGTGAGCTTGATGGCCGACAGCGCGGCGTCTTCGTGCAGGGCCGCGATGAAGATCTCCCAACCCTTGCGCGACGCCTCCGCGAAAACAGCGGCGAGCGGCATCAGGAGGAAAAGTGTCAGGACGAGCACCGCCGCTGCAATGAGCACGGCTCGCACAGGCGCGGATTCGGTGGTGACAGGCCGGTGGTTCACGGACATCAGTTGTTCTGCCAGTTAAGCCGGCGTTGCAGGAGATTGATCAAAAACAGCAGGAAGAAAGAAACGATCAACATTCCCGCGGCAATCACCGCGGCGGCTTCGTACTTGTTTTGCTCAAGCTGTGCCACCACCAGCAAGGGCAGGATCTCGGTCTTCATCGGCAGGTTGCCTGAGATGAAAATGACCGAGCCGTATTCACCGATCGCACGCGCGAAGGCGAGTGTGAAACCCGTGATCAAAGCAGGGATGAACATCGGGAAAATCACCCGCCGAAAAACTGTTAGACGCCCCGCGCCCAGAGTGGCGGCGGCTTCCTCAACCTCGGCTCCGAAGTCCTCCATCACAGGCTGCAAGGTGCGGACCACGAAGGGAAATCCGATGAAGGTCAGCGCGATGAAGACACCGATCGGGCTGTAGGCGGTCTTGATTCCAAAATGTTCGAAATACTGCCCGAGCCAACCTTTCGGCGCATAGATGGTCGTCAATGTAATACCCGCGACGGCCGTCGGCAGCGCGAAGGGAAGATCAACGATCGCATCCAGCAGCCGCTTCCCGGGAAATTGATAGCGGACCAATACCCAGGCCACCAACAGTCCGATGACCGTACTGACGATGGCCGCCGCCGCGCTGGCGCCGAAGGTCAGCTTGGCCGCCGCGAGAACGCGTTCGGAGCTGAGAATCTGCCACCATTGCGCGGGTCCCAGCTTGGCCGCCTTGATGAACAAGGCGGCCAGGGGGATCAAAACGATCAAACTCACGTAGGTGATCGTGAATCCCATCGACAGCCCGAAGCCGGGAATGACGCGCCGTTTTGACATAAGGTGAACTGGTGAACCCGGGACGCTGCTATTTCCTTTTGGAGACCTTGTCAAAGGTACCGTCATCCACGAAGTGGGTCTTCTGCGCCTTGGCCCAGCCGCCGAAGTCCTTGTCCACGGTCACCAAGGGAATCGCCGGCAGCTTGGAACTATACTTCGCGGCGATGGCCTCGTTGCGCGGGCGATAGAAGTTTTTACCTGCCAACTCCTGCGCTTCATCGGTATAGAGAAACTCCAGATACGCTTTCGCAATTTCGGAAGTTCCATGTTTTGCAACGTTCTTCTCCACCACCGCCACGGGTGGTTCCGCCAGAATGCTCATTGATGGATAAACGATTTCGGTTTTGGCGGGAAATTCCTTTTCGATGAGATACGCCTCATTTTCCCATGACAGCAGGACATCGCCGATCTCTCGCTGGGCGAATGTCGTCGTGGATCCCCGGGCACCGGTATCAAGGACCGGCACGTTCTTGAAGAGACTGGTCATGTATTCAAGCACCTTGGCTTCATCGCCGCGATTTTGCTTGGACGCCCACGCCCATGCCGCCAGATAGTTCCAACGCGCGCCACCCGAAGTTTTCGGATTTGGCGTGATCACCTGGTTGCCTTCCTTGATCAGGTCGCCCCAATCCTTGATGCCCTTCGGATTGCCTTTGCGCACCACGAACACGATCGTCGAAGTATAGGGCGCGCTGTTGTTAGGCAGCTTGGCTTGCCAATCCGCGGGCAACAAGGGCGCGTCGCCTTTGGCAAGGCTGTCAATGTCACCGGCAAGGGCCAGCGTCACGACATCCGCCGCAAGTCCGTCGGAAACGGCGCGGGATTGCTTGCCGGAGCCGCCATGCGATTGCTCGAGTTCCACGGAGCCGCCTTTTTCAGCTTCCCACTTCTTTTTGAATGCCTTGTTCACATCCACATAAAATTCGCGGGTGGGATCGTAGGAAACGTTGAGGAGCTTGTACGAAGCGGGAGCGCCAGCGGCAGCGTGCTGGATCTTTCCACAAATTGCGCACATTGTGCCACAGTTCCGGCTCCCGATC
>JANMJQ010000155.1:0-10759 GCA_031371445.1 Akkermansiaceae bacterium
GCGGGCCGCCGTGTTGTCTAGCAACCTTGCCACCGCCGGGCGCGACGCAACCATATCATTGTCGCAGATCGCGCGGATCGCTTCATCGGCGACCTTGGTATCGGCGTCGTGAATGAATACGGAAATGTCATCGCTCTTCATCCGCCGCAAAGCCACGGCAGCAGCCAAGCGGACGGCTGGCGAGTCGTAGGTGGCGAGGGCGGAAATCACGGCGGGCGTTGTTGCCATGTGCTGCAAGGCATAGATGCCGGCGTGACGCAGATAGACGTCCTTGTTGTCGTTTTCCTGCAGCAGATCGCAAATGGGGCCATAGTAAGCGATCTGCCTGCGCTTGCCCGCCAGCAACGCGGCGAAGAAGCGCACCCGCGGGGCTGGATCGATCAGAAGCGGGCCGAGTGGCACGGTGCTGGTCCCGTTGGACACGTCGCCCAACACTTTCAACACCTGCGCGCGAATTTCCGGATCCTTGTCGTCGAGGAAGGAAATCAACGCAACTTCCGCCTGCGCGCGGAGCCCCGCGTCGGGGATTTTTCCGAACTCAACACCTGCTTGTGGCACCGAACCACGCCGGGCGACAATGCCGAGGCCCCAGATGCCATGGATGCGTGTCAGGTAGTTGGTCGACAGCGCGGCATCGGAGAATCGTTTCACCGCGTCGTCCTTGCGGGTGAGCGCGATTTGCGCACGCAGGCGGATGCGGGCATCGGGATGTTTCAGCAGGTTGGCAAGCTCGGCGGAACTGCGTTGATCGAAGCCCTCGCGGATGATCTTCACGGTGCTGGCCATTTCTGCCGCGTGAAATGTTTTGTTGCCGGCGCCCAGTGACAGCAAGCGGCCGTCGTCATGCGAGGTCCAGCCGGTGATGAAATCGCTGATATAAATTTTTCCATCCCACGAATACTCGACATCGGTGGCCGCGATGCCCCATGCGAATTGGCGCGAGTCGGTCATCTCCATGCCCGCGCCCTTTGGACTCATGGCGAAAGACCAAATGCCCGAATTCGCGGCGCCGCCACGGTAGTCGCAGATCAGGAAGCGGCCCGCTTCGCTCTCCAAAAAGCCTGTGCCCGGATGATAGGTGATACCCGACGGCCCTGACGTGAGATGCGCACAGGGCGGAAGGATGAACGCGGGTTGTGAAGGGTTTTCCAATTCCCACATCTTCTCGTCCATCCATCGCGACGGCGGGTGTTCTGTTAGACCGATCTGGCGATGGAACGTGTGCATCGCCTGGTGCTCCATTTGCCAACCGGTGTCGCCGCCATCGACGAGATACACCACGCGCGCCTGGTCGCCCTGGTCGGAGTTGTTGTCGACGGTGAACGGATTGCCAAGCGCGTCGAAAGCGATCTCCTTGGGATTGCGGAGGCCGGTGTGGAAGATTTCAAAGTTGCTTCCATCCGGCTCGAAGCGGAAGGCGACACCTTCATTGCGGTAATCATAAGCCACACCCTCTTTGGTGACGAAGTTCAAGCCCCGGTCGCCCACTGTGCCGTAGATCCTTCCATCAGGCCCCAGCGTGAAGCCATTCAAATCATGACCGGAAAGCGAAACGCGCACGCCAAATCCATCCGCCACTACCGTGCGTTCGTCCGCAACCCCGTCGCCGTTGCTGTCGCGCAGCAAGTAGATTTTCGGAATGCAGGCGAAATACAGATAACCGTCATAATAAAACACGCCGGCCGCGGTGCCATCCAGGACATCATTGAAGCCGTCAGCGAAGACTTTGGATTCGTCGATGTTGCCATCGCCATCCGTATCCGCAAGGCGGCGGATGATCTCGGACTTTTCTGTTAGATAGGCGATCGACGCCTTGTCCTTCCATTTTTCATGCAAGGCCCGGCGGTCGGCGGTGGTCTTCGAAGCGAGGTCGTCGAGATACCAATACAGGCGGTCGCGGTCATCCTCGATGCCATGGCGGAAGCGGAGGGTTTCGGAAAGGATCACGCGTCCCTCATCATCGAAGGTAAGCGCGGTTGGCGATGTCACATCCTGGGCCGCGTGGCTGGCTTCGATTTTGAGAACGCTATCCGCGGGGATGTTCACGCCGGCAACGACGTCCGTCGGAACAAGGCCGTTGACGAAGTCTTTGCCCTCGCGGGTGGTGCCGGGAAATTTCTGGTTGGGATAGTCGGTGAAATAAATCTGATCCACGCCAATGATGCCCCAGGCCCCGGTGTCATCGTCGACGAGGCGGATCTTTGCATTGCTGCCTTTGAATGGCGCCACATCCCAAACAACCGGTCCGCAGCGCAGGGATTTCTTGCCGGTTGCCTCGCGGACGACCTTGCCATCGATGATCAATTGCGCCGCCGTCTTGCCGGGTTGATCTCCACCCGCGATGAGAAAGGCGATGTAAGGTTCCTCGATTTTGAACTCCTGCGAGGTCAGCGTGCCGGTCGACGCGTCGCCACCATGGGCGGAGGTCACGAGGCTGTCATTCGAGTAGCCCGTGAAGGGTTCCTTCATGTCGTCGGTTTTTCCCCCCACCGGTGCCAGCCCGAATGCCTTGCCTTCCACTTGCCAGCCGTTGAAACCATCGCCCTCGAAGGTTTCAAAAACCCGTATGCCGGCATGCAGCGGGATGGTTAGCAATAACGATGCGAGGATGGGAAAGCGCATGGATTTTTCGGGTTGGAAACACCCCGATTATCCCTGCCGTTCCGACGGATGCCAATGGCAAAGCGGGATGCCATCGCAAGCTTCCGGCGGGAAATCAGATTTCCACGGGCGCGCCGATGCCGAGGTCCTCGTAATCGTCTTCGGTAAATTCTTTCGCAGGCGATGTGGGATTGCTACGACGGCGGGGAAACGCCAACTCGAGCAAATAAGGGGCACCCAATGCAAAACTGAGGCCGAGTGCGATCGATTGCCAGATGACCGTGCCGAGCGAGTCTTCGGCCTTTTTAAATGGAGACTGTGAAATGTCAGGATAGGAGTGGATCATGACCATGCTTGGCAGGGTGGCGATTTCGTTCTTCGCTTCGTCAATCCGGACTTGGCTGTCGATGATACGCTGGCGGGAATTTGCCCAATCGCTTTTCAGCGCATCAATGTCCAACTGCGCCACGGGATTGGCGGCTGGATCGCCGCGAACGGAAATCAGCCTTTGGAGGTCCTGGCGTTTGGTGGCGGCTTCTTCCTCGGCATTAGCGAGCGAGATTTGGGCCGCGTGAATTCGTGGCTGGATGTTCACGCCGGCGAGGATTTTTTCATATTGATCCAGCGAATGGATCAACTCTTCGGCGATGTCCCTGGCCACGTCCTTTTGAGTGTGGGTAACGTTCACCTCGATGAAGCCGCTGTCTGGATCGATGCTGGTTTTGGTGGAATCAGCTACAATTTCGGCGGTGGTCATGGAATCCGTGCCGAACCGCTCGTTGAGCTTTAGCTTGGCGACAGCCAAATCGATGACGCCGTGGGTTTTCAGTAATCCGGCCGCTTCAGTTTTGGGCCGTGGCCCCAGATACGCGAATATCGCGGTGCTCTTGTAGCGGTTCGGCGAAAGGTAAAGCGTCAAGCTGCCGCTGAGAAACACGATCAAGGGAAGAACCACCAGGCCGAAACGGACTGTTCCAAGCCAGCGCGCATAAACCCTCGAGGGGAGAAACCGTCCGGCCAGCCGCTTTTTGGGATTCATCCGGTATTTTAAGCAAAAGAAGCCACGGCGCGTCAATGCCGGATGCGGCGCAGCCTCACTTTGAAGAAGCCAACCGCGAATGCCGTCACAAATAGACGTGGATGGGTAAGAATTCGCAGCCCCCAGAGACCAGATTCCAGAGACCAGATTTCAGTAGGATTCATCTTGTCTGGATTCTTGTCTCTGGCCTCTGGGTTCTTTCTTTCATTCGTGTTCATTGGCGTCCATTCGCGGTTGAAAATATAGATTTTTATATTCTCTGTTGAGTATATTCTCGACGAGGTATATCCAAATGGCCGTGAAGCTGCTGACCGTTTACAAATGCCTCTGCGATGAAACGCGGTTGCGGATCCTGCACCTGCTGTCCCACCGGCCGCTGTGCGTTTGTCATTTCCAGAAAATCCTGAATGCGCCGCAGGTGAAAATTTCAAAGCACCTCGCGTATCTGCGCGAGCACGCATTGGTGGAAACGACACGCGAGGGAGCATGGATCGTCTATTCGCTGCCGTCGAAGCTTCCGCCTGAATTGAAAACGAACATGCAATGTCTGCAGGATTGTTGCCGCGAAAGCGCCATCTATCGGGCCGATCTGATACGGATGGAGAAGGCGCTTGCCGGTTGCGGCGGTCCGCTTGCGGCTTGTTGCGCCAAGCCGAGGGTCAAGGCCGCTTCCTCTCAACAACCCAAGACCGCGAAATCATGAGAAGATGGTTTTCGGAATTTCTCGGCACGTTCGCCCTCGTGTTTGCGGGTACGGGTGCCATCGTCATCAATGCGGCGACTCATGGTTCCATCACGCATCCTGGCGTTGCCCTGACCTTCGGGCTTGTGGTGCTGGCCATGATCTACACATTTGGTGATACCAGCGGCGCCCATTTCAATCCCGCGGTGACCACGGCCTTTGCGGCGTCCGGTCGCTTTCCGTGGCGCAATGTTCCCGGCTATGTGTTGGCGCAACTCGCGGGAGCTTTCGCCGCAAGCGGGCTGCTGCGTTTCCTGTTTCCCGCTGATCCCACCCTCGGCACGACGTTGCCGGCTGGCACAGACATCCAGAGCTTTGTTCTGGAAATCGTTCTAACATTTTTGTTGATGCTGGTGATCCTCAGTGTTTCGACGGGCGCGAAGGAAAAAGGCATTACCGCCGGCATCGCGATCGGATCGGTGATTGCCTTGGAAGCGATGTTTGCCGGGCCGATTTGTGGAGCATCGATGAATCCCGCACGATCGATTGCGCCGGCCGTGATGAGCGGTCATTGGCAGCACCTGTGGATCTACATCGCTGGCCCGGTGCTTGGCGCCCTGCTTGCCGTTCCCGCCTGCAAACTCACCCGCGAGCCCGGTTGTTGCGGAGGTGCCTGCGATCGACTTTCGAAATCATGAAAATCCGACAGTTCCAATCCCTGCTTTCATGAACACTCCGCTTGTCCTTATTCTCTGCACCGGCAACTCATGCCGCAGTCATCTCGCCGAAGGTATTCTCCGCGCCGAAGCAGGCGATGCGCTCCGCGTTGCCAGCGCGGGATCGAAGCCCGCGGGTTACGTCCATCCATTGGCCATTCAAGTCATGAAGGAAATCGGCATCGATATTTCCAATCATCGCTCGAAGCATCTCGATGAGTTTTTAAATCAAGATGTCGAAACTGTGATCACTGTCTGCGGGAATGCGGATCAAGTTTGTCCGATGTTTCCCGGTCAAGTAAACCGCCACCACTGGGGCTTTGACGACCCCGCGCATGCCACGGGGTCGGACGAAGAACAACTCGCTGTATTCCGGCGCGTGCGGAATGAGATTCGGCGGGTTTTCGGCGCATATGCGGCGGGCCGCATCGATGGAGCTGAACGGTGACGGGCGGGGAGCTTGCAAACCTCCGCCACGATTAGCCCGCCACAATCCTTGAAACCGCGAACAAGGCCGCTGCGGCCAACACTATCAAAGCCGCGCCGCCGGCGACAAGATCGGTGATCGTCGTGCGCGGGCGGTGCGGTGACGCGGATTTCGGAAAGACAATCACCGCGTAGAGCATGCCTGCGAGGAGTCCGCCGGCATGGGCGGCGTTGTCGATGTGGCGGTAGCCGACGAGACCGATCAAAGCTGTTAGAAAAACACCGGCGGCGAGGCGGCGGCGCGCGGGGCGGGGGACAAGGCGCGCGTGCAGGGTTTCGAACACCAGTAAAAAGCCGAGCCAGCCCATCAGGCCACCGGAAGCTCCAACGGTTGGCGCAGCGATGAATCTAACAGAAGCCTCGCCGCCGACACTGGCGGCGAAGAAGAACACCAATGGCAGGTGCGGCCAGCGCGCGAAGGTTTCGACCCGTCGTCCTAGATACACCAAGGCCGATGCGTTCATCAGGAAATGCACGAGATTGCCATGCAGGAATGGAGCCGTGAACAAGCGCCACCATTCACCTTGCAGATAGCGGTTTTTGATCAGACCGGCCGCCGAGGTGCCTTGCCAGGTTTGGAGCAAGGCCGCACCGGCTTTCCATCCCACCGATCTAACATGTCCAAAGATTTGCAGCAGCGCGACTAGCGTGACCAAGCCGAGGAGGACTTTGGTGAATGGCGCGCGTTGCCGCTCCAACCATGTCTCGAAGCGCAGGGCGGGCACGGAGGCCGCGATGCCGACTTGGGTCCACTTGCCGAGTTCCTGCCGGCGTTTGCGCGCCTGATACCAGGGTATGAATGCGAGAATCACAAACATCAGCAAGGCCAGGCCGACACTGGTCGAGCCCAGGATCGCTCCAAGCCCGATCTTGGCGCGGTCAGCGGCCGTGCCATGGACATCTGTATTGAAGCCGCGATAGAACGCCCATGCGGCGAAGGCCACGAGGACGCCGCCGAACCATTTCAACTTGTGGGCCGAATCTGTTAGATCGTCATGTGTCCAACGGTCGCGGGCGGCGCGCAAAGCATCACCAGTGCCTTCGAGTTCTTCCGGGAGGATCATTCGCAAATGACCCGGCGCCCAGACCAGGACCAGGCTGCCATCGCGGTCGTCACGGATGGCGGAGACGAGAAGCTGGCGGGAAGCGCAAGGATGGGAGCGCCCTTTGGCATCCACCCACCCCCAGCCATCGGGAGCTGCGGGGAACGCGTCATGGCGCGCCCAGACGGGGCAGTCGGAAATTTCCTGCACCGGATCGTTCACGCTGTTAGAGCGTCAAAGCTTCGGCGCTTTGTCTGCCGGCGGCGCAATTGGAGGCGTGACCGGCGACGATTCGGTGGGGCTCACCGGCGGACTGGTCGGCGCGGTTTCGGAAGGTGGGACGGGAACGGCCGGAGTTGGAGCGGGCACCGACGCATCAGGCGGAACATCGGACGGCGCGGGAGAATCAGGAGGAACAACCGGCGCGGGTGGCAATTCTTCGGTCAATGACTTGGGCTTCACAGGCGCGGGCGGCACGACAACGGCTTTTTCGACCTTCGCGCTGTCCTCTTTCTTCACCGTTTTGACCGTCTTGTTTTGTTGTCCAACCAGCACCGCAAGCGCGAGGCTGATGATGAAAAACATCGAACCGAGATAGACCGTGCCGCGTTGCAACACGTTGGTCGTGCGTGCGCCGAAAACCTGATCGGTGACGCCTCCGCCGAAGGCAGCGCCGAGGCCTTCTTGTTTCGGACGTTGCATGAGGATGATCAAAATCATCAACGCGCAGACGATCACGAAGAGCGATTGCAACAAATGAATGCTGATCGGCAGCCAGTGGATTTCGGCAAAAGTCATGGGCGCGGGACTATGGGAGCCGCCCCCGGCCTTGTAAAGGGGGGAAATGACGCTTTTTAGGCCCCCGGAATGGCGCACATTTCACCCAGCAAACGCCCTGCGGCGAGGGCTTTGAAGTCGTCGTAGGCCACTTTTTCCGCGGGCGGCCAGAAGATTCCGGCGGCGATTTTTGCCATGATCCATTCCGCGCATTTTTCTGCGGCCTCCATGTCGGATTGGCTGAAATCGTCCCAGGCCAGGATGCCCGCGTCGCCGGCGGACGAAGGGAGGGTGAAATAGCAGGGCACGGGGAGCTCCTGGCCGCGTCTCACCAGCGCGACGGCGTAAAGCGGGAGCTGCAAGTTCAGCCAATAGCATTCGGTCGTTTTACCTTTGATCTCGGTTTCGAAAATCGCCGGGCAGTCGTCGTCCCAATGTTCGGGCCGCAACGTCCGCGCGCCGAATTTTTTGCGGTGCGCGTCCTCGACTCCGAATTTCACAACACCCGTTTTGTAGTCGAAAACGCGCACCCGCCCGGTCCCGCGGTTGCGGTCGATGCGGTCGATCCTGCCCACCAGCACCGCGTTGCCGAACTCCATCTCGACCTTGCGTTCGACATCGACGATCTCCCAACCCTCGACCCGCGCGACTCCCTGATGCCGCGCGAAATGTTGGAAGCGGTTGCGCAGCGATTCGGTCTGGATCCGGACAGCCAGCGGCGGCCGGTCGCCAAAACGATCCAGCACCGCGCGGTCGAGATCGTTGGAGAGCCATGCATGCAGCACTTCGGTTTTCTCGAACTCGCGCGCTTCGGTGTCGCGGCCCCAGTTTTCCAAAACCTCGTGGGCCACCGTCCCGAAATCGCGGGCACTCCATTCGGCGCGATCCGGTTCGGGCGATTGCATGCGGACCACCGAGTTGAGGTAAAATCGGAACGGGCACGCGAGGTAAGAGGCCAAAGCCGTTACGCTGACACGCTTGGGTGCTTCCTTGAGTGGAGGCTGCCATTGCCAATCCGCATGCCATCGCAAGCTGGCGTCGGGCGGTTCGATATCGCGGAACAACGATTGCACCCGTGCCGGCAATTCCTCGCGCGTGGCCGCCAACAAGAGCCGCGATGGCAGCAGGACATCCCCACTGCCGCCGGTTTTTCCGCAGAAGACATCGACCCGTCCACGGTCGCGGCGTGACTCTAACAGGGCGTGGTACAGATAACCGTCGCGGGCCGCGCGATCGGCATCGCTGGTGAGGCCTAACAGATTTCGCGCCGCTTCGCCGAGCCATGGTTCACCGCCGCCGCGCGAGGGGATACTGCCTTCGTTCATGCCGCAGAGCACGAGATGGCTGCCGGGTTCATGGAAAATTTCCAACCAGCCCTGCACGTCGAGCACGCGGTCTTCCGGTGGCAGCGGCGGGGGGCTGGGAATTTGCGCGACCATGAGATCGACCCAGAAGCGAGCCTCGCGCTTGAGCCGGCCGATCACAGGCGCGGCTTCCGCCAGCCAGGTGGACAAGCCAAGTACGGCATCCGCAGTAGTTTCGCCGGTTTTTGAAATCGTTTCCAGCAAGCGTGTCATCGGTGTGATGAAATCGCTGCCAAGAAAAGCCGCCCGCATTTTCTCCAGCGTTTCGGCGGCTTGGCAAATTTCCTCCGCGTCAGTGGCGCGGGCTTTCTTTTCGTCGTCCAGCGCCGCGAGTTGTCGGCGCAGATCGGCGCTTCGTACGACCATCCAGCGGTCGCGCGCGTTGGCGAGGGCTTTGGCTTTTTGCGCGCGTTTGCCGCCGACCAGGACGCTGGTTTCCGGCAGGGCGAGCAGATCGGCCATGACCGCGAGTTTCGGGTCGGCCAGCCATTTCGCCCAGACACTGAACCAGCGCGCCAAGCCCGCAGTGACCGCCGGAGCCGATGGCAGGAAGCTGGTCCAACCGGCGCGGGTGAAGGCGAGAGCGAGTTCGGCCGCGACATCGGGGTCCGCCGAAGCCAATGCCAATTCGCAGGAAGGAGTTGCCGCGTCGGCGACCACGCGCAGCGCTTCGCTTGCCTGTTGCCGGGCATCCGCCGCGACCTGGAGGCTTCCCGATGGCGCGGGGTGATTGCGTTCGGTCCATATCGGCAGTGGTTTGCCGAGGTCTGAAAAATCAGCAGCCGCGGATTCGGGCGCACCTAACAGAACGGTCGTTTTGCCCGGCCATTTGCGCAGCGAAATTTCTAACAGCGGAGGGATCCCCGCGACACCCGCGAGCACGATGCGCGTGACGTCGGCAGGCAGTGCAACGCCTTTGCTGAGGATCCTGCTGCGGCTTTGGAGGCCCCACGCGTCGTAAAGCGCTTCGACCCGTTTTTCCAAAGCAGCGAGCGCGGCCCAGCGATCGGCTTCGGGTGTTTCGTGCAGCTTGATCGCCGCCGTCGCCAGGGTTGTTCCGGATTCCTGCAAGGACTGGCGCAATGCGGCCAGCTCCCTTGCCAAGCCGGACGCCCAGTCACCATCGGCTTGCGGAGGCTTTGGAAACAACGCGCTGTAGTCGCTCCAGTCCGCAACCGATTCCAGGGCTTCAACCCATGCCACGTATTCGATCCAATCCGCGCCGGCCTCTTCAGCGCTGCCCGCCAACAAGGAGCCCGGGGTCGCGACTCTTGGCGAGAGTAGCGCGCCGCCCGCTTCGGCAAGGGTTTCGCGCAAACGCCGGCCGCTTTGCGCGGTTGGCACGACCACCAGCATCTCCGGCATCTCGTCGCGCCGATCTAACAGCCAGGCCACCGCCCGCTTTGAAAAGGGCTGGTCCCATCCGAGATAAACGCGTTCAACCATGGCCGTTATTTCAGGACGATGCCCACCGGGCAATGATCCGAGCCCATCACATGCGGCAGGATTTCAGCGGAGGCGACGCGATCCATGAAGGGATGCGAAACGCCGAAATAGTCAATCCGCCAGCCGATGTTGCGGGGCCTTGCACCGGCGCGCATCGACCACCACGAGTAGGCGTCTTTTTTGTCGGGGTAAAAATGCCGGAAGGTATCGGTGAAACCCGAGTCTAACAATTTTCCGAAACCCGCGCGCTCCTCATCGGAGAAGCCTGCGGTAAAACGGTTTTCCTTTGGCCGCGCGATGTCGATTTCCTGGTGCGCCACGTTGAGATCGCCGCAGAAGATCACCGGCTTTTTCGACGAGCGGGTCGCGAGGAACATGCGGAAGGTTTCATCCCAGTTCATCCGGTACGGCAAACGTCGTAGTCCGTCCTGCGAGTTGGGCGTGTAAACATTGATCAGGAAAAAATCCGGATACTCCAGCGTGAGGACGCGGCCTTCGGTGTCGTGTTCATCGATGCCGAAGCCGAGGTTGACATCGAGCGGTTGCTCGCGGCTGAAGACGGCGACACCCGAGTAGCCCGGCTTGTTTGCGGAGTTCCAATAGCC
>JANMJQ010000245.1:0-21397 GCA_031371445.1 Akkermansiaceae bacterium
CGGCTGCGTGTGGACATCGAAGACCTTGCGCCCATCCGCCGGATACAAGGGCCGCGGGGTGATCGTGAAATCCGCGCTCGAATACATGTTATACCACCAGAACAACTTCGCGCAGGTGAAGCCCGGGATCTCGCGCCGCAGCTTGTCCCAAAGCTTCTCGCCGTGCACGAGATGGTTGCTCTGCTTCCAGAATCTCACCTCCGCGCTTTCACGGTCATACCAACCATTTGCGACGATCCCATGCTCCGCCGGCGAAGTCCCGGTGGCGATCGACGACTGCGCCGTGCAGGTCACCGCGGGGAAAGCCGGGGTATAAGATTGCAGACCGTTTTTCTCCGCGAACTTCGTCAAGCCCGGCATGTCCGCGCCTAACAGGGAGCGGGATAGCCCAACGAGATTGATGACGGCGAGGCGCATAGGAGAGATGCTAAGCAAATGTTTCCAAGGGAAGCACCTGGATGGATTCCCCCAGGCGATATTCGTTTCTTCCCGGATAGATGACAAACAATTGGTCGAGCTTGAGATCCTCCATGGCAATTTTCATGGAGGCGCTGAGTTTGGGCGCGTCGTGGCGCTTGCATTCGACGCCGATTCTTTTGCCGTCCTTGAAGAGAAGCAGATCCAGTTCAGCGCCATTGTGGGTTGCCCAGAAATAGGATTCGTCCGGCCGGAAATGTCGCAGCGTTTCCTCAATGGCATAACCCTCCCAGGAAGCGCCGAGTTTCGGATGGGTCATGAGATCGGCCTGCGATTTGATGTGCTGCAGACAGTGGAACAGCCCGGAGTCGCGGAAGTAAATTTTGGGTGCCTTGACCTGTCTCTTGCCGAGGTTTTCATGCCAGGGCTGGAGTTGGCGGATCATGAACGTATGGGTGAGGAGATCCACATAGCGGCGGGTGCTGCTTGCTGAAATCCCCATCGATGCGGCGATTTCAGACGCGTTCCAGGTTTGGCCGTGATAGTGGGCAAGCATGGTCCAGAAGCGCCTCATGGCCACTGGCGAAATGCCGACCCCCGCAGCCGGCAAGTCGCGCTCCAGAAAAGTGCTGACGAAGCGGCTGCGCCAAATGAAACTGTCCTCTTCGTTTTCTGCGAGGAAGGAAAGTGGAAAACCGCCGCGCAACCAATGGGTATCGAGGGCTTCCCTGCCGACTTCGGGAAGGCTGAAACCGCCGAGTTCGATGGTTTCCAACCTGCCCGCCAGCGATTCCGACGACTGTCGCAATAACTCCGGGGCCGCACTGCCAAGCACCAGGAATTTCGCGGGATTCGGCTGGCGGTCCGCGAGCACTCGGAGCAGGGGAAACAACTCGGGTTTGCGCTGGATTTCATCGATCACGACGAGCCCTTCCAAAGGTTCCAGCGCGAGTTTTGGCTGGTCCAGCCGGGCCAGGCTTTCCGGATCCTCAAGGTCGAAATATGCGGGTGAATCCGGGGACACGAATTCGCGGGCAAGAGTCGTCTTGCCGCACTGTCTGGGGCCGAGAACCGCCACCACACGGCTGCGTCTCAAGGCGGACTCGATGTCCTTTTTCGCCAGGCTTCGTGCGATCACTCCAAAATTTTACCATGAAATATGAACATTAAAAGCTCAATTTTCATGGCTTATTATAAATTTACCATGAAATACGAACATTAAGTGTTCAGATTTCATGGTATTCCAATCTGCCGCGCCGCCTGTAGTGTATTCTTCATCAGCATCGCGATCGTCATCGGGCCCACACCGCCGGGGACGGGTGTGATGGCGGCGCAGTGGGGCGGATTAAAAGAGAACCACGGATGGACGCTGATGAACACGGATGAAAGAAATTGGATGAGTTTTCTTATTCGAGTTCATCAGCGTCCATCCGTGGTTCGTCCAAATCTTTCGAGAAATGATTGATCACCCGTTTCCATTCGAGACGGCCGCGTTTGAAATTGAGAATCAATCCTACGGGATGGCCGGTGATTTTCAGGTAATTCAACATCTGGCCCAATTCGTGGTCTGTGATGCGTTCGATGACTTTGGTGTCTACGACTACAAAACCGAAAGCGATTAGGTCGGGAATGAATTCGCCTACTTTCACGGTTTTGTAAATAACCTCATACCTCGGTTGTTGGCACCAAGGGATCCCGCGAAGAGAAAACTCGACGCAAAGGGAATTTTCATAGGGCTTCTCTACCAAGCCATGACCCAGTGCATTGAGCACTTCGAACGCGCAACTGACAATTGCGCCGGTCTCCTGTTCAAATCTCAATCCGTGTTCGTTGCTCATTGGAAGATTAAAAGAGAACCACAGATGGACGCGGATGAACACGGATGGAAGAGGTTGGTTGAATTTTCTTACCCGTGTTCATCGGTGATTATTTTTGTTCTGAATTAGTGCTCTCAATCCGTGTCCATCAGTGTTCATCCGTGGTTCCTCTTCAGGAATTCAACTGCCGCGCCGCTTGCAAGGTGTTCTTCATCAGCATCGCGATCGTCATCGGGCCCACACCGCCAGGCACCGGGGTGATGGCGGCGCAGTGGGGGGCGACTTCTTCATAGGCGACGTCACCCGTGAGCCGGTAGCCGGATTTTTTCGTAGCATCCTCCACGCGGTTGATTCCGACATCGATCACAACGGCCCCCGGCTTCACCCAGTCGCCCTTGATCATTTCAGGACGTCCGACAGCGGCGATGAGGATATCCGCGCGGCGGCAAATGGCGGGCAGATCTTTGGAACGCGAGTGGGCGATGGTGACAGTGGCATTGGCGTGCTTTGAAACGAGCAGCAACGCCATCGGCTTGCCGACGATCATGCTGCGTCCGACGACGACCGCTTCCGCACCGGCAGTCGTGACACCGGATACTTCTAACAATTTCATGCAACCCGCCGGCGTGCAGGGGACGAAACCGCTTGGATCTTCGAGCGCGAGCTTCGCGACGTTTTCCGGATGAAAGCCATCGACATCCTTGCGTGGATCGATCGCGCGGATGACCGCCGCTTCATCGATGTGTTTCGGTGGCGGCGATTGGACGAGGATGCCATGCACCGCGGGATCGGCGTTCAGATCGCGGACGACTTTGAGCAGTTCGTCTTGAGTGGTTTCAGCTGGCAGTTCGATTTGCAGCGAATGAAATCCGAGTTCCTTGCAAGTGCGCGCTTTCGAACCGACATACACTTTCGACGCCGGATCATCACCAACAAGCACTACGGCCAGGCCCGGCGTGATGCCTTTTTCTAACAGTTTTGCGGTTTCAGCGCGGCACTTGTCCAACACGGCGGCGGCAACGGCTTTTCCATCGAGAATCTTCGGGGTGTTCATGGGAGAAAAAATTCAGGGATCATCCACACCGCTGTTCAAGATCGCCTGGAGGCGTTCGCGGTATTCATGGAAGCGAGCTTCATCAAGCTTCGGCGGAACGACAAGCATCTCATCGAAGATCACATGCACCCGGCTGAAGGGTTTGGGAATTACCAGGCGGTCCCATGTTTTCAAGCGCCATGCGCCGGCAAAACTGGCATGGATAGGCACGATTGCGGCACCGCTGCTTTCGGCGAGTTTGATGACTCCCGCATGAAATTCATAGATCGGCCCGCGCGGTCCATCGGGAGTGATGCAGATATCGAAGCCTTCCTTGAGAGCCTTCTTCATGCCGATCAACGCCGCGACCGCGCGCCTTGACGATGACCCACGGACCGCGCCGATCTTGAAGAAAGCCATCGCCGACGCGAGGATCGCGCCGTCCTTGCTGGCACTTGTTAGAACGACGGTCTTGCGGCCTTTTCCTCCCGACCGGTGCCAGACCGGCGGCAGGGTGAAGATCCGGTTGTGCCACAGCGCGAAGATCGCCGGCTTGAGTTGGTTCGCGGGCTCGGTGATGCCGCAGCGGTCTTCGATTTCATAACGCAGGGTCGCGGCCCAGCATCGCATGAAAAAACCTATCAGCGTTCCGATTCTCTCCGACTTGCGATCGCCGCGGATCTCCGTGCTTTTGGAATCTTTTGTCGGACCGGTTTCGGCCATGCTCAGAGAAATCCTGCGGGGTGAAGGGTATCGACGAGATACTGCTGCCGCGACATCAGCTCCTGATAGACTTCGTGAGCCTGCGGATCCGGATCGCAGCGTGAAGCCGCGTCACCCGCGACGAGATAGCTGGCGATCTCCTCGAAGCCGAGCGATTCGCCGCTCTGATGGAAAAACGCGACCGCGGCTTGCATCGCCGCACCCACTGCCGCGCCCTGGCGGCTGGAGACGGGGATGACCGGCGCGCCGAAAACGTCGGCCAGCATCTGCCGCATCACCGGACTGGCCGCGCCCGGACCTAACAGCCGGATCTCCGGCGGCTCGAAGCCAAGGTCTCGCAGGCGGCTCATCGCATAACCGAGGCCCAGCGCGACGCCTTCCGCAGCGGCCCGCGCCATGTGGGCGGGCGTGAAATTTTCCGGAGTCATCCCGTGCAAGACGCCGGTTCCTTCGGGCAGGCGCGGGATCGATTCGCCCGTGAAGTACGGCAAGAGTAGTAGTCCGTCGGCCCCCGGAGCCACGCCGGCGACCATCGCCTCGAATTGCTGCGCGTTCCATCCATAGTGCCGCCGCAAGACTTCCGGTGCGACCGCAGCGTTGGTGGTCGTGGCCAGGCCCAGCCAGCTTCCGGTTGCGTTGCAAAGCGGGGTGATCTCGCCGCGATAATCGATGACCGGAGTATCGCCGACACCGACAATCACACCGGTCGAACCGAGCTCGACGGCGACCGTGCCATTTTTCACACAACCCGCCGCCAGTGCCGCGAGCATGGGTGAGGCACTGCCCGCTCCGACCTGCACAAGTTCCGATACACCCCATTCGCGCGCCAAGCCGGGCCGCAACAAGCCGCGCGGCTGGTCGGAGGAATGGATCGGTGCCAGCAACGATAGCAGTTCCGGATCGATGAAATCTAACAGCTCGGTGGACCACTTGCGCGTCCGGATGTCCAACAAGCCGGTTCCCGATGCGCTGCCGGGTTCCGTGGATCGTTCGCCCGTCAGCCAATAGGCGATGAAATCCTGCGCGGTGAGCAAGCTTGCGGCGCGTTGAAAATGATACGGCTCATGTTGCTTGAGCCAGAGGCATTCGGCCGCCGCCGATTCGACGCCCGGTGCCTGGCCTGCGAGTTCGATCAAGCCCGGTGCTCCGCCGAATGCGCGTGCGATTTCGTCCGCCTGCTTTTTTACCGAAACGTCACCCGCCAGTTTTGCCGGGCGGATGATCCGGTTCGCTTCGTCAAGCATCACCAGGCCGCGCTGCGGCCCCGCCACACCGATCGCCGCCACCCGTTCTTTCTGGCCTTCAAGCGCGGTCAGGCACTGTCGCACCGCGCGATCCACGGCATCGATCCATTGCGCGGGGTTCTGCTCGCGATAGCCGGCGGGCAAGCCCTCGATCCAATCGTGGGGGACCCATGCTTCGGCGCGGATTACGGCCGATTCCAAATCTAGGACAACCGCGCGGGTTCCGCCGTGGCCGATTTCAATCCCCAAAAAGTGCATGATGATTCATTGAAATCGCGCCGGCCCGAGGGGGGATTTCGAGGCGATCGGACGCGCTGAGTTTCTCCATGCGGAGACCTTTGACAAGCCCCGCCGCGAGGAACCTTGCGAGCCGGGCTTTGACATGTTTCGGGAATTCAGATATTCAGATTTTATGAGTGAGATGGCCGCTGATGCTTGGTTTTACACCCGTGAGGGTGAGAAAATCGGCCCCGTGACATTGTCCGACCTGCGGATCAAAGCCAGCGAAGGCGCACTCAACCCGCGGCTCGACATGGTCTGGACAAAAGGCATGGACGGCTGGAAACCATCAGGTGAAATCGAGGGTTTGTTCGAACGCCGTGCGGCCTCTCAAGCGTCGGTGGAACTCGCGCCGCCCGCTGATCGATACGTGCCGCAAGGTGAGGAAAGCGCGGCTGAAATGATGAACCATCAAGGCGATTGGCCGGGGGCCCGGCGGCGCAGCTTTTTCGTCATGACCTGCCTGTTTCCCACCCTGTGGATGTTCGGGCTGGCTGCGGCGACTCCGTTTTTGGAAGGCAAACTTGGCGACCGCATCATGGAATTTGTCCCGCTGGTTGCGATGGTGGTGCTCGTGGTGGCCGTCCTTTATTTCGCTGTCCGCCGATTGATCAACCTGGGCATGAGCGGCTGGTGGATCATCGGCAGTTTCGTGCCGTTTCTAAATGTCTGGGTGAATTACCGATGCTTCGCCTGTCCGGGTGGCTATGCCTATCACAAAAAACTCGATGGCGTGGGAGTCTTTCTCGCGATCGTTTACTGGCTCGTGCTTGGCTCTCTCGTTTTGTCGGTCGGCTATACGGGCGGCGTGCTCTTGGGGAAAATAGGAACGCCCGAGTTGCAGAAGCATGTTAGGGAAGCCTACGAAAAAAGTTTGGAAGATGCCACACGGCGGATTGAGGAGTCGCACCGGAAATGATCCGCATCTCCAAGGAAACCGACGAGCGCCGCGAAGCCGGGCCGCTGGAATGCTGGTGCCTGCATGGCGCCGTTGGCATGGCCTCCGATTGGCGTGACCTGGCAAGCCGCTTCGCGAAATCGGGAATCTCGACGCGGGCGGTGGACCTCTGGCGTTTTCTCGAGGAAGGACCGCTTTCTCTAACAGATTTTGGCAAGGCGCTGAATGCCGATGCCGGAGCGGATGTTTTCCGCGGGACCGGCCGCGCTCTGCTCGGCTATTCGATGGGCGGACGGCTAGCCTTGCACGCCTTGTTGGAAAAAAACCATCTCTGGCAGTCCGCGGTCATCGTGTCGGCGCATCCGGGTTTGGAAACCGAAACGGAGTGTGCTGCCCGCCGCGCTGCCGATGGATCATGGGCGACCCGTTCTCTAACAGAATCGTGGCCCTCTTTTCTAACAGCATGGAACGCTCAGGAAATTTTCAAATGCAGTGATGTGAGAATAGAAGATGTGGGCAAGATGCCCACGCTCCTTGAGCGGCGTGATCCCGCCGCCTCCGCCCAACTCGCCACGCGGCGCCGCGAGATCGCACAGAGTTTCGTGAACTGGTCGCTCGCGGCGCAGGAATCGTTGTGGGAACGCTTGGGGGAGATTTCGATACCGGTGCTGTGGGTGGCAGGAGAAAATGACGCGAAATTTTTGGAACTCGCCCAACGCGTTGTGCCGTTGATGCCAAAGGCCTATCTCGCCATCGCGCCTGGCTCGGGCCATCGTGTGCCCTGGGAAAGTCCCGAATGGTTCGCGCAATGCGTTGCGGGTTTTCTGCGGACCGGCGGATCCCCGTGACTATAAGTGGCCCGGCCTCATCCGCCCGTACTTGAGTAGCTAGGATAACTCGGATAGTTTGGATACTTCGGATAGGTCGGGTAGCTTGGATAGTCTGGATAACCAGGATAGGCCGGATAGCTTGGATAGTCTGGATACTTCGGATAGGTCGGGTAACTTGGATAGCGCGGGTAGTTCGGATAAGTCGGGTAGCTGGGATAGCTGGCCTGGATTTCACCGTTCGGCGAAATCATCTGAAATTGATTGCTGTCATTATTCCAGACCACCTTCGATTCGAGATGGGTGGAGCCCGCGGGGTGGTCGGCTATCAGTTGCCAATTTTGGTTTGCCAGATGATACAACCAGAAAAATTCCGTCGTTCGTTTGGGTCCCACTATCCAAAGGGCGAAGTATCTCTGCCCATTGATATACACCTGCCGCCGGTAGGGTGTTCCAAATTGCTTGAATTTGTAGTAATATTCGGCGATGACATCAAGGGAAGGCGCCTCTGCGAGCCTCGATTTCCAATCTTCCGCGCGTAACGGAACGGTCAAAAGAATCGCGACCAAAAATGCGGTCAGTTTTGAGCTCATCGGGGGGGGATGATTGTGAAAAATCTAAACGTGCCGTCCATGATGTGACGGTAAACTCACCCACCAAGCAAATTGAACAAAAGAGGAAGCCCGCTTTCCCGGATTGCGGCCCAGCAACGTTTCATTCAACCTTCCGGCATGTGGATAACCGTTCGTGAATTTCAAGACATCCGTTATGAAACGACGGATGAGGGCAGCATCGCAAAAATCACGATCAACCGGCCCGAAGTCCGCAACGCGTTCCGGCCGAAGACGGTGAAGGAGCTGCTGCAGGCTTTCGACCTCGCGCATGAAGATCCAAAGGTCGGCGCGATCATTCTAACAGGAGAAGGTGATCTCGCCTTCTGTTCCGGCGGCGACCAGAAGGTGCGGGGGCATGCGGGCTACATCGGCGAAGATGGAGTGCCACGGCTCAACGTTTTGGATTTGCAGAAAAAGATCCGCTCGCTTCCGAAGCCGGTGGTCGCCATGGTAGCGGGTTATGCCATCGGTGGAGGCCATGTGTTGCATATCGTTTGTGATCTCACGATCGCCGCCGACAACGCACGCTTCGGACAGACGGGGCCGAAAGTCGGTTCCTTCGACGGCGGCTTGGGTTCGAGTTATCTCGCACGCATCGTCGGCCAAAAGAAGGCGCGCGAAATCTGGTATCTCTGCCGCCAATACGATGCCAAGCAGGCGCTCGACATGGGGCTTGTGAACACCGTGGTGCCACTCGCCGAGCTGGAAGCCGAAACTTTGCAATGGTGCCGCGAAATGCTGGCTCACTCACCGCTCGCTTTGCGCTGCCTCAAGTCGGCACTCAACGCCGATTGCGATGGCCAGATGGGTCTGCTGGATTTGGCCGGCAACGCCACGCTGCTCTACTACATGAGCGAGGAAGGCCGTGAAGGGCAACAGGCCTTCATCGAAAAGCGCGCCCCCGACTTCACAAAATTCCCGCGCGTGCCCTGAGATGGTTTGATCTCCGGTCAACCTGCATACCAACAAGCCCAGCTCGTGCCATCCACCTTGAAATCCTGCATCCTCGCCGCCCGGCCGAAAACCTTGCCCGCGGCCATCGTGCCGGTGTGGGTGGGTTGCGTGCTGGCTTGGAAATTGACGCGGCATTTCAGCTTGCCGCTCGCGCTTGCCACCTTGGGCGGCGCGATCGCCATCCAGATCGCAACGAACTTTTTCAACGACGCCATCGATGCGGACAAAGGCGCGGATACAGCCAAACGCCTCGGCCCCACCCGCGTCACCGCCACCGGGCTGATGCCGCGGAAAACGGTGATGGGACTTGCTACGATGTTTCTAGTAATTGCGTTCGCCTGCGGGACTATTCTTTTTCATGCGCGCGGCTGGCCGATCATCGCGATCGGCATTCCGTCGATGCTTCTCGCCTATGGCTACACCGGCGGGCCGTTTCCGTTGGCATACCGTGGCATGGGCGAGCTGTTCGTGATTCTGTTTTTTGGCCTGGTCGCGGTCTGCGGAACGGTGTTCATCCAAACCGGCGCATGGCCCCGCGAGGCGCTGCTGCTGGGACTGCAGGTCGGGTTGCTGTCGGCGATTCTGATTTCCATCAACAACCTGCGCGACAGGGATGAAGACGCCAGCACCGGCAAGCGCACGCTCGCGGTGCGCTTCGGCCCCAAAGTCGCGGTTGGGGTGATCTGGCTGGAAGTGAAAATCGCCGTGTTCGTGGGGCTTGTTTGGATCGCGTTCGGACAGCCAACGCTGGCGATCGCCGGCGCGCCCGTTTTTCTGTTAGGTCTTCGGATCATCTGGGGGGTGCTGACTTTTCCGCCGGGACCGGCCTTCAACCGCTTGCTGGCACTCGGTGGCTTGCAGTTGATCATGTTCGCCGCCGCATTTCATTTTGCCGCCATGCGCCCGCTACCATGATGTCGATCGCAGAAAAGCCGATGATTTCGCGCTACCGCTTGAAGGCGCGCGGATTGCTGAATGCCGTGTCGAGACGGCGTGAGTTCGAGGGCGCGTTGATCCAGATCGATGGCGGATTCGGCTGCATTCATCCGTGGCCGGAACTGGGTGACCCATCGTTGGAAAAATGTCTGGCTGATCTCGCGGGTGCGCGGCGATGGCCGATCGTGAGGCGCGCCATCCGCTGTGCCGAATACGACCGTGCGGCGCGGGTTTTCGATCATTCATTGTTCGAGGACATGGAAGTGCCAACGAGTCACGCGACGCTGGCAAAAGCAGACGCGAAGGAAGTGGCCGCGGCGGGTGAAGCGGGATTTTCGATCGTGAAATTGAAAGGTGGCCGCGATCTAACAGCCGAGGCGAAATTCCTGGATGTCATGTCCGCGGAATTTCCAGCGCTGCGATGGCGGCTCGATTTCAACGAATCGCTAACGCCGGAAGCGGCGGCGGAATTTCTAACAGGTCTGGCGGAAAAAGCGAAAGCCGCCATCGACTATCTGGAGGATCCTTGTCCGTATTCCGACTCCGCCTGGGAGAAACTCCGCCGCGAGACCCGCGCAAACCTGGCGGTGGACCGCGAGGGAGCTCCCTTGTCCGTGGCAGCGCAGGTGATGGTGGTGAAACCGGCGATCGATGAGCCGTTCCTGTTAGGTGAAGCGGCGATGGCAAACAACCAGCGCGTTGTGGTGACGAGTTACATGGATCATCCGGTCGGCCAAACTTTTGCAGCCTGGGAAGCGGCGCGGCTGGGCCTGCAGCTTCCCGGCCTTGTGGGCGTCTGCGGTTTGCAAACGCATCACCTGTTCGAGCCCGACGCGTTTTCCGAAATGCTCGGCGCTTGGTCGCCGGGGTTCACGATTCCCGCAGGCAACGGTTTGGGATTCGACGATCTGTTAGATGCCCTGCCATGGACCCGGCTCTATTAACCACCAAGGCATTTTGGGTCGATCCCGCGCCGCTGGCCTTCGGTGCGGTGACGTTGCCGGCTGGACTGGAAGGCCACGTTTTGTTCGCGACATCGGGCAGCTCGGGAATTCCGAAATGGGTGGCCTTATCGAAGAAGGCTCTGCTCATTTCCGCAGCCGCGGTGAACCGGCATCTGCAGGTGACCCCTCATTCATGCTGGGGCCTCGCGCTGCCAATTCACCATGTCGGTGGCTTCGGCGTCGCAGCCCGCGCGCATGAGGCCGGCTGCCGCTTCGAACATTTCGGACAGTCGTGGGATCCCGAAAAATTTTGCAATTGGGTGGCGGGTTGTGAAGTGACTCATACATCATTGGTGCCGACCCAAGTGCATGATCTGGTGCAACGGAACCTTCAAGCGCCTCAATCCTTGCGAGCCATTGTCGTCGGTGGCGGAAGGTTGGAGACGCATTTGGGCCAACGAGCCCGCGATCTCGGCTGGCCGGTGCTGGCCAGCTATGGAATGACCGAAGCGGCTTCTCAGATCGCGACACAGGGACTAGAAGTACTGGAATCACCGTACAAACCCGATCCCATCCCCCTGCTTCCAATTTGGAAGGCAAAGTGCGGGGATAACGATATTCTCCTCATCTCAGGTCCTGCCCTTTTTTCCGGCTACGTCATCGATGGCTTGTTCCATCCGCGCGAAGGCGAGTGGCATGCAACCACCGACCGGGTGCGCCTCGGGGGATTATCAATCACTCCTCTCGGTCGCGCCGATTCGCTGGTAAAAATACTGGGTGAGCTTGTCGATCCGGAAGCCATCGAGCGGGAGATCATGGCAGCCGCAAATGGACTCATCGCCGGCTCGTTTGCGATCGTCGCGGTTCCCGATGATCGCGCGGGCTATTTGCTGCAGCCTATTTTTGAGGCCCAAGGACCGTTAGCTTGCGCGCTGCCGGCATTGGCTGCTTACTCTGCGAATTCTCCGGGATACCGGAGATTGCAGGCTCCCGTGGTAATTGGAAATTTTCCCTGCAGCGAACTGGGCAAAGTGCGCCGGGAAGAACTCACCAGAATCTTTAGTGACAAATTTGTTCGTGAAGTTTCCTGACGACAATTTTTGCCTCACGAGAATATCGGAAATTAACCGATGGATTGAGGCATATGTTACTAATCGGTCTGCATGGTAAGATATTCCTTGGCCGCTTCTGGTGTCCCGGATGGACAATTGAAGGTAACCCGGGGTGAATCGATAGTGAAACCCCGGGTCACAACGGCGGTCCGATTGGCGCAAGCTTGTTACGCCGACTGCCACACAAGCTCCATCGCAGCGCGTCAGAAGGGCGCTGCTGTCGGGATTTCCTTGTTGGCGTCGTCGGGAGTTTGCGCCGATTTCGCTGCGCGACCTTTACCCGGGGTTCCGCTTCGCTTCACCCCGCGCTAAAATCAGTTGTCCCGCTGGGACATGGAGAACAGCCACACGTTTCTTAACTCACAATGCGCCGCGTTCCGCCCGTTTGAGGAGGACTTCGATGCGCTTCTCCAACATCACCGCGCGCTCTTCATCGCCGGACGCCCGGTAGTAGTTGCAGATCATTTTGTGGATCGACATTTCGGTGTTCGCGCGGAACCAGTCCTTGGTGCCGGTTTCGACGACACGCTTGAAGGCGAGTTCGATGTCGCGTGCGGCTTTGTGGGCGAGTTCCGGATCGTCCTTGAGATAGTTGAAATAGTTTTCCGCCATCATCTTAAAGCCGGTGATGCTGCCGCCGTATTTGCGCAATGCGGCGTCATACAATTGGCTGATCTGCTGTTTCGCATCGGGCTCGCCGCCCTTGACGATGAGATCGGCCTCGCGCTTGAGAGAGTCCGCGATGAGGTCCGTTTGCTCGCCGGCATTGCGATCGATCCGCCGACGTTCGCGCAGGAGGTTGCGTTGGGCATCGCCGGCGTCGCCGTAGGGGAAGATGTATTCCATTTCCGCGTTGGCGGCCAACTGGGCCATCCGCGGGTTGTTTTTGAACTCGCGGCGCATCGATTTCGCGAAGTCTTTCCAACCTTCGAGATTCGAGGGAATCGCGGGTTCGCCGGTGATGGTGGTTTGCTTCTTCAGCAAGGCAAAAAGCTCGGCCCATGTTTCCGTGAACGATTGGCCGAGTTGGTTGGCGAGCTTCACACATTCCGCGTATGAGTCATCCTTGCCGGTCGCCATGAAATAAGCGGCGAGCCACAGATGCCGCGCCACCGCGAGGCTTGTCGCCGGGCTTTGGTGAGCACGGTCGGCCCACAACTGGACTTCCTGCTCGCTGAGCGTTGCGCCGGTCTGTGGATTTCCGGTTTGCCCTTTCGAAACACCACCCACGCGACCAACGCCTGTGGTCCATTCATCGTCCGTGATTTTGAGACCCACCCATGCGTGCGGGCCGAGATCGGTCTCACCGCCGAAGATCATCGCAGGAATGCCCTGGGCGCGCGCTGTGTTCGCTGAGAAATACGAGCGGTCGCCGCAGATGCCACCTTCCTTCAGGATCTCGGCGAAAGTGTATTCCTTGTAGGGATTCAGGCCTTTCACCGCGCGCTCCATGAGGTATTCGACCATCTCATAGGTGTTGCCCCACTTCTTGCGCGTCATGTGCAACTTATCGAGCGACCAATCGAGTTCCGAGTCGGACACAGGCGCGCAAACCACCCACACCAAATCGCGCGCGCTGCTGTGATGGACCGGCGCAATCAGCAGGCCTTTCTCGTTTTTATCGACGAACCACTGATAGCGCTTCATCGGCTCGACCGCCGCCTTGTCGCCATAGGTTCCCTTGACAGGATTCGGGATCGCCACCTCATGGTCGAACACCACGCCGCAGGCCAGTGCGAGCGGGAAATACTTATCCATCGACACCGGGGTCGAGTTCGGGAAGACCTCCATCAGAAATTTCAACAGGTAGGCCGCGTCATCCTCCGGCTGGACCGTGCGCATGAATTCCTCCATCGCCTTCGAATTGCTGCACAGCCAAACCATGAGCTTGCCGGTGTATCGATCCGTAACCTGCGCGGCGATCACCGGCTGCGACAAACGGCCCAACACCTGCCAGCGCAAAAAGGCCTGATACCAAACCGCTTCATTCCACGCCGCGTCGTATCGGTTGCTGCCGTCGCCCTTGGCCATTTTCGACATCGCCGCATCGATCGATTTCCCTAACAGATTTCGATAGTCGTCCCAGTTGCCGGTTTCAATCGCGCGGTCCAAAAGCGCATTGTCGCGGTTGATCGCCGCCTCCCGGCCGGCATCGAGCCCGATGAGAATGAGTTCCGCCTCATCGCGAAACGAAGGTTGTGTGGGAGCGGCGGGTTGTTCGGCAACGGGAGCGGTCGGAGGCACCACCGCGGGCGGCTTGACGGGATTTTCGCTCAGCGCGGGCGGAATGTTGTCAGGCGCTTCAACAGGCACAGCTTCTTCGCGCGATGCCTGCGGGGCGACTGTCTGCACCGGCGCGGCCTTGGCGGGCGGGCTTTCCTCGGCGGTTTTTTTGGTCAGTTCCAGATAAACGAAAATCATCGCAAGCGCGAAACCCCCAATGACAAAGGACTTCCATTGGGCCACCCGGTCTGAATCGACAGAGCTTGGCGGGCGCAAACCACTTGGCTGCGGTGAAGGAGCTGAGCCCGGCGCACGCTTTGGTGGAGGGGATCCGGGGGTCGGTGAAAGCGGTTTCATAAGTCCATTGGGGCCAAATGCGCCTGGTGGAAGCGCATTGGATTCTAGGCATACGGAGCAAATACTCAAGTTCCATCCCCGGAAGCGCAAAGCCACCAAATTAGGGATTGCCATCCGCCCCCAACCGGAGATAGTAAAGGTATCTTGATTAATTTGATCAACGATTCGCAGCCTCGATTTGGCCCCGCGCATGCTGGCGACGGGCTGGCAGGGCGGACCTCAACGCCCGTCAAAATACCCAGCACCCCAACCCAACAAGATGATTCATGGTTCAGAGGAAGGTCATTTGGTTTTATTAGACGAGCCTGTTGAAGAAGGAGGGCCGGTCCGCAAGAAACGAGCGTCGGGCCATTTTCCCAAGCCCGCGGATCTCGGTCTCACCGCCCCTTCGAAGCTGGCGAAAAATTTCGTCATCGATACCAACGTAATGCTCCACGACCCGGCGGCGCTCGAGCGCTTCCAGGAAAACCATCTTTGCATTCTCGTCGACGTCCTCTCTGAGCTCGACAAGTTCAAGTCCGAGCAAACCGAACGCGGTGCCAACGCCCGCCGGGTGCACCGCCGTCTAACAGAAATGTTCTCGACCGCGAAAAAGGTCACCCATGGCGTCCCAACCGAAGGCGGCGGCACTGTGCGCCTGGTGATTTACGATCCCGAGAATTGCGCGAAAAATTCCGAGATCCTCAACCAGTTCCACCGCATTTTCCCCGACCGCGAGCGCGTGGATCACCGCATTTTGGCGGCTTGTCTGCTGTTGATGCAGTACAATCCGGAATCGCCCGTCGTGCTCGTCACCAAGGACATCAACATGCAGTTGAAGGCGCGTTCGGTCGGGATCGATTGCCAGGACTACCTCAATGACAAGGTCGATGCGCGCGAAGTTTCCAACTACGATGTCCGTCGTATTGAGGTCGATCCTTCGGAGCTGCACCGCTTCGCCAGCAGCGGGGAACTCGCACTCTCCGACGAGCGGATCGTCGGTGTATCGATCAACGAATACGTTCTGTTGGGAGCCGGCGAAAAACAAACCATCCCGGCACGGCTCGCGCCCGACGGACGATTCGTGCGCTTGAATTTCCCCGAGGTTCTGAAAATCCCCGACGGCCAATCGCTCAAGCCGCTCAACCTCGGCCAGCGCTGCCTCGTGGATGCCTTGCTGAACCCGGACATTTCGCTGGTCACTTGCTATGGCCACGCCGGCACCGGCAAAACCCTGGTCGCCGTTGCGGCCGGGTTGCATGAAATGTTCAACCGCAGATACAACGGCATCACGGTGAGCCGCCCTGTGGTTTCGATGGGCGATCAACTCGGATTCCTGCCCGGATCGCTCGACGAAAAGATGCGGCCATGGCTGCAACCCATCCATGACGCGCTCGATCTGCTGATGCGGCCAAACACACCGCTTGGCCCCCGCCGCAAGCAGAACAAGGAGGGCGCATCGCCCGTCACGGTAAAGAAGCCCTACGAGCTGCTGATGGAGCAGGGGATTCTGGAAATCGAAGCGCTCTGCTACATTCGCGGCCGCTCGATCCCGAACCGCTTCTTCATCCTCGACGAAGCCCAGCAACTCACGCCGCAGGAAGCGAAGACCATCGTCACGCGGATGTCACGCGACTCGAAGCTCGTCCTCGTCGGCGATCCTGCGCAGATCGACAATCCCTATGTCGACAGCCGCAGCAACGGTCTCGTTTACACCCGCAACCGTCTCAAAGGCCAACCCTTCGTCGCCCATGTCGCCCTTAACCGCGGCGAGCGCTCGGAACTGGCGGAAGCGGGGGCGCAGTTGATGTGATAAATGTAGCGTCTCTATGAGTGCCGCTGTCTTCGCATGTAGTGCATCCCTTCAGGGTGCATCTTAAAGATGTGATGAAGAGACACTTTAGATCGGCTTAATAAATGGCGCAGCCGCTCTCTATGTCCTCTAGCGCCCACCACTCACTGCGATTTCCCATTGCTGCTCCCAAGAGACAAGACAGTGCCTGCACCAAACTCTGGCGATGCCGTAATGCCCGTGCCCGTGGCGCTCGTAGTATAGGATCTGCTTGATGAGCTTTTGTTTGGCGGCGCTGCCGTTGCCGTAGTGAAAACACGGATTGCGCTCGAAGGCGACTCTTCGCCTCGCTAGAAGTGTCTGTTCAGAGTCAAGCAGATGAGCCATCGTCGCGTTATCGTCGGCCGTAAACTGATTGGTGTCGCCGCCAAGGGATGCGAGAACCGTTCGGGCGGCTTCAATGTTCCTACGCAACCACATGCGCGGCGTGGCGATCTCCAGCAGCTTCAAAGAAGCCGCCGCGACGGTTCCTTCACATTTGCAAAGATTGTCCTGCAAGATCACATCAGCACGCTTGACCACCGCGAGGAGTGATTTAGTGAGCGTGCGCTGCCTCGCGGCCATACTCAATTCCTTGAACCAGACCAGGAAGACGATGATCAGGACGACTACGAGGAGTGTATTCATGAACAGGATCTTGGTGCTGTTTCGGTTGACATGCGGAACGGTTTGCCGGAGCGCATAGGAGTAGGGAACGGTTATTGTCGTCGCCTAACTCGTGATTGCAATGCGGCCGGCGAGCAGGCATCAGCCGGAACCGCGGGCTCACCACGAGCCCCGTCCGTCGCAATAGTGGCACGTCTCATAAACACCTCTGTTGTGGTCAAATGTTTGGCCTGACCCACCGCAAGCACCACATCGGGAAGGCACTCTGGGTGTGGAAGCGCCACCACCACCGCCACCACCCGAAACGGCACAGCCGGCGAGGCCGAATCCGAGCATGACCGACAGCAGGAATAATCCGATGACGACGGAAAATGGTTTGCTCTTGGTGCTCCACAGCAGTGGAGAATTGGTTTCTATAGTATCACACGTTGCTGTCTTTCGCTCTTTTGACATGTTATATTGTTCTTTCTGATTGGTTTTGGTTTCTGGTTTTCACCCGCACTCACGGGGAAGTGATGATGTCGCGAAACATTGTAATTCGTTCCCTCCTTCTCTAGCGGAGAAAGACGCAAGAAGGCGAGATAAAACCCTCATTGCATTTCCTAACAGTTTTAGACCCGGGCAGCGGATTTCGAATGTAGCGTCTCTATGAGCGCCGGTGAATTTCAAAAAGCGACAAATATCGACGGTCACAGACCGACGCTACAAATAAGACATGTCATGCGGAGACCATGGAATCCCATGCGCTTCGGCGACGGGTTTGCAGGTAACGTTGCCAGCCGTCACATTAATCCCACCCAACAGCTCCTTGCGGCTCAGGCAGGCGCCGGCGAGCCCCTTGTCAGCGATGAGCATGGTCCATGGATGAGTGACATTGTCCAGGGCCTGCGTCGCCGTCCGTGAATACGCACCGGGCATGTTGGCCACGCAGTAATGCAGCACGCCCTCTTCTTCATAAGTCGGATGATCATGCGTCGTGGGCCGCGTCGTTTCCGCGCAGCCACCTTGATCGACGGCGATATCCACAAACACACTGCCCCGCGGCATGAGGCGCAGCATTTCACGCGTGATCAATTTCGGCGCGCGCGCGCCGGGAACCAGCACCGCGCCGATGACGAGATCCACGCGCGGCAGCAGGTCGGAGAGATTCGCTTCGTTCGAATAGACCGTGTGCGATCCCATCGTGATGTCGAGAAAGCGCATGCGGTCGAAATCGACTTCAAGGATCGTGACATCCGCGCCGATGCCGGTTGCAACGCGTGCGGCATTCACGCCCGCGGTGCCGCCACCCAGCACGACGACACGGCCCGGAGCGACACCCGGAACACCGCCCAACAAACTGCCGCGGCCGCCGCAGTGTTTGGCGAGATGATAGGAGCCGACGATGGCCGACATGCGCCCTGCGATTTCACTCATTGGTTCGAGCAAGGGCAGATGCCGGTTCACCTCGATGGTTTCGTAAGCGATGGCGGTGCAGCCCGAAGCCATCAACGATTGAGTGAGCTCCTTGTGAGCGGCGAGATGAAGGTAGGTGAAAAGGATGTGCCGGGGTTCTAACAGAGCGACCTCGTCGGGCTGCGGTTCCTTCACTTTCACGATCAAATCGGACTCCGCGAAAACAGCTTCGACGCTCGGCAATATTTCCGCACCCGCGGCCTCGTATTGGGCGTCGATGTAGCTCGCGCCTTCGCCCGCGCCGCTTTGGACGAGGACCCGGTGGCCACGCTTCACCAAGCCGGCGGCGGTGCCCGGGACCATGCCGACGCGATTTTCCTGAGCCTTGATTTCCTTGGGGACGCCGATGTTCATCAGTCGGAGAGTCTAGCAGAGTTGGCGCTGCAAGCGACGGGAAACTGTAGTGTCGGTCTATGGCCGTCGCTGATTTTCCCTTTGCGCCTCGGACGGGAAAATCGTGCGAGTTCAAAACGCAGCCGCTATATTTACCGAATCGCCTCCGTATTCCATGACCATGCAACGCCTTACCCGGCTTGAAATGCTATTCACGGATACGCCGGTCTATTTCATAACGGCCTGCACCGAAAAGCGCCGTAACCTTCTGGCAGATCCTGAAGTCCATGAGGCATTCAGGACTTTTTGCCAGCAAGCACGCGAGCGCGGCGTTCTTGTGGGGCGATATGTTCTGATGCCTGATCATCTCCACGCGTTCGTGTGCCATCCGCCGGAAGCGTTGGGCCTCTCGCCATGGATGAAGTCGTTGAAGAATTCCCTATCCAAACTCTGGCGGGCTCGTGGAATTGAAGCTCCGCACTGGCAAAAGGGATTTTTCGACCATCTCATTCGCTCGAACGAGTCGCACGCCGAGAAATGGAAATATGTCCGCGAGAACCCGGTTCGCGCTGGTTTAGTGGCAAAAGCCGAAGCTTGGCCTTTTGCGGGATTCATCCAGCCGGACTCGTGGATTTGAAAAATCCAGCGACGAAAGACGGGGACGAAATCCAGCGACGGAAGAATTCGACGGTCACAGACCGACGCTACAGGGCATCCCGTTGACAGGGGGACCTTTGAGGATTAGAAGCTCCCATGGTTGTGCGCCGTAGTTTGCTTGCCATTGTGACCGCCTTCCTTTCCTTCGGTTGTGCGTTCCCCACCGTGGGCAAAAGTGGCTGGCAGCTTGAAGTTGACAAGCAGGCCGGACAACTCGGTTATCGCAACTGGATCGTCATCGCCGAGGCCTCGTTTCCCGCGCACAGCAGGCCGGGTGTGCGCCAGGTGACCGCGCCGGTCGATGTGCCGGAAGCGGTGGACTATGTGCTGAACGCGTTGGAGCGGACGGAGCATGTCCGGCCGCAGGTTTATCTGACACGCGAATTGCGATCCGTGGAAAACGACTTCGCGCCCGGCATCGATGACATGCGCAAGCGCTTGAAAGAGGCGCTGCATGGCCATGAAACCACCGAGCTGGACCAGTCCTCGCTGCTCACGCTGTTGGAGGACGCGAACCGCAGTTTCGACGTTCTCGTCATCCGCACCCCGACCGCGCTGCCGTATTCCTCGGTGTTCCTCGAATTGCAACCGGGCTATTGGGATGTCGATTCGGAAACCCGGCTGCGCGAAAAAATCGATCGCGAGCGGCTGCAAAAAATCGTGCGGCCTTACTAGGATGATGCAATCTCCCGCCGTGAGCCCGAAAGCCGAAGAATTGCGCCTTGAACGTGAAGCCGCGTGGGTTGGCGACGCGGTGCTCGCCTTGTTTGCCCGCCAATTCGTTTTGCGCGAACGCGGCTTCATGGATGGCGAGTGGTTCACGCGCCTGACTTCCAACGATTTCCTGAGTGCTTTTGGCAATCCGACGCGCGTTGAGGCAGGCATCGGCAAACTTTATCGCGAGCAGGGGATCGATGCCGCATTCGCCTGGATGGATGCCGAACTGCTGCCCTTGTTCCGCAAGCAAAGCGCAAAACGCGGCTGAGAGCCTGTGTTAATAATCGGGAAGAAGTATTTAACCGCAGATGGACGCAGATGGACGCAGATAAGAGACTGGATTGTTGATTGAATTTCCCGACTATAAAAAGGCCAGCATTCAGCCTTCTTCCCACTATCAACAATCAACTCTCAACCATCAACTTCTTCTCTTAATCCACCGATGACCGAAAACGCGCCGCGGTGGACCTTGGAGAGCTTGGTGGATTTCGAGCACGCGCTTGCGACGAAGGCCGTGCCATCCGTTGACATGCGGGCCTCGGTCGCGGCGGCCGTGCGTGGCCAGGATGGCGCGGCGGCAAGGCGCGCGGGATTGCGGGTTTGGCTGGATGGGATTCCCAACAAATCAGCGGGCCGGAAATTCGCGGCGGGGCTCGGACTTGCCGGCGCGGGCCTTTCGATCTTCATGCTGGTTGCAGGAGCTTCGTCAGCGATCGGTCTGTTAGATGGCGAACGCGGCGGCATCAACGTCACCCTCTTCATGGCCATTCTGTTAGGCGTCCAATGGCTGGTGCTGCTGGTCGCCTTGATCGCCTGGCTCGTGCGCCACCGCGCGGCGGATGGTTTCAGCATGGTGCAATCGCTTGTCGGCAAACTCGCGCGCAAGCTGGCCGGCAACCGCGATGACGCATGGTGGCATGGCCTTATGGACAGCGGCGGCACACCGCGTGCAGCCATGTTGTGGCGACTCGCGCGCCTGGTGCAGGCGGCGGGCATGTGCTTCAACATCGGCATCATCTCGGGTCTCGCGGGCTTGGTCCTGCTCAAGCATGTGGGCTTCTTCTGGGAAACCACCACTGATCTCGCGATGCGCACGCTGTTGGGAAATGTGGTGAAATTTCTATCAGCTCCCTGGTCCGCATGGTGGCCCGATGCAGTGCCAAGTGATGCGGTGATCGATGCCACCCGCTGGTTGCCGGGACACAGCTCAGGGCTCGCACCCGGCCCGGGCGCATGGTGGGAATTTCTGTTAGACGCAGTGCTCATCTGGGGATTTCTTCCGCGGGCGATCCTGTGGTTCATCGCTTGGCGGTCCGAACGAAGCGCCCTCGCGAATCTCGATTTCCAAGGACGGCATCAACGGACCTTGTGGCGTGAAATCACCGGCCCGCAACGCATCGAAAGCGATGAGAAGCCGCTC
>JANMJQ010000232.1:0-3799 GCA_031371445.1 Akkermansiaceae bacterium
CCCACCGTGACATCGACGCGGCTGAAGGGCGAGCCGCAGGGCTTTCATGAGTTCGCCATCGGACCCGACCGCATCGAGGCGATCCATCATCACTACAAGGATGAGGCGTTTGTGCCTGCCCGGCGATTCGCATTTATCCGGGGTGAAAAGGGATGGAACGAATCGCCGGATCAGGAAATCCACAGCGCTTTGCCGATTGGAAGAAGTTGAGAGTTGATGGTTGAGAGTTGAGGGGAAAGAAAGAGCGGCTGGAGACGGAGTTAGCGGGGTTTGATTGGAGGGGCTCCGCCGAACCACTTCTCGCAATCAAGATGCCAACCCTTGGATTTCTGATGTAATCACTTGGTAATCAGTTGGAATTAGGATGGGCTTCACACGCAACAGAGGCGCAGGTTGCACGAAAATCGCTAGATAGGGCGGCGGTCCCCCCGGGCCGCCCGCCCCTCAGGATCTCCAGCTAGCGAGGACGCGGCTGAAGCCCGAAATCGCAAGCAGTATCAAGAATATGACGAACAGGATTCGAGAAATTCCCGCTGCTGCGCCGACCAAATCGGTAAATCCAAAGACCCCCGCAATGACGGCGAGAATCAGGAAGGTGATGGTCCAGTTGAGCATGGGAAGGGTGATTGCAGTCTGGTTACGCACGTTTCCTGCCAACTGCGCTCTCTCTTTTGAAGTTCTAAGCGTGAGCAGCTTGGAGATATAAAAATTCCGGATTTCCCGATTTTTCACCGTGCATCGCCAGAATCTGCACCTGTTGGATGCAGAATGCCCCCTGCTGTCCGAATTTTCCCTACCGCGGATTGCAGATTGTTCCCTCGCCACCAAGTCGTACACTTCCAGCGTGTCCGCAACGGGCACCAAATCCACGATTCATGACCGCCAAGTTGCCACTGCCCCCCGGAAAACGCGTGCTGTTGATGGGCACTTGTCTTTGCGATGCCTTCTACGACGACGTGGCCAAGGCAACCGTGGAGGTGCTCGAGCATCTCGGCGTGACCGTCGATTTCCCGGAAAACCAAACGTGCTGCGGGCAACCTGCTTTCAACTCGGGCGATTGGAACGCATCACGAAAAGTGGCACGGCATTGTGCCAGCGTGTTTGCGGGTGATCAGCCCGTGATTGTCCCATCGGGCTCATGCGCGGCGATGAATTTTCATGGCAACTTGCTGCAATTCGAAGAGCAACCGGACCCCGCGGTCAACTCGCTCGCAAGCCGGACATGGGAAGTGATGGACTACATTTTCAACGGCCTCGGAATCAAAACATGGCAGGGAAAATTGGCGGCTCCCACGCGAATCGCTTTCCACCGCTCATGCCATAGCCGCGGAACCGGCAGCGGTGAGGCCACACGGAAATTGTTAGAATCGATCGGCAACGTCACCGTCATCCCCTTCGGCCAAGGCGAGCAATGCTGCGGATTTGGCGGCACGTTTTCGGTCACATTCCCGCACATCTCCGGCCGCATGGGCACCTTGAAGTTGGATCATATCCTCGAAACCCAACCCGACATCCTCGTCAGCGGCGACATGTCCTGCCTGATGCATCTCAACGGCCTCGCGGAAACCCAGGGCCGCCCCATCAAGCATCTTCACGCCATCCAAATCCTCCGCAACTCACTGCCTCCTCGCGATTCTCTCGCCTTCCCATCCATCCTATCGTAGTTTCAGCCATGATCGCACTCGACCGCATCACCTGTGATCCGCAAATCATGAATGGGCAACCTTGTCTCCGCAGCATGCGAATGACTGTCAGGCGCGTTTTGGAAATCGCCGCACTTTATCCAGATGCACATGAGCGGAAAAATGAATTCCCCGAGCTTGAAGACGAAGACATTTCCCAGGCTCTGCATTACGCCGCTCTCTCTCTGCCTGATCAAATCGTAGTTTTACCGGAAGATGCGCTGGTTACTTGATCAAGGACTTCCCCGCAGCACGGCCAAAAATCTTCGGCATGCGGGAGAAGATGCAATTCATGTTGGCGAAATCGACAGGTGGAATGCTCCTGATTTCGAAATCATCCAATATGGAAGGGTTGAAAAGCGGATCATTGTAACCTTGGACGCAGATTTTCATGTCTTGTTGGCGAAATCCGGTGCCGTCGAACCTTCTATTATCCGTTTGCGCATTGAAGGCCTTAAGGGGCTTGCCCTGACCAACCTTCTGCTAACTCTTTCGCGAGATTTTGCCGACTCGCTGACTTCTGGTTGCGTCATGTCAGTAACTCCACATAATGTTCGCATCCGGACGCTTCCCATCGGCGACTGATCCCAAGTCTTGCTGTTATGATCGGCATTCAACCCATCGACCAATACGCGCGCGATATCTCCGACGAGAAGCAGCATTCCGTCATCGATGGCTCGGCGGCAGGCACCGACAAACGTTACTACGTGCTGCACAAGGATTATCCGGATCCCGATGCATTGCGGCGTTTGGCGGCATCGATCAAGGATCACACGCTGCATCATCTCGGCGACTACCTGGAGCAAGCGGAGAAATCTCTAACAGCCCGCGGCGTTGTGGTTCACTACGCCTCGACCGACGAGGACGCACGCCAGACGATTCTGTCGATTCTCCGCGATCATCAGGTGACCCAGCTCACCAAGTCGAAGTCGATGGCGGCCGAGGAAATCCATCTCAATCCGTTTCTGATCGAAAATGGTGTCGAGTGCCTGGAGTCTGACCTGGGCGAGTTCATCATCCAACTCGATGGCGACGAGCCTTCGCACATCGTCAAACCGATCATCCACAAAAACCGCCGCGACATCGCGAAGACGTTTTTGCGCGAAGGGATCGCCGCGGATTACAACGACGATCCGGAAACGATCACCCGCCGCGCGCGCGTGCATTTGCGGCGGAAATACATGGAGGCCCAGGCCGTCATCACTGGTGCGAACTTCGTATGTGCGGATACGGGCCGCATGATACTCGCCACCAACGAGGGCAACTCGCGCTTCGGCATGGCGCCGGTGCCGCTGCATATCGCGCTGGTCGGCATCGAAAAAATCATACCGCAAGAGAGGGATCTGGGGGTTTTCCTGAATCTGTTAGGTCGTTCGGCGACAGGCCAGCAACTCACGGTTTACACCGAGTTCATCAACGGTCCGCGCGCCGCCAACCAGCCTGACGGGCCGGAGCACATGCATGTCGTGTTCATGGACAACGGCCGCACCGATGTCCTCGCCTCGAACTGCAAGGAAATCCTCCGCTGCATCCGCTGCGGTGCCTGCCAGAACGTGTGCCCGGTCTATCGCCAGGCCTCGGGCCATGCATACCGCTCGACTTATGGTGGCCCGGTCGGCGCGGTGCTATCGCCCATTCTCTTCGGCTCCCGCTTCCCCGAACTCGCGGACCTGCCCAAAGCCTCATCGCTCTGCGGCGCGTGCAATGAAGTATGTCCGGTGGATATCCCCATCCCCGACCTGCTGCTGCGCCTCCGCGACAAGGCCAAGCGCGAATCCATTCCATCCGCGGGTGCCATCCCGATGTCGCCCTTCGCAACCCTCGCCACCTCACCCTCGCTCTGGCGCACCGCCATGAACATGTCCAAGGCGATGAACCACCTGCCCATCCAGGTCGCGCCCGTCAAACCTCTCCAGGACTGGCTCGGCCAACGCACTCTTCCCGAATGGCATGGTGGGGATTTCAGGAAGTGGATGAAGGGGAGACAAAAGAATTGACCACGGAGGGATGGAGAAAAGAAGGAGGGACGGAGATATCGATATGGAAAAAGAGCTGCCACATCAAGAATTGACCGGAAACGTGATCGCCGCCGCCATCGCCGTGCATCGGGAACTGCG
>JANMJQ010000291.1:0-6549 GCA_031371445.1 Akkermansiaceae bacterium
GCTTCAGATCGAGCCGACAGACGTCGCCTTAATCCATCGGGAAATCCCGTTGCAGAAGTCATCCAGCGATGCGACTTGGTTTCTAAGCCTTCTTCCACTCGAACCTCGGCCCATTTCCCATGCCCCTCGTATTCGAACGCATCCAGACCGAAGGCATTGCCGAACTTTCCTATCTGCTCGGCGACGACAGCGCCGGGGTTGCGGCAGTGTTCGACCCCACGCCCGACGTGCAAAAATACGTGGACCTCGCTCGGAAAAAGAAGGTCTCCATCACCCATATTTTCGAAACGCACATTCATGCCGACCTTGTCAGCGGTGCCCGTGAACTGTGTGCCCGCCTGGGCTCCGCGAAAATTTTCCTCAGCCATGAGGGCGATGCCCGCTATGGCTTCGTTCATGAGAAACTTGCCGACGGCGACCAGTTCACCTTCGGCAAATCCAAGGTCACCGTGAAGCACACGCCGGGACACACGCCGGAGCATGTTAGCTATCTGATTGCGGAAACCGATCACGCGGAAAGCCCGTGGGGTGTCCTAACGGGTGATTCGCTGTTCGTGAACTCCGCGGGCCGTCCCGATCTGTTGGGGTCGAGCGAGACGGAGGAACTCACCAAACAACTCTTCGAAACATTGCGCGGATTCTACCTCGCGTTGCCCGACGGCGTGACGATTTTCCCCGCCCACGGCCACGGCTCGCCATGCGGGGCGGATATCGGGGACCGCCTTCAAAGCACCATCGGCTACGAGCGGAAATTCAACCCATACCTTCAGTTCACTGACTTTCAAAAGTTCAAGGAGCACGCTCTCGGCAGCGCCCCGCCGGTGCCGAAATACTATCCGCTGATGAAAAAGGTGAACGCCAAGGGCCCCGAGATCCTGGGGAACCTGCCCCGCGTGCCAGGGCTGCCGCCAAAAGCGTTTCAGGAAGCGCTGGACAAGAAAAGAGGCGTGCTCGTGGACACGCGGCTGATGCTGGCGTTCGGGGGCGGCCACATCGCTGGCGCGCTCAACATCGGCGGCACTCCCATGCTTTCGATCTGGGCGGGTTGGCTGCTAGATCCGGAGAAACCGATACTGCTGGTGCTAGATAGCGATGACAAGCTCGCGGAGGTCGTGCCGCTTTTCCTGCGCACGGGCTTCACAAAATTTGCCGGGTACCTCGTCGGCGGCATGACCGCGTGGGACAACGCCGGATTTCCGCTCGACGATGTGGGTCAGATGACGGTGCATGACATCAAGGAGCCCGAAACGCCGTTGCAGATCGTGGATGTTCGCGCCCCGGGCGAGTGGAAGGAAGGCCACGTCCCCGGCGCGACTCACATCTTTCTGCCAGAGCTCCGCGAGAAATCCACCGGCCTCGACAAGCTGCAACCCATCGCTGTCTATTGCGATAGCGGCTACCGTGCGAGCATCGCCACCAGCATCCTCAAGCAGGAAGGTTTTACCCGCGTGTGCAATGTACCGGGTAGCTGGCAGGCGTGGAAGAACGCAAAATTTCCAATCCAGAGAGGCGACTCATGAAACGACTCGTTCCAGCCATCATGGTGGCGTTGACCACGCTGGCCCGCGCCGCTGACTTCGGCGTCAACGCACAGCATTACGATGGCGCTGCCTGGTCCCCCTATCTGGTCGGCGCGGGCATCGGCGTGCTGTCATGGCTCACCTTCTATTTCTCGGACAAACCCATCGGAGCTTCCTCCTTTTATGCCACTCTCGCCGGCTTCATCGGCAAGCTTGTCGCCAAGCGCCACACCGAATCGCTGGCCTACTATAAAACCAATCCGCCAAGCGTGGATTGGGGACTGGTGTTCGTCCTTTCCACCATCGTCGGCGGATTTATCGCGGCCTGGACCGGCGGGGAGATTCGCAATGAGTGGTTGCACCCGATGTGGGTGGACCGCTTTGGCGACAGCATCGCCCTGCGCGGCATCATCGGTTTCGCCGGGGGCGTGCTGATGGCATTCGGTGCACGCCTCGCAGGCGGTTGCACCAGCGGCCACGGCATCAGTGGCACCATGCAGCTCAATGCCGGTTCGTGGCTCACCGTCATCTGCATGTTCATCGCCGGCATCGCCACCGCCATGTTGCTCTACACCGTCTTATGATTGACCCCGGAGACATCGTGAAGCAATTTAGCGAGCCGCCAGCCAAACCCATAGGCGGCGGGAAGCTCGTGGGCGCCATTCTGTTTGGCTTGGCCTTCGGCTTTCTGCTGCAGAAAGGCGGCGTGGGAAAATACAATGTCCTGCTAGGCCAGTTGCTGCTTCAGGACTACACCGTTGTTAGAGTCATGATGTCGGCGATCATCGTGGGAATGATAGGTGTCTTCACCCTGCATCATTTCGCGAAGGTGAATCTTCATCTTCAGCCCACGCGGATCGGCGCGCAGATCATGGGCGGCTCGCTATTCGGAGCCGGATTCGCGCTCATGGCCTACTGTCCCGGCACCGGCGCGGCCGCGCTCGGCCAGGGAAGCTGGGATGTGATTTTCGGGATTGTCGGCCTGATCGCGGGTTCCTATCTATTTGCGGAAATGTCAGGCCTGCTCAAGCGCACGGTCGAGAAGTGGGGCGACAAGGGCAAGCTCATGCTGCCGGACCTGCTGCATCTTCCGCGGCTGCCATTTGCTTTCGCCTTCGCAGCACTGCTCACTGTGTTCCTGTATTTTCTCGAACGCGCCTTCCCCGGCTAGTCCGTGCGCGATGGCTGCGTTCCGAACTGCCCCGGATGAATGAAGCTTCGCGAATGATATCTACGGTTTGGCCCGACTCGCGGATCCCGGTGCCAGCGCATCAAAGTTGCCAAACCTGTTAGATGTCGTCAGAAGCGATTCACGGCAGACTGAAGCGACAATGCGGTGAAACTGGAAAGCTTATGGTCCCTTGGGAGACGCGAATTTGCGCTTTGTCTGTTCTGATTCTGGCACCGCTGTTACTGGGTCAGGGCAAAGAGTGTATGTTCAGTCCATGAAAAGATAAATCGACTTGATCCATTTTGTCCCATCCGTCCGGTGAACCAGTCATCCGGGCGGTTTTTTGTTTTCAATCAAGCGCTCGATCAGAGTGCGATGGAAAACCGGCAAACGGATGTTGATCGGGCAGCCATGGAACCGATGTCGGATTTCAAAACTGTGGGGATGGATACCAAACCTGCACTAACAACCGTGGCTTATCGGTTGTCTCTGGAATCTCGATGATAACCGTTCCGGTTCCGTAATTTCCTTCCAATGTCAAAGGCACTGGAACGGGGAAAAGACCACACAAGACGGCTGTGGTCGAAGAGCCATTCCGGCCACGAGGAGATAGGAATCGTCATCGTGGCCGGATCAGGTTCTATTTCTTCTCCTTTTCTTCGGGTTTCTTCTCTTCGGGTTTCTTTTCCTGAGGCTTCGCGTCCTCGATTTTCTTCATGTATTTCTCAGGATCGGCGTCGAATTTCTTCAGGCATTTCTTACAGCAGAGCCTCACTTCCTTGCCGTCGTGTTTGAAGATATAGGGCTCACCCATCTCATCCAGTTTTTCATCCGAGACAACGCAGGTCGTCAGCGGGTAGGCATCCTTGTCCTTCTTTTCCTTTTCGTCTGCGGCACGGGCTCCGCCCATGCAGAGGGTTAATCCAAGAAGCGTGGTCAATAGTATGGTTTTCATTGGATCGTGTTGGTTCGGTTGGGGCCGGATGTCGGGGGACAATTATCTGGCGCAGACGAGATCATGCCCCCGATGACGGGTGGCGCGAAGCGTTTTCATGACGGCCCTGTCCTGCCAAAGCGGGCGACACGATCACAGTGGCCACTGATCGGCTTGCGAGATAAATACCAGCGGCTGCGCGGAACTTTCCGTTTTACACTCCGGTTTACCGGGCTTTATTGCAATGCCGGTTACCTACGATTGGGAACGGCTGATCCAATTGAACACCTAACTCCGCCTCGCCATGAAAATCAAAATCACACTCACGCTGGGAATGCTTCTCGCCGGTCCCCTCTTTTCCTTCAGCACCCTCGCCGCTGAACCTTCAAAGCCCGCAGCCTCCAACCCGCATGATCCCATGATGGCAGAACTCATGGACGAAAAGGGCGCGGCATTCGAAGCCTCCTTTCTCGCGATGATGGTCGAGCACCATCAGAGGGCGGTGGTTATGGGAAAGCTAGCGGACAGCCGCGCGGAGAACCCCGAGTTGAAGAAAATGGCGGGCAGCATGGTATCCTCGCAAGGAGCCGAAATCATTCAAATGAAGGAGTGGTTGAAGAAATGGCATGCTTCCTCACCCCAAATGTACAAAGCAAAGGGTGACGCGGAAAAAATGATGGCGGAATCGATGAGTAAATTGGAAGCGGCGAAAGGGTCGGAATTCGATCGCTTGTTCGCCATGGAAATGGCCGCTCACCACCAGAGTGCGATCGACATGGCCGGGATGGCATTGAATCGTGCCGAACATCCCGAAGTGAAGGAACTCGCGGGTAAGATCATCAAGACCCAGACCGAAGAGCGCAAGATGCTGATGAAATGGGCGGGCCAGTAGCAGCTTGGTTCATCGGCCTCGCGCACTGATATTACTGGACGAGGTCTTCATCCATGAGTGCATCATTGGCGGCGAATGCCGCCTCAACCCCTTCGGCGGCGGCCACAATGCTGAGTTGCATGAGAGAGGTGGAGGCATTGCCCGCAACATATAGTCCGGGCACATCGCACGCTTCAAACTCGCCGGTGGCTACCAATCCCTCGTCCGTGATTGTGCAGCCGAGTTTTTGCGGCAAATCGGAGCGCTGGTGTTGCCAACTGCTGAAGAAAAGCGCGCGTCTGGCAAGGGCGGGACCCGTTTCAAATACGATTTGCCGGAGAATCCCGTCCGTCGCTTCAAGGTATTGGATTGGTTCGTGGCGCGCGGAGATCCCATTGCGCTCCAAACGATTGAAGGATTCCTTGTCAGTAATCGGCTTACCGTCCGTACAATACACGATGTCCTGGCTCCAGAGTGTGAGCTCCAAGGCCAACTCGACGCCGTGCTTGCCGTGTCCATAAACCGCCAGAGGTGCATCCCGCATCTCCCACCCATCACAATACGGGCACAGGAAAACGCTGTGACCGTATAGTTCCTTCATTCCCGGCACGTCTGGTAGATTGTCGATCAAGCCGGTGGCGATGATAAGCTTTCGGCAGCAAGCCCGGGCACCATCGCTCTGGAAAACCTCAAATCCACTGCCGTCCCGCTTCGCGTCCACAACTTCGATGTTTAGAATCGTGACCGACGGATACTTCCGAAGTTGTTCACGGCCCATCGCCAGAAACTCCTGTGGCGTAATTCCGTCCCGTGATAGGAACCCGTGCAATCCCTTGGACACCGCATTCCGGGGCTTGCCGGCATCATATAATAGGACGCGCCGTCGGCAGCGACCCAGAATGAGTGCCGCATTCAGTCCTGCGGGACAGGCCCCCACTATGATCACATCCCATTTTTCCTCCATCTTGCGCCTCTCTATTCTCCTGAATGATGGTCGCCCTCCCGGGCGGAGAATTTGTTTTGATTTACGAGTTGAATGGTTGGCGGGAGCGGGTGCCGCCAACCCCACATGTTTTGTCAGCTACAGCATCCGCCGGGTTTGGCCGATGACATTTTCGAGCATTCTTCAGCGCATTTGCGACAAGCATCCGCGCACTTTTGACAATGATCCATGGCATGTTTGGAACATTCGTCGCCACATGCCTGACAAATTTTTGCGCACAATGCGCAGAGTTCGTTAGCAAAACGGGATCCTCGCGCCATCAGGCGCGCGGCCAGACCGCATATGTCCGCACAGTCATGGTCAAGTTTGATGCACAGCGCCATCATTTGGACGTCGTTGCCATCCAGGCAGGCTTCCGCGCAATGTTCGCACGTGGACGCGCACTCGTTACAGGCTTCTATACAGCTTTGGTAGTTTTGGTGTGACATGATCTTGGAGGTATTTGTTGTTTTGTGGTGCGGCTTGCTTTGCTTTTCCATGGGTCGGCAGCGAGGCGAGCAGCGTTAGGAAATGGCTGGCGGCGGCGACCGCCGCCAGCCTTTGACTTTTTGAATGGCGGTTACTTCTTTTCGGGCATCTCCATGGGCTTTTGACCCATCTGAGTGTCCAATACCGTAAGGAGACCATCCATTTTCTTGAGGTTGGCTTCCGTCTTGGCCTGGTCACCCGCGTCACCCGATTCATCCAATTCTCCGGCAAGTTTGGTGATGTTCTTGGCGGTGCCTTCAACGGCCTTCTTCTTGTCGGCTGCTGCCTTGGCGGGCAGCGCGTTGGCGAGATCGCGGATGGCGAAAGCGTGGTGATGCACCTCGGCAAGCTTTTTGCCCTTAACCGTTGCCGTCAGTTCCATGTGATGTTCGTGAATGGCCTTGCAGATGGCTTCCACGGTATCCGGAATCACGGTCTTCTCCTCCTTCTCCTCCTCGGCCCGCGCGGGGATCGTCGTAGCGGTCATGAGGGCGAATACGGAGCAGAGCCCCACGGTGAATATCTTTTTGAATTTCATTTTGTTTGTATCGTTTGTTTTTCAATCGCCGATCCGCTCCACTT
>JANMJQ010000319.1:0-11621 GCA_031371445.1 Akkermansiaceae bacterium
GATCGGCCTACGTGATGACACTCCGCCATGGCCACGCTGACTGAATCCCATGTCGATCTAAAGACAAGCCGCGGGCCGATGCGGGTGCATTTGTTCATTCCGGACGGAGCTTCGCGTTATGCGGCGGTGATTTTCTATTCCGAGATATTCCAAGCAACCGGCCCGATCCGCCGGACCGCGGCGGCTCTGGCGGGGGAGGGTTATTTAGTCGCGGTGCCCGAGGTGTATCATGAATTCGAGCCGCTGGGCACGGTGTTGGCTTATGATCCGGAAGGCACGGCGCGGGGCAATGCGTTGAAGGTTGAGAAGGAAATCGCTTCCTATGACGAGGACACGGATGTGGCGGTGAAATTTCTGTTAGGTCATCCCTCATGCACGGGAAAAATCGCGAGCTTCGGCGTTTGCCTCGGCGGCCATCTGGCGGTGCGGGCGGGGTTTCATCCGCAGGTGCTGGCGACCGGCGCCTTTTATCCCACCGACATCCACACGCGGACGCTTGGCTTGGGGAAATGCGATGACACCTTGGATCGTTTGCCATCGATGAAGGCCTCGTTGTTGGTGGTATTCGGCCGGCAGGATCCGCATGTGCCCGTCGAAGGCCGGCGGTTGATTCATCAAACGCTTGAGGACGGCGGTGTGGATTTCGAATGGCACGAGTTCAACGCCGCGCATGCATTCATGCGGGATGAGGGTGTTCGCTACAACCCGGCCTTGGCGCGGGTTGCGGTTTCGCTGCTCACGCGCTTTCTAGCAGAAAAGCTGTTATAGATTTCAGTTTTTAGGATTCCACCAGCCGTTGTTTTCAGTGGGGCCGAACCATCCGAGGTTCCCTTTTTCAGCATCGCCGCCGTGGGGGTTGTCGCCTGCAGCCGAATCGTTTTTCGCTTCCGCGGTCACACTGCCATCGCACCAGGCAACGAGGGCTTTGCCATTGGCGCGGAAATGCACGCTCGGTGTCGGAGCGGAGCCCGATGGACCGGAGCCGAAGTCCCAGAAGGGCGGCTCGCAATACGGGTATTCCTGCAGTCCCGTTGCTTGCGCATAGGCGGTGGTGGCGAACATGACGGTGCGTGACGGGTTGGTTACGTTGGCGGCCCGCTGGGGCACGCGGATTTTGGTGACCTTGTCGTAAGCGCCCCCGGGCAGGCCGCCAATGTAAGCGGCATTGTAGCCATAGCCACCGCTGCCGTCTTCGAAGCTGGAGGAACCTTTGACCATCGCCTGGAACAACGGGCAAATCGTTACCCGCATGCTATTGCCGAGGTAAGGCGAGAGAAATCCCTTGGTGGCATCGAATGGTCCGCTGCTGGAACTGCGGGCACCGTGCCAGCGGCGGTTGTTGGTTTGATCGTCCGCAGGGCAATAGACACCGTACTCCGAAAGATAGTTCGCGTTCGCGATCGCAAGGGAGCGAAGGTTGCTAGAGCTGTCGATGATGCGGGCGTTGGTGATCAGCCTTTTGCTGCCGGAATAAGCGAGAGCGGCCAATGTCGCGACGATCACAATGACAACGAGCAGCTCAACCAGAGTGAAGCCTCCGGTGAAACGCATTGAACGATGCCGCGATCCAATCATTCGCCGACTGGGGGTAATGAAGAAGTGGTCACCCTCACCCGCAAAAACCTGCGCGCGTTGGAAGCCATGGGAGCGGTGTCGCGCACGGTCACCTTGCGGATGACACCGATGCTCAAGATGTTTTCCGCGGAGACTTCCGAAATCACCGGGGCATTGCCGTTCACTCCCTGCATGGGAGCTCCGGCGCTGCTGTTCGCGATTGTGGTCCAGTCGTTGGGGGCGGTGCCGGTGGAGGTCTGCACTTCGTAAACAAGATCTGTTAGACGCTCGTCGCGCGTGAAAGTGATTTCGGCATGGCCGGCGGTGAAACCAAGTGTGGGAGCCGGCTTGTCCGCTTTCCAGGGGAGTGATGCGAAAGCATATTCAAGCAGGTTGCATACACCGTCGCCATCCGGGTCCGCGCAGGCATTGCGATCTTCCGCAGCGAGCTTCGCGAGCTGCGGCCACTCGTTGAATGTCATCCCAGTTGAAATAGCACCCACGGCCTCAAGATCGAATCCACCGGAGCCGAAGGTAGTCCATGGATCACGGATCGGGCGCGCGGAACTGTCTAAGAACGTTCCCTTTCCCGGGATGTCCACGAGGCGGATATGAGTGATTTGCGGCAAGCCAATCTCACTCAGATCGAATGGAGTGCCCCATGAATCGCCGTTGCCGTTGACATGTTTGCCAGCGAGATTGCGCACGTTCGTTGCATCAATGGACCCGTAGCCGCCGACGGCTGCAGCGGTTAAGGAGGCGCAGGGGAAGCGGACAAAATCGATGCCATTGGCCGAAACCTCGACATAAGCGAGCTCACCGAAAATGCCACCGACGCCAGCACCGCCGTAGTTGGTTTGGGCGATGATGCCATTTTCGAAAATGACAAAATCCGCGCCTGTTAGATTGCGCACGGGTTTCGCCAATTCCAGCGTGATGGTCCCTGGCGGTAATCCCGCATTGATGGCAGCGTTGTTGAGTTCGCCGAGCGACACCACATCGAAGAGATCGCCCGTGACAGGGCCGAGTGCCAGCGAGGGATCGTTGAACGGAACATCGCTGTCGGAGCGATGGTAGTTCGCGACGGTTTCCGCCCAGGCAAAGAAGAGCGGATTCGTGTAGTTGGCCGGGTTCTGATAGATCGGTTGGCCGGTCCCATCCACGGTGAAGGTGTCGAGCCGTGCCTTGCCGATGCCATTCGGTCCGACGAAGCCGGGGATGGGGGCGTCAGTGGTGCTCAACGGGTCGTTGATCGCCTTTGAATACGGACCCGCGGCCACGCACGCACCGCCGCTCAAAGCGAGCGCCAGGACGCCGAGTTTTCCTGCTGATGGGATCACGCGAATGAAATGAAGTTATGGGAACCGGCGGAGAAGACAGTTCGCCGCCAGTGCCGCTTGTTAGATTCAACGTTTGCGGCGCAGGCTGAGACCGAGTCCTGCCAGCGAGTAAAGCAGGGCGGAGGGCTCCGGAACAACGAAGCTATCCAGCGCGAAGTACGACGGAGTATTCATGCCGAAGATGCCATTGTCCGAGGAGCTGAGGCTGAAGCGCAGTTGGTCCACGGTTCCGAGTGCGGAGAAATCGACATACTGCCATTCATCCAAAATATAGTCCTGCGAATTGTCCGCGAACTGGAAGTCGGCGAGGTAGAAGTCGATGCTGGTGCCGGTTGCAATTCCGCCGGCGTATCCTTCGATCGTGAGCTTGAACCAATCGGCGTCGTTCCCCGAGACGCCTCCGAATTTTTTCGAAAACCCGTCTCCATCCCGCATCGCGAGGCCGGCATAAGTCGTGTTGGTGATGGAGGCGCCCATGCCAACCAGATTGATGGTCGAGGAGAAGTCCACGTGGGTGGTATCTTCGTAGCCGGAGTAATAGCCCACGGTGTAGTTGGCCGTGCCGCCAGCGCCTGAGCCGGGGAAGGCGCTGTATTGGTTGAAGAAGCCGGTTGTAGTCGTGTCCGTTTGGTTTGAAATCGCGAAGCCGGACCAGGAATCGTAGCTCGCGTTGTAGTTATTCTTGAACGTAGCGCCTTCGCTGGTGAAGCCGCTGCCCGGGCTTGAGTCGTTCAAGTAGCCGGAACCGGATAGGTCAAACTCCTCGAAGGTTACCACCGCGGCCGTGGCGGGGTTAAGCAGTAGGGCGACGATTCCCACGACGGCGGAAATCCCAATCTTGTCATATTTCATGTGTGTCTCTTCGGTGTCTAACAGTCTTCACGAAGAGAGAACCCCGGCCGGTGCGGCCGTGGTCATCCCCCGTCGATCCCCTTGCGCGGAGGACCATGGACCCGCTTGCCGCGAACGGCCAACGGGTGACGAGCCAGCGAAGGATCAAGTATTCGGACTCCCGGCTTAACCTCATCCCCGCCTTCACCGCCCTTGCGGACGATTGGCGTTGTGGGGATTTGTATCCGGATACCGCTGCGCGACAGTTCCGGGTTCTCACCGGATTCCATGACGCCTTCGTGATTTGTCGACCGAGATGTGCGGCTGTTGCATCGAAGCTGCAAGTGAAAAAGGCAGAGTAGAGACCAGAATCCAGAAACCAGAGACCCGATGAAGAGGGAGCGCGGCGGAGAGAGCGGAGCGCCTAATTTCTCTTGTGTCTTGTGTCTTGCCGTCTTGTGTCTTCTCTGGATTCTGGTCTCTGGGTTCTCTCCTCAAATGACGTTGACCACTAGTGCGGGACGTGTCAGAATTGTGCTACCATGAAGTGCTTACCGGCCATCGCCGCCGTCGTTTTGAGTCTCGCCTCGTGCGGAACTTTTTCCGGATCCCTGAGCAGCAGCGGCGACTTCGATCCGTTGCGCCAGCCTGGCAGCACGACCAAACTGGTGTCGCAAGGACCCACCTTTTCGGCCGGCCAATTTGTCCGCGCGTCCATGGACAATGCCGCGTTTTTCAAAAACAAGCCCAACGGGAACAGCGACGCCGACAAGCTCCTCAAGCGCAACACTTCGATGAAGGTGATTTCCGCCAGCGGAACTTACGTGAAGGTCGAACTGGACAGCGGAGAAATCGGCTTCGTGCCCGCCCTGATGCTTGAAGATCCGAACGCAGCTCCGCAAATGGCGGCCACGGGGCCGGGCCAATATCAGGTCTATCCGCCGCTGCCCATGACTGGCGTCGGCGAACCGCTGCCCATCATCGATCCCGCGGGCTTGCCTCCCGAGGGCGCGATTCCGACGATCATCGATCCTGACGCACCCGCCGTTGTCGAGCCTCTGCCACCCGCTGATTCAACTCCGCCGGTTGAGCCCAAGGCTGACTCCGTGCCACTCCCGCCGAATGGCGAGGAGGAGAAGAAGAAGGAGTGAGCAGTTTTCGGTTATCGGTTATCGGTTATCAGGGAAGAATTATTACCCCCTATTAACCAATAACCATTAACTGATAACCTACAGCCTGCGGCTGATCACGCCCGATAGCGCTCATACGCATCCACGATCGGGCCTACCACCGGATGCCTGACAATATCGGCGCGGGTAAATTCACAGAACGCGATTCCTTCCACGCCGACCAGGGCATGCCGCGCTTCTGTTAGACCGGAGGGAACGCCCGGCTTGAGGTCCACTTGCGTGCTGTCGCCCGTCACCACCATCCGCGATTCCTCGCCGAGACGGGTGAGGGCCATGAACATTTGCTCGCGAGTCGTGTTTTGCGCTTCGTCCAAAATGACAAAGGATCGCGACAAGGTCCGGCCGCGCATGAAGGCAAGCGGGGCGATCTCGATCGTGCCATCGTCGAGGTAGCGCTGTGCTTCCTCGGGATCGAGCATGTCGTGGATCGCGTCGTACAGAGGTCGCAGGTAGGGCGCGACTTTTTCCTGGAGATCGCCTGGCAAAAACCCGAGCGCTTCACCCGCTTCGACGGCGGGGCGCGTTAAAATGATCCGCTGCATGAGCCGACGTTTGAGCAAGGTGAGGCCCATCGCCATCGCCAGATAAGTCTTGCCTGTGCCCGCGGGCCCGAGGCCGAAGGTGACGTCGTGGGATTCGATGGCGCGCACGTAATCCAACTGCGCTGCGGTCCGCGGAATCACCGGCTTGCGCCCGCGCGAACCGACCAGACGCACGCCCGCGAGTTCGGAGACGCTGACCGAGCCCGCTGCGGCCACGGCATCGACGGCCAGCTTGAAGTCGCGCTGCTCGATGTGTTCGCCCTTGGTTTGGACCGCCTCGAGATCGGCGAAAACCGAACGGGCTTTTTCCACGGCGGCGTTGTCTCCGGCGAGCGAGATCCAGCCGTCGCGAGCCACGGCTTTGACTCCGGTGACGGCTTCGAGATAGGCGAGATTTTTCGGATCGTTGGCAAAAAGTCCGTGCGCGAATTGGGGGGTGTCGTATTCGAGTTTGATTTCCGTTAGCAGCTCTTCGCTCATTTCAAAGGGAACTAACGCTTGCCGGGGCCTGTCGTCAAAAGTGAATCGCGGGCCGGACTTGCGCCTTGTATCGGCCTCCGCCGCTGCTTGAATGCCCCGTGATTTCGCGCCTCGGTATTCTCCTCGCCGGCCTGCTCGTTTCGTGCGGGGTCCCTGATCCACTGGTCGTGAAACAATTCCAGTTGCGCGACCAAAAGCCGCTTTCCACCGATGATCCGATGGTCCGGATGGAAAAGGAGCGACGCTTGTTCGGGGCGGTCAGCATGGAGGAGCGCCGTGGCCGGTTAGGCCAATATTACACGCTGGTTTGGAGCGATCCGAACGGTGCCGGCAACGGCGAGGTGGAGTTGCTTTTCCAATACCAGCAAGGCGCCACCGCCAGCCGTATCAAACGGATGGCGCGCAGCTTTCCCGCCTCCGAAGCCGATGGCACCGCGGAGTTCTCGGTCATCGGCGACAACTATTTCAAGGGCGGCAAAGTCCTCGCCTGGAAGGCCACGTTGCGCCGCGGCGGCCGTGAAATTGCCTCGCGGCAGTCCTATTTGTGGCAATAATTCAAAACCCCGGATGGATGATTGACCTCGGGGGGCTCCGAATTTAAGATTTCCAGCTCTAGCCGCTTAAGGATTTTTGCTTGATGACTGCGGAATGCCCCATTTTAACCGGAATTTTTGATGGATTCAGTTGGATCCGCTGCGAGGGCAAAGGTTCGTTTCTGAACAGCCCCGCGATGAAAGAATTTGGCGACGGCCGGATTGCCGCGGGCGAGCGATGTCTGGTCGTTGATTTGGGGGCCTGCACGGGCATGGATTCCACCTTCATGGGAACCCTGGCCGGAATGGCCGCCCGGCTCTCGGCGCGTGACAACGGGGTTTTGCAAATCGCCGACCCGGGGTCCCGCAACCGGCGTTCCCTTGAAGACCTTGGCCTGGATTTCATTCTGGAAATCGATCCCCCCGCAGCCATCTGGCGGGGCAGCCTAGGGCCCATCCGCGACGGCCTGCGCAGTCCCGATTCCGAAAGCCCGGGCGCGTTTGATCGCACCAAGCATGTCCTGGAAGCGCACCAGACGCTTTCCGACGCCAACGAGAAAAATGCCAAGACCTTTTCCACCGTCGTCACAATGTTGAAAGCCGAAATCGCGGACACGGAAAAGCCGTCCGACAAACAGTGCGGGGAATGACGGCGGCCTCGGCGGGCATTTGAATCTGCGGGTCACGAACGATGCATTTCACCACGGTCATCGCGCTCGTTGCGGGCACTGTCGTCGCCATCGGATTAATCATCGCCTTGCGCAACCAACGCCGCCGGGTGCGCAGTCTCCGCCAGAAATTTTCCGCTCTCGAAGGCGGCGAACAACGCATGTTCACCTTCCTTCACGACCTCGGCCTCGCCATCGAAAACGAACCGTCGCCGTCGATGCTGTCCCGCATCATCGTGGATGGCATCGATAAAGTGGTCACAGCCCGGGGCGGCGCGGTCTATTTTCTCAATTCCGAAAATGATTTTCTGAGCCCGTCCTATATCTCCGAAGAATGTCCGCCGCTGATCGGGATCCCGGTTGAGGTGCGGAAAAAAGCGCAGCGCGATCCGCGCGCATTGGAGAGCCACATCCGCTTGTCACGGGTGCCGGTCGATGAGGGGATACTCGGTTATTGCCTTGCGGCCGGCGAACCCGTGCATGTGCCTGACGTGAAAAATCATCCGGCCTTTCGCGACGAACTGACTCGCTACACGTACGATGTCTCGGCGCTGCTCTCGCCGCTGCGGCATGCCAACAAGGATCTAGGCGTCCTGGTGGTGGCGCGCCGTCATGAAGATGGCGGATTCAGCGCCAACGATTTCGCGGTGTTCCGTTCGGCGGCGGAGCAGTCGTCGTTTGCCATCGGCAATGCCCGGATCCACCGCGAGGCCCACGAAAAGCGATCGATGGAAAGCGAGTTGAGGAATGCCCGCGACGTGCAGCGCGTCCTGCTGCCGCAGTGTGATCCACGCGTGCCCGGCTTCCGCATTTCCGGAACCAATCTCCCGGCCCGTTTGATCAGCGGCGACTACTACGATTACATCGAGCTTGATGAAAACCGCTTCGGCGTCGTCATCGCGGATGTTTCCGGCAAAGGCGTGCCGGCCGGCTTGTTGATGGCGATGTGCCGCAGTTCGCTGCGCTCGGTGGCCCCCACGGAAACCTCACCATCCAAAGTCCTCTCCGCCGTGAACCGCCAGTTGTTTCCGGATATCCGCGAGGATATGTTCATCAGCATGGCCTACGGCGTGCTCGATATCCCGAACGGCACGCTGACCTTGTCCCGCGCGGGGCACGATCCCGCCCTGCTGTTCCGCGAAGCGACCGGCAAGGTTGAGTTGCTCCGCTCGCCCGGCCTCGCGCTTGGCGTCGATGCCGGTGCGGTCTTTGAGCGGGTCATCCGCGATCAGGAAATCCAGTTGTTGTCCGGCGATTGCGTGCTGTTCTACACCGATGGCGTCCGCGAGGCCCATGATGCGGATGAAGAGGAGTTCGGCATGGAACGGATGTCGGATATTTTCCGCGCCGCCGCGCCGCTGGGAGCAGAAGCCGTGCTCACGCGGATGCAGGAGGCCCTCAAGGAATTTACCGGTGATGGCCGCCAAATGGATGATATCACTTTAGTAGCCATTGAAAAAAGATAAGGTCTGCTGCCACAGCCCGTTAGTTGAACCCCAATACCTCAAGTCATGAAACTATCCACCGCATTCCTCGTTTTGCTCACCACTCTGCTCACCGTGCGCGCGGAAGAGAAGTGGGTGTCAATTTTCAATGGCAAGGATCTAACAGGATGGTCGCCGAAGATCCGTGGCTGCCCCGCTGGCGAGAATTTCAAGAACACCTTCCGCGTTGAAGACGGGGTGATCAAGGTGAGCTACTCGGAGTATGAAAACTTCGACAAGCGTTTCGGGCATTTGTTTTACGAGAAGAAGTTTTCGGACTACAAACTCCGCCTTCAATACCGCTTCACCGGCGAACAGGTGAAGGGCGGGGAAGGCTGGGCGCTGCGCAACAGCGGCATCATGATTCACAGCGAAGCCCCCGCGACCATGGAACTTGAACAGGATTTCCCAACCTCGCTCGAAGTCCAGTTGCTCGGCGGCAATGGCAAGGATGAACGCTCCACCGCGAACCTGTGCACGCCCGGAACATTGGTGGTCATGGACGGCAAGCTGCGCACCGAGCATTGCATGCTTTCCAAATCCAAAACCTTCCACGGCGAGCAATGGGTGACGGTTGAAGTCGAGGTCCATCGCAGCGAACTCATCAAACACTTTGTCAATGGCGAGGAAGTGATGTCCTACAGCAATCCCCAGCTCGGCGGCGATGCCCATGCGGACGCTCTCGCGAAAGTCGCGGGCGATAAGATGATTTCGGAAGGATACTTCTGCCTGCAATCCGAGAGCCATCCGATTGAGTTCAAGAACATCGAGATCATGGACCTGTCCAAGGCGGGTGCGGCCATCGCGAAACCCGATGATGCGCTTGTCTTCGAACTGCGCGCGGATGGTCTGGTCCAGATCGGCGATGCCACTCTGGACACGTCACGGGTTGCCGAAAAACTCAAAGCGGTCGCGGCTTCGTCACCTGACAAGGTCATCCGCATTCGCAGCGGGAAGGACGTTCCATACAGCAGTGTGACCGAACTTCTTGAAATGTGCAAAGCGGCGGGGCTTACAAAAGTTTCCTTGGAAGCCGCACCGTCCGGTGTTGAGAAGTGAGAAGGAGATCAATGGAAAGCGATCCACACATCACCGAGCCCTCCGAGGACGAATTGCGCGAAATGCTTGAGTCGCGCGAAAGGGAGAAAGACCTTCAGCGCAAACAACTCAGCCGCCGCTTTTCCGTGATCTTGTTGCTCGTTGTTCTGTTAGTTGCGGCGGCGATCTATCTCATGCCCGATCGCGAAGTTAAAGCGGCACCAGCCAAACCAACGGCCGCCGCACTTCCTCCCACAATAGGCGCTCCGGTTCCTGACGAGTTGAAGCCATTTTCCATCAAGCCGGAAAAGAACGCGGAGAAGGACAACATCCGTTTCGCCTCCGAGTTGCTGAGGTTCATGCAACCCGGTGACCCCGTGGCGAATCCATCCACCCCGCCCGCCAAACCGTGAAGATTAAGTCAGCCGTTTTCAAAACCAGCGCCCGTGATTTGGCTTCATCGCCTGAATGGGATTTTTCGGAGTTCGCCTTCATCGGCAGGTCCAACGTCGGCAAGTCGTCGTTGATCAACATGCTGACGAATCGCGATGGTCTGGCCAAGGTCTCCGCCACGCCGGGCAAAACCCGCCTGCTCAATTTTTTTGTGATCAATGACGCATGGTGCCTCGTCGATCTGCCCGGCTATGGCTATGCGAAGGTCTCCAAAAGCGAAAAGGTCGATTTCAACGAATCGGCGGGCGATTACCTCGCGGGCCGTGAAAATCTGCGCCGCGTGTTTGTGTTGATCGATTCGCGCCTGACTCCGCAGCTGATCGACCTGGATTTCGTGGCCTGGCTCCGGTCCACCCGCGTGCCCTTCGCGCTGGTGTTCACCAAGGCCGACAAGCAATCCGCCGGCAAGACCCGCGCGACCATCGACGCATTTCTAACAGAATCCGGCGCGGGCGAGGCACCGGTGGTCGTCAGCTCGTCGAAAGAGGCGACCGGCCGATTCGGTATTCTGGATTTGATCACCGCTTCACTCGGAACCTGACCGCGCAAGGGTCTCCACACTGGGGAGTAACGAACCCGAACGACTCCTGATTCAGAATAAATTCAACCGCAGATGAACAGGATTGACGCAGATAAAGATGAAAATGAACCCGATCGTGATGAAACGGGCGGGTCAAATGGTAGCGAACTGAGCAATCATCCACTTCATCTGCGTTCATCTTGTTCATCTGTGGTTGGCATTTTCCTTAATCGAGGGACCCTGCTGACCGCAGCGGTTTTGTCCACTTGCGCCGGCGTCATCATCACCTAAGGTCCGATCATCATGGCAAGGAAGGAAGTCTTCATCAAAGCCGCGCTCGTTCTGCTGCTCGTCTGGGGCTGCGTCTGGGGCATCCGGGCCTATGCGGCTTCTCGGAAAATCACCGCCGAGCGTGTCAACCGCGAGGCCATCGCCGCCAATCTCGCGGACTGGTCGAAGCTGGAATCCCCACCCGATCCCGCGGAGGCAAAGCGCCGCGAGGAGAAAATCCGCAGAATCGCCTCGATGGTGAATGAACTCGATTTCCAGGAGCGGGAAAAAAACCGCGGCAACCGCAGCGGCGAAAACTTTTTCCGTAACATGAGTCCGTCTGAAAAATCCCTGTTCGTGAATCTGACGATCGCGGAATCGATGGGCCGCTTCATGGAAGCACTCGATGCGATGCCGCCCGCCCAGCGCAAGAAATTCGTGGAGGACGGACTCAAGGACATCAAGGAAGGACGCACCGGCGATGACATGGCGCGGGCGGATGCCATGGACCCCGAGCTGTTGGATAAAATCAGCCGCGAAGGCATGCGGGCTTATTTCCAGAAATCCAGCGCCGACACCAAACTCGACCTGGCACCGCTGATGGAAGCCATGAACGAATCCATGCAAGGCCTGCGCGGCAATGAATTTGGTCCACGCCGATGAAGAAGCGCGGGTTCACCATGGTTGAGTTGCTGGTGGTGATCGCGATCATCGCCGT
>JANMJQ010000014.1:0-5602 GCA_031371445.1 Akkermansiaceae bacterium
TTTCAGTTTTTCAGCATTTCAGTTTTTCAGCTTTTACTTAACTGGTCCTGTGATGACCGTGCGCGTTTCTTTCCAGCGGATGCTGGGGTTGGTGGCGATGCCGGGAGCGTGGGTGGTGATGGCGATGAAGTGGCCCTGGCGCTTGGATGCGAGTGCAAGTCGGCGACGGTTGGCATCGGCAAAGCCAGCGAATTCCTCCTGCAGCGCAGGTTTCACCATCGACTCGTCGACAGCTTGCAGGGTGAACTTTTTCCCAGCGGTGATGCCGTCGGCCCGATGCCATTGGTTTGCCGGGTCCAGATAGAAAATCGTGTCGATGGGAAATTCGAATGTGGATAACAAACCGTCGGGAGCCTTCTCGATTCTGCCGCGGGTAGGAATCACGGCGGAAAGGCTGTGGCCTTGTTCCGATCGGCTTTGCCACCAGTCGCCCGATGCGATCGTTTTGCCATCGGCGGGTTGGAGATTGAAATTGCCCTTCATCCGGTTGGTAAAGCGGGCCCAGCGGCTTTCATGGATGACGACGGGTTGGAAAAACGCGGGCGTGTCGAGGGTGAAACGCGAGTTGCTCAAAACGCCGGTGCGGCTGAATTGCTCCTGATGGAGATACGCGGCATTCACATCGGCATCGGGCCGCACCTCCATCAGCACGCGTCGCATGCCGCTTCCGCCGAAACCATCCTGCAGGATGATAAGAGCGATCATCAGCAGGCTGGCACCCAGTGAAATGATGGGAGTCGTGATGAACAATCGGTGGCGTTGTCCCGATTTGGCGAAGACAAACAAATTGATCGGACCCACGAGGATCGCGAAAACGATCATCACCAACACGAACAAGGCGTAGTGAAACTGCTGTTCCCCGAATCGTTGCTGCAATGGCCATGACGTTTGGAAGTCATTGTGCATCGATTGTTGGTGCGACTTGTTGGGATTTGCCGCGACTGTGGCGATGACTCCCGCAGGAGACATTTTCAGATCGGAGGGAATGGGATGAATGGCGATCGTGCCGAAGCCCGGCTCTTCCGGAAGTCCAAGCGCAGCTTCCTTGGCGGAAGAGGGTGAATAGATGATGAGTTGGCCTCCGAGACGGACCCACGAGAGAATCGCATTCCGGCCTCCTGGCGGAATGTTGGTCCAATCACTGTCCGTCATGAGGATGCTGTCAAAGCCCGCGAACGCGCGCCAATCGTCAGGAAGTTGCTTGGGATCGAATTTTGAGGAAAAATGATGGGAGCCATAACTCGACCCACCGGCGACGCCACTGTCGAGAGCGGAGCCATTGGGGGTGAACAACGCTTCGCTTAGCAACACCGCCGCTTGCCCCGAATCCCAGTCTGCCCGGAGTGTGTTGCTTCCCGGGCCGAGGTCGCCGGACAGGTCGGCGCGAACCCAACTCGTATCGCCGGGGCAAAGCGGTATCATGAAGTCGCGGGTAACCGTTTTGCCCCCGGCCGCCTTCAGATTGAAGCTCGACCTTGTCTTCAACTCGCTGCTGTAATCCCCGCTGCTTTCGAAATCGAGGGTGATCGTCCGATCGTCCTTGAGGTTGTTCGCGATTTTAACCCGCACCGGAAAATATCCCGAAGGCGAGGGCGTGGAGAACAATGCGAGCACTTCCACATGGGTATCCGTGACAGGATCGAACACCTGCCGGATCATCGTTTCCTGCGCCCGCAGCGGAAGCATGAGGAAAAGGGCTAGCAGGAGTGAAACGCGATGCATGGGTGGCGGAAGAAGTTGGAAGTGATCAGTGAGCAGTGATCAGGAAGAGAGGCAGAGCTAAAGCTCAAGATTTTGCGCTTAGCACCTTTGGCGTTGCGTTGGCTTGGAAGGGCACTTCTTCTAACAGCGCGCGGACAAGGTCATTGGTGGTGAGGCCTTCGACGCGGGCATTGTAGTCGAGCACGATCCGATGGCGCAGCACGGCGGGAGCGATTGCCTTCACGTCCTCGAAACTGGCATTGGCGCGCTCATGGATCAGCGCGCGGGCCCGGGCACCGGATGCCAGCGCCAGGGCCGCACGCGGACTTGCCCCGTAACGGATACCACGCGATGCCTGCGATTGGCCGGCATGACTGGCGTCCACCAGGCGGGCAATGTAGTTGGCTACCACATCCGGGAGATAGATCCGCCGCGTCAGCTCCAGCAAATCTGTTAGAGTTTCCGCGCTCATCACGGGCTCGACCTGGGGATCGGTCCCAAGCTCGCGATGCGAAACGATGCGTTGCAGCGTGGCGACGTCATTGCGGGTGATCTCCAGTTTGAAAAGAAAGCGGTCGAGCTGGGCTTCGGGCAATGGGTAGGTGCCTTCGAGTTCGATGGGGTTCTGGGTCGCCAGCACGAAAAAGGGTTTCGGCAGATCATGGGTTTTTCCCAGCACCGTCACGCGGCGCTCTTGCATGGCTTCCAGCAATGCCGACTGGGTCTTTGGCGACGCGCGGTTGATCTCATCGGCGAGCACGATGTTGGTGAACAAGGGACCGGGTTGGAACACGAACTCGCGGCGGCCATCGATTTCCTGAAGCACCGGATTGCCGGTGATGTCCCCGGGCAGCAGGTCGGGGGTGAACTGGACGCGCTTGGTGCCGAGTTTCAGCAATTTGGAAAGGCCCTTCACCAACTCCGTTTTTCCCAAACCAGGGAGGCCTTCTAACAAAATATGCCCGCGCGCGAGGACGCCGGTGACGACCATATCGACGAGTTCCGTCTGGCCGAAGAGAACCTGGTTCAAACCCGCCGACAGCGAGCGCAGGTGTTTGGCGGCATCGGCAACTTCCGTTTCGGTGGCGTGTTCCATGGAATTCTTGGCCGAGGCTAGCGGAATGACTGGGCTTGGAAATGAGGAAGGTGGGAAATTTTAAGTGAAAGCCCGCCGATTCCGCTCCCCCTAGGGAGATGGGACGCCTACGTCCCATCCAGCATGGACGTAGGCGTCCATGCCCCTAACGCGGAATCCGCGCTGGAAATTTTCCCGGCCCGCGTTGTAATAGGTTCGCAATGGCAATTTCCTCTAGCGACTACGAAAAGCTCGGCCAATTCTACCTCGGACGCGGCTACGATGCCGGGACCAAGAAGGTGCAGGATGATTTGATCCTGTACGATTCGAAGGATCTGGTGACCCACGGTGTCGTCCTTGGAATGACAGGCTCCGGCAAAACCGGCCTTTGCCTGACCCTGTTAGAGGAAGCGGCTATGGACAATATTCCGGCGATCTGCATCGATCCGAAAGGGGATATCTCGAATTTGATGCTGATGTTTCCGGATCTCACAGGTCAAAGTTTCCGGCCATGGATCAACGAGGATGATGCTGCGAAGAAAGGGATGTCACCGGATGAATTCGCTGCCAGCACGGCGGCGATGTGGAAAAGCGGTTTGGCGGATTGGGGACAAAGCCCGGATCGCATCGCGGCGCTGCGTGACAAGGTGGACATCAACATTTTTACGCCCGGCAGCAAGATGGGCATACCGGTTTCCATCCTGAGTTCTTTGGAAGTTCCGCCACCGGAAATCATGGAGGACTCGGAACTGTTAGGTGAGCGGATCGAGAGCACGGTGTCGTCATTGCTATCGTTGGTGGGCGTCGAGGCGGATGCGATCCAAAGTCCCGAGGCGGTGCTGGTTGCCGCGATTTTCCAGAAGGCATGGGCGGATGGAATGAATGTCACGCTGGAGTCGTTGATCCGCTTCGTCCAAAAGCCGAATGTCACAAAAATCGGTGTGATCGATCTGGACTCGTTCATGACGGAAAAGGCCCGCCAGGCGCTCGCCTTGAAGTTCAACAACCTTCTCGCATCACCCGGCTTCGCGACATGGCTCGATGGCCCGCCGCTTGATATCGCAACGATGCTACATACGCCGGCAGGCAAGCCCCGCATTTCGATTTTTTCCATCGCCCATCTCGGTGATGCGGAACGGATGTTCTTCGTCAGCCTTTTGCTCAATCAGATGCTCGGCTGGATGCGCTCGCAAAATGGCACGACCTCGCTGCGTGCCTTGCTCTACATGGATGAAATCTACGGATTTCTGCCGCCGACTGCGAATCCTCCGTCGAAGCGGCCGATGATGACGATGCTCAAGCAGGGCCGGGCCTTTGGTCTCGGATGCCTTCTGGCGACGCAAAATCCCGTCGACCTCGATTACAAGGCGCTATCCAACATCGGCACATGGTTTCTAGGACGCCTGCAAACCGAGCGCGACAAGCTGCGCGTTCTTGACGGACTCGAAGGCGCGGCGGGCACGCAGAACGCGCAGTTCGATCGTGGCTCGATGGAGAAACTCATCTCAGGCCTCGGCAACCGGATTTTCCTGATGAACAACGTGCATGAGGATCACCCCGTACTGTTCCATGTCCGCTGGGCGATGAGTTATCTAACAGGTCCGTTGACCCGCACGCAGATCAAGACGCTGATGGATCCCAAGCGGGGCGATTTTTCGGCCGCAGCCGCGGATTCCAAAGCCACTGCAGATGCGAACCCGATGGCGATGCCAGGCATGGCTGCAAGCGCGTCCGCCAATGCAAGCCTGCGCCCTGTTGTTGGCAACGGAGTGACGGAAATTTTCGTGCCGGTCGCCGGACCGGTCGATGGCGTGGTCTATCAGCCAGCCTTGCTTCGTGTCGGGCTGGTGCACTTTTCCTCGTCCAAGTCCACCGCCGAGGATTCGCGGACCGTGCGCCTGGTGAATCCGATCTTGGACAAAGGGATCGATTGGGAAAAGTCGTTGCCGCCACCGCTCAAGCTGGAGGAAAATGGATCGCAACCGAAACCGGGTGCCGCCTTCGCGGAGTTGCCTGCATTCGCGATGAACGCGGCGAACTACAAGCAGGTTGAGAAGGAATTCGCGGAGTGGCTCTATCGCAATGAAAGGTCGGATGCCTTCTCGTGCCCGGCGCTCAAGGAATGGTCCAAGCCGGGTGAAAGCGAAGCGGATTTCCGAGTGAGGTTGACTCATGAAGCCCATGAGGCTCGCGATGCGGCGGTGGACAAGCTGCGTGACGCCACGGCGAAAAAGCTGGCCGCCATTGATTCCCGGATGCGTACTGCGGAAGGCCAACTCGCCAAGCAAAAAGCGGAATCCAGCTCTGCCGCGATGCAAGCGGGGGCTTCCGTTCTCGGCGGCATCCTCGGTGCGGTGTTCGGCCGCAAAATCGGCTTGGGCACGATCAGGAGCGGCAGTTCTTCGATCGGCAAAGCGACAAGCGCTTACAAGCAACATCAGGATGTGACCAATGCCGATGCCAAGGTGGGGGCTGTCGCAGCCGAACGCGCTGCTGCTGAGGCGGAATTGGAAGAGGATGTTGCGAAAATTTCCGCGTCATTCGATCCCGCGTCGCTCGCTTTGGAAACGGACTCAATCAAGCCCGCGAAGAGCGATGTGAAGGTCCAGCAGGTGGCACTACTATGGTTGCCGTACGACGAGAGGAACAAGCAGGCATGGTGAATGCCTATCGCTTTCTCTCGTTCAACCAAGCGACGTTAAACCGATAGTGCAGCCGGCTTGATAAGAGATGAATGGTGCCGTCGGGAGTTTGCGTGCAGGCGAGGTAGCCCGCTGGCTCGGCTTGATCGGCAGTCGCGGTGAAGGTGCCGGTCCATGCGCCGCC